>DATGGM010000085.1:0-109728 GCA_035308525.1 Bryobacteraceae bacterium
TGGCACGCGCCTGTTCGTCGCCGACGGCGGCAACGATCGTGTCCTGATTTACAACACCATCCCGACCAGCAACGCGGCCGCCGCGGATGAGGTCCTCGGCCAGACCGATTTCGTATCCGACGCCCCCACCGACGGCGCCGACACCATGGACGCACCGCTCTCCCTTGCCTGGGACGGCACTAACCTGTACGTGGCGGATACCTACAACCAGCGCATCCTGGTTTACACCCCGGCGGAGCAGGATCTGCCCTATAACGCGGTGCGCAACGCGGCCAGTCTGAACATCTATGCGGTCGATACCGTGACAATCGGCGGCACTATCAAGTCCGGCGACAAGCTGACCTTGACGATCGGTGTTTCCACCTCCACCACCACCGTCCCTTACGCGTATACAGTTCAAAGCGGCGATAGCTTCGCCGGCATCGTTAACGGCCTGGTGGCGCTAATCAACGCCGGCAAGGGAGATCCCAACGTGTTCGCTACGGCCGATACGCTGACGAACGAAGTCGTGCTTACGGCGAGAACACCCGGACGCGCCGGTAACAACGTGACCGTGACCGTCAGTTACTCGTCCAACGCGCAGATCACCGCCACCGCCCAATCCGCCAACCTTTCCGGTGGTTCCAGCGCGGCCAGCATTGCTCCGGGAAGCCTGGTCTCGCTTCTGGCGGCGCCCGGGACCACCTTGAGCGACCAGACCGCCGTGGCGCCAGCAGGCGTCAAACAGTTGCCTCTCACCTTGGGAGGAGTCGAAGTTTATTTCAACGGCGTGCAGTCGCCCCTGCTATTCGTTTCGCCCACCCAGATCAACGCGCAATTGCCGTTCGCTTTTCAGTTCAGCAACACCAGCACCGCGAACGCCTGGGTCCGTATTCAACGCAACGATGGCGCCATCACCGCCACCAATACCGTAGCCATGACCATCGTGCCGGCCGATCCGGGCATATTTGCGGGCACCTGCTCTCTCACGCCCTGCCAGCCGCCTGCGCTGGCGTACCATAGCTCGAATTACGCCACGGGCGTCATCTCGGTGGATGGCAGTATCAAAGGCGGTAACATCGGGTCAATCTGCATCGGATCCAGCACCGCGCTGACCCCCACCAGTTCGACCCCCACGGGCTGCACAGGCGGCCGCATCTACAATTACACGGTGCAGGCCAGCGACTCGCTGTACAGCGTGCAGCAGGCGTTTGTAGCCATGCTCAATAAGGACCCGCATGTGACCGCCACGCCATCGAGCGAGTTCTCGCGCATCCTGTTGCAGGCCCGGACGCCCGGCGCGGCCGGCAACGGAATTGCCTTTCAATCCGGCGTGAGCACCGGTTCGGGCCTCCTGCTGACTTCCATCGGTCCGGCGCCGCCCAGCCCCGGTGTGGGTGCGCTACTCTGCTGCGCCAGCACGGCCGGCGCCCCCCTGACTGTTGCCAACCCGGCTATTCCGGGAGAAAATATCCTGGTGTATGCCACTGGGTTAGGCGTTCCCAGCCTGAACCCCGCCATCGATCAATACGTCCTCTCGGGCCAGCCCTACGAGGGCCCGGCATTCAACACGCCACAGTCGGCCCAGTTCGTTTCAGCGTTGATCGACAATACCACCGCTAACGTGCTGCGCGCCGAACTGGCGCCGGGCATGGTGGGAATCTACCAGGTCTACCTGCAGTTGAACGCGTCCATGAAGACCAATCCGCAGGCGCAGTTGACCATCGCCCAGAGCTCCTTTGTGAGCAACATCGTCACCATACCGGTGTTTGCCACCGCGCTTCTGTCCGCGGTCGCCTGCTCACCCAGTACTCTGAACTCGAGCGGCACCTCCACCTGCACGGTAACCCTGAGCACCACGGTGCCACAGAGCGCCACCACCATCGCGCTGGCCAGTTCCAGCAGCCTGCTCTCCGTGCCCGCCTCCGTTTCAGTGGCGGCCGGCGCCACCTCGGCGCAATTCACCGCCACGGCGGGAACCATCCCGTCCAGTCAAACCGCAACCATTACCGCTACCCTGGGCAACGAGAGTACTAGCACGACGATTACGCTGAATCCCTGATGCGCGCGGCGCCGTGCCCTAAGGGCTCATGGCGTGCGCACGGCCGCCGCGACGGCTTCCACCATCTGCGCCTGATAGCGCCTCAGGCTGAATTCGCCGCGGGCTTTGGCGCAGGCCCGCGCGGCCACCTGGCGCCGGAGCTGTGGTGCGTCGAGCACATCCAGCACCGCCAGCGCCAGTGACTGAGGCGAGCGCTCCTCTACAAGGAAGCCGGTCACTCCTGGCTCGACAATTTCCGGGATTCCGCCGGCGGCAAAAGCCATGACCGGCACACCGGCCGCGAAGGCTTCCAGAATGACGCGCGGCGTGGCGTCCACCGCCGCCGATGGAACCACCAACAGGTCCAGCGCGGCCAGTACGTCTTCCACATTTTCCTTCCAGCCCGTGAATTCCACCGGAAAGCCTTCGGCCAGGGCTTGCAAATCCTGGTAATAGCGCACCGCCGCCGGATTTGAAAAAAGCGGTGCTCCACAAACGACGAAGCGGCATTCCGGCGACGCCGCGTGGACCAGGCGGGCCGCGCGCACAAAGTCCGCCTGGCCTTTCTCCGGCGATACGCGCCCGATTACTCCGATACGGAGCTCGTCTCTCGCCGGCCCGCGCTCGGGCCGCGACATGCGGCTCACGCCGTTGTACACCACGCGGATGCCGCGGTCGCCGGAATACGCCAGCAGCGGCAGCGCCACGAAACGGCAGGAGGCCACCATGGCGGCGCGCACGGCTTCGAGCGAACGGCCCGCCACCCTGCGCGCGGATCCGCCCAGCAGGCTGTGCGCGTGAAACAGCACGCGCGGACCCTTGTGTGCCGCCAGTGCCGCGGCCGGCAGCAGGCGCGGCCCGTTCACGTAAATCAGATCCGCGGCATAACGCCTGACCAGTTCCCGTATCAGGTGCGCCAGCTGGGGCGTTTGCGCCGTGAAGCGCGCCATGTCCGCCAGCGTTTTTGAGCCTGAGGAATAGGGCCCGCACACAATGGGATCCACCGTGACGTGCAACGCCAGGGCTCTTTGCGCAAGCTGCCCGTCGTCGGGCGCGGCCAGGTGCACGCCCCAGCCTTGGCCGATCAGCCCCGGGAACAGGTCCAGCAGGCAGCGCTGCGCGCCGCCTAACTCGCCGAACTGGTCAAGGCAGAGAATGTTCATCGCGAATGGCCACCGCCAACACCCAGAAGTATAGCGGCAGCACCCGCCAGTAGGTGAGCAGGTCGCCCGTGAACATCTGCACTACCTGCCCGGCCCAGAATGCAAGAATCCAACTGCCAAAGAAGCGCCGCCGCGCATCCGTCGAACCTGCCGCCCGCCGCGCCGAACGCAGGATCTCCACACTGAGCCAGATCAACGCGGCCAGGCCGGCGATCCCCGTCTCGGCCAGCAGGCTGAGATACATATTGTCGGTGATTATTTTGGCGCCCAGGTAATCCGTGTACGGCAAAGTCTTGTACCCGATGCCGAACAGTGCGTGCCAGGGATGCTGCGCCAGGAATTCGAGCACCGCGCGCCAGCTGGCGACGCGTCCCGACAGCAGCCCTTCGGTCTCGGAGAAGACATACTGTACCGATGCGGAGACCCGCATGAGGTAGGCAAACGTGAACGCCGGCAGCAGCGCGCGCAGGACCAGCAGGGCGGCTACTGCGAAGCCCGCGGCCACCAGTACGAGCCGTCCCCAGCGCATACGGCTCCGGTGTAACCAGATGAGGACCGCCAGGGCCACCAGCGCGTTCAGCAGGGATCCGCGCGAGTACGAGAGCACCAGCGCCGCCGCGAAGACCGCGCCGCCCAGCCACAACCAGAGCCGCGCGATGGGGGCCTCCTGGCGGCGCGCGAACAGCGCTGCCGCGATCATCACCAGGAAGAACACGCAAAAATTGCCCAGCGTGCTGGCTTCGTAAAACAGACCCTGCGCGCGCCGGTAGACTCCCGACCTGAGCCAGATGTACTGCTGGCCGAAGCCGGCGGGCGCCGGAAGCTGGAAATAGAAATCCACGCACGCGAACAATGCGGCGGCTACCGCGATCCAGTAGAGCCGGCGCACCTGCGCGAAGACATCGTGTGGCGCGCGCGCGGCCGGAGAGTAGGCCGTGTAGAAAAACACGTACACGGAAATGCCGAACAGCATGACGCGCACCAGGCTGCCCAGCCCTACTTTGGCGCCGGAGTAGAAGACCGCCTCGGCCGTGCTGGCCAGCAGGACAAGAAAGAATACCCCAAGCGCGCGATTCAGGGGCGCGCCTGCCACGCACCAGCCGCCCAGGCCGAACAAACCCGCCAGCAGGCCGAACAAAATGAAGACCACCGAGGGATGCGGCCCCGAATTACCCCACCCGAAGGGCAGCGGCGGCAGCAGGAGAACCGCCGCAAAGAAAAGGAAGAGCCACCGGTCGGGCCTCAGCGTTGTCCAGTAGGCCAGGGGCAGCAGAGCCAGCGGCGCAGCCAGGACCAGAGCCATTCCCGGCTTGGGAGCCAGCGCGATGATTGCCGCGTAGGCGCCCAGCAGAGCAGGAAGGATCCACCCCGCCGCATTCAGTCTGGCAGTGTCTGTCCCTCTGTCACTCATCGCGTCCAGTGCCCGTTGCGCGCAGCGGCAGCGTGTAGGCCGGGGCCGGCGCGGCGCTGGAACGCTGCGTCCGATAACTCAATTCCAACGTCAGGTAGATCACCGGCACGGCTATCCCCAATAAGAGGGCCGCCAGTACGTGCAGCATCAGGTTCGGCCCCGAAGGCCGTTCGGGCACGATGCCCGGATCGATCACCGTCAGGCGTTCGCTGCGATATCCCAAGTCACTGCGCGCCAGGCTGAGCCGCTTCTCGACCGCCGAATAGTTCTCCTGGCTGGCGGACCGTTCGGCGGCCAGGTGCTCGCGTTCCGCCAGGCGGCGCGCCAGGATCTGATGTCGCTCGGCCAACTCCTTCTTCAACTGTGCGAGTTGCTGGCGCAGCGTCTCGGCTCTGGCCCGCGCCGCGACGCCCTCGGCGGCTGGCGCATCGGACGCATCTACCTCGGTCCGTTGCAACTGGCGCTCCAGGCTGCCCGCCAGGATACCGTCGTTCTCCGTTTCCAACTGCAGCGTGCCGATGGGCTGCTCCGAGGCAAAGCGTTGCCAGGCGGTCTCGCTCCGCTCCAGGCGGGCATGCGCCTCCTCCTCCTGCTGCTCCATGGCGCGGGTCAATTCCTTTTCGCTATCCTGCGCCACGCCGCGATTGAGCTCCACGGTTTTATCAGCCAGATAGAGTGCCAGCTCGTGTGCGGTCCGGGCATCCCGCAGAGTCACGCTGATTTCCAGAATCTTCGTATCTCGCACCATGCCAACTTTCAGAATCTGTTTCTTCAGCGATTCCAGATGCGCTTCCGGAAACTTCTGGCGCAGGTGGAACTGGTCCGAGGCTTTCTGGAACAGGCTGTCGCTGCCCGCGAAGTGTTCATAAGTCTTAAGCGAATCGAGATAGATTGGACTGACACCCGTGCCGCGGTTGTCTCCCCCGGCGGGCGGCTCGATCAGGATGCGGCAAGCCGCGGTGTATTGTTTCGTCCGTGTCAGGTCGATGCCCAGGACTAGAGCGACCGCTATGGCGCAACTAATCGCGATGAATAGCCGGCGCGAGCGCAGGAAACTCAGATAGCGGTAAGTGTTCAGCGGCTCCGGCATCGTCTGTGAGATAGTGTAGCCTATATGAGCCTGCTGCTGGCCCTGGTAGTGGCCATTATTCCGCTGGCAATTGCCCCGGGAGCGTTTTTTTACTTCGATGTTACACCTAAGATCGCGTGCTTGCTGCTGGGAACCGCGGCGGCTCTGGTTTGGTGGGCGCTGAAGGATGATCTCACACCGCTTGATCGGTGGTCGCGCGAGGCGCGCTGGTTCGTTCTGGCCATTTGCGCGATGTCGGTCTCGCTGATCGTATCTACGCTGACTTCCGTAAATCGAGCGGTCTCGCTGGCGGGAAGCAACTGGCGGTACTGGGGCCTGATCACGCAACTGGCGGCGCTGGCGCTGGTCTGCCTGGTGGCGGCGCACTGTATGGGCCGGCCCGGCCGCGTGCGGGTGATCCTGCGCGCCATCGCTGTCAGTGGCCTGATCGCGGCAATCTATGGCATCGCGCAGTATTTCGGCTGGGATCCGCTACTGGACGCGCGCGCCTACCACGTAGGAGAGGGTGTCTTCGCCATTGTGCGTCCGCCTTCCACGCTGGGCCACGCGGATTATTTTGCCAACTGGCTGGTCAGCGTGGTTTTTGCGTGCGCCGCGCTGATCACCGGCTGGCGGCCGGCAGAGCCGCCGGCAACCGAGCCGCGGCCGTCAGGGAGCGCCCGATTCTGGAATTACCTCGCCTGGACCTCCGCGGCCGCCAGCATCATCGCCATCATTCTGAGCGGCACGCGCGCGCCGCTACTGGGACTGCTGGCAGGGGGGCTCGTGCTGGTCTTGTGGCGCGGCCTGCGATTCACTCCGCGCCTCGCCGTAATCGGGATTCTGGCAGCTTTCGCGGCCGCCGTCTTCTACGTGTCTCCCGCTGGCGCTCGTTTGCGGGCGCGCGTCCACTGGACCCTTCAGGAACCCGCCGGCGGCGCCCGCTTTCTGCTGTGGCGTGACAGCCTGCGCATGGCCGAAGGGCGCTGGCTGACAGGTTACGGACCGGACACTTACCTTGGCGCCTTCGCCCTGTTCCAATCCACGGAACTCGGTAAAGCCTACCCGGATTTCTATCATGAGTCACCGCATAACATCGTGCTCGATGCGCTGGTTTCCCAAGGCATCGCCGGACCGGTTCTGCTGGCGGCCTTGTGCGCGGCGGGACTGGCGGCCGCCTCGACCCTTTGGCGGAATCCGACGGCCGGAGCACGGCGGGATATGGCCGTCGCTCTGGCGGCCGGCCTCGTCGGAATGACTGTCAGCGAGCAGTTCACCTGCTTCATGTTACCCACCGCCCTGGCATACTACCTCGTCATCGCCATGCTGGTCTCGCTCACCGGCCGCGCCGATTCTCGAGCCGCCCAGCCTGGCGGCGGGCGCTGGCTCCGGTTGGCCGCCGTACCCTGCGCGGCCGCGCTGGCACTTTTCGGCGTGCGCCTGTCGATGGCGGAGACCGCACTGGTAGTTGTCCGGCGCGATCTGGATGCCAATCAAGTGGGCGATGCGGACAATCGATACGGAGACTACCAGCGATGGCGCTGGCCCGGCGGCAGCGCTGATCTTTGGTATTCGCGGCGGCTGGCGCTGCTGGCGGGTAGCCACGCGGCTCCCGCCGTTCGCTTTCAGGCGTTTCAATTGGCAGGCATGGCCGCCCAACGCGCCACTACGGCTGTGGAGGACCCTTTTAACGCTTATTACAATCTGGCCGCCTATTATGCCCGGCTGAACGACTTCCCGCATACCGAGCAGTGCCTGCGCACCGCCATTGCCTACGCGCCGAACTGGTTCAAGCCGCACTGGATGCTGGCACAGGTTCTGCTGGCGGCATCGCGGCCCCAGGAGGCGGAAGTGGAGGCTGCTGCGGCGGTGGCTCTGGATGGCGGCAAACACGCCGAAGTAATAGGTACGCTGGATCACATTCGCGCCGCATTGCGCACCGCGCCTTCATAACCGCTGCCCGGCTGGATTACGCCGTAAACAAGTAAATTCTTGCTTTTTGGCTTGGAAGCAGGTTACTCAATCTACTAGAATCGAAACGGAGGGTATTGATGCGCACAGCTGGTTTGGCTCTCGGTATGTTGCTGGCGGTCTCGTTGGCGCGTGCGCAAGCCCCCCTAGTTGAACCTGGCGGCGTGGTGAACGACGGCAGTTACGCCGCGCAAGGTGTCGCGCCCGGATCTATCATAGCTATCTTCGGCACGAGTCTCCTGGCCAGCAGTTTCGCGGAGGGGGACACCCTTCCGCTCTCCACCTCGCTTGCGAGCATCAACTCAGTCACTTTTAACGGCGTAGCCGCCGGACTTTTTTACGCCATTCCCACTCAGATCGATGCACAGCTCCCTTGGGAATCCATGCCGGGCGGAACGGTGAACATCGTAGTTCGAACCGCTAGTGGAACGTCGGCCGCGCAGACGGTCACCGTGCTCGCGTCGGTTCCCGGCATCTTCACAGTGAATGAGAAAGGGACCGGCCAGGCCATTGCAACTGATAACGCCGACAATGCCTTCGCCGCGCCCACCGGCTCGGTCCCAGGCTCGAATGCACATCCGTTCTCGATCAGTACGCAGGGTCAAAACGGCCATGCCTTGATCATCTGGTGTACTGGACTGGGGGCGGTCAGCAATCAGCCGGCCAGCGGTGCCGCATCGCCCGGCGCGCCTAACTTCGCCGAGACACCCACGAATCCGATAGTCATGATCGGCGGCGTGAAGGCGCAGGTGCTATTCTCAGGGCTCGCGCCCGGATTCGTCGGCGAGAATCAGGTGGACGTGTTGCTGGGTGCCGGCACACCGACCGGAAATGCCGTCCCAGTCACGGTCGAGATTAATGGAGTGACTTCCAACCAGGTGACCGTGGCGATAGGCAACTGAGCCGCGGCTAATCCGCCGCTCATTGCATCCGAAATCCTACCAGGCGTTGCGCCCGTTCCAGATCTCGGGCAAAGTCCACAACAGAATTTGGAAATAGAGCTTGAGGGAATGGTTGCGCGCCAGGGCCAGGTCCAACTCGCGCCGCTGCTCGTAGCTCAGGCGGTTGCGTCCCATAATCTGCCACAGGCCGGAGAGCCCCGGCTTCACATCCAGCACGTCGCTGGCGTGCTGATAGTGGAGCCTCCACTCGGAGGCGGTGATGGGCCGCGGCCCCACCAGCGACATTTCACCGCGCACCACGTGCAACAACTGCGGCAACTCGTCGATGGAGTGGCGGCGGCAGAACCGGGCGAATCGGCTGGAGATGCGTGCGTCGCGCGCGCACTTCTCGTGTGGTCCGGTCTCGTCTTCAATGTGCTCGATCAAACCCGGGCGCCAACGGGGACGCGCGCCCCGCGACCACATGGTGCGGAATTTAAGCACCCAAAATGGATTGCCGCCGGCTCCCAGGCGCCGATGCGCGATGAGTGGAGAATTGCGCGAGAGTACTGCCGTAGCGACTCCCACGGTCAGGAGAAAAGGCGAGAGGAACAGCAGCCCGCCCGCCGCCGCAACCCGTTCCGCGGCGTCCAGCGCCCGCCACGGCGCCGAACGGCGCGCCACGCTTGCGTCGCCTTCCACACACGGCACGTCATTGAGACAGAACATTCCTGCTCTCTATTATTCAGCAGTGCCCCGCCAACCGTGTATGATATTTCGTAAATAATTTGTGAAATCAGAGGGCCAGCTTCCCCCGCGCGGCGCGGGCCTGCAGACGCTGCTCACGCCGCCGCAACACGGGTGTATCCCCCAGTACCAGAGCGCTGCGGGTCATCTCCAGCGCCATGGCGTAATTGCGCTCGCGGTGCTCGTAATGCATCGCCAACGCCTGCAACGCGCGTTGCCGGTAAGGATTGCGCGAAGCGGCCAGATCGGTGAACACGGCCAGCGCGGCGTCCAGTCTGCCCAGGCGTTTCTCCAGCGCGCCGATATCCCAGAGCGTGCGGAACAGCAGATCGTCCGACAAGCCGAGATCCACTGCGCGGCGCAACAGCCGCAGGGCTTCCTCGTGGCGCCCCGCCTGGAGCACCCAGCGCGCCAGTCCGATAACATCGGCGCCATGGTGGAAGGCGGTCTCTTCGGGAGCGCGAAATGCAAAGGGCACAATGGCGGTCAGGCACGCCAGCGATAGAATGTCGATGGCGTTGTGATGGAAAATGGGCACCAGCTTGAAAGCCTGTTGCGTGCGCAGATATTCGAAGTAGTAATACGGAATCATTTCGCCGGGTAGGTCGCCCTGGCGCTCCACGCCGAGAATGCGATTCTCCAGCTCCATCAGGCGGCAGCTATCCAGGCGCAGCTTCCATAGCCGCCGCGCGCCGGACAGAAGATCCAGGTGCTCCATGCGCGCGAACGGATGCCGCGCGCGCGCCATGCGGAAGCGTGTCTCGAGCAGCGGCTGGTCGTAGGTCTTGCCGTTGTAGGTGATCAGCACGTCGAACTGCGCCAGGTGCTCGGACAGCCGCCGCAGCAGGGATGGCTCTTCGCCGTAATCGCGCATGAAGAACTGCCGCAGCCTGAAACCCGCCGGCTCGATGCTGCCCACGCCGATCAGAAAAGCGTACGTGCCGGTGCCCCCCGCCAGGCCGGTCGTCTCGGTATCCAGGAAAGCCCACTTGGACGGATGAGACGCGCTGATGGCGCCAGCCGAGAGCGAGTCCAGCAGATCCGGCGGCAGCTCATAGAGGTTCGAGATGTCCATGCTGCCGTGGCGCCGGTGGCGCTCGAACAACTTCTCGGTCTCGAAGTGCTCGCCGCAGGCGGTGTGCACCACCTCGCCGCTCATCAATTCTTCGACGAAATAGCGCGCCGGCCTCAGATCCTGGAGGCGCGGACGAGGGGCAGGCGGTTCGCCTCCAGTCCATTTCCGGTCGATGCGCGCGATGCGCCGCCGCAGCACCGCGAGTTGTTCTTGAATATCCTCCACTGTTCGCCTTTTATTTGCCTATCATAGATCCAATCGCCGCGCGGTTCAAGGTACCATAGCCTGTCACAAGTGAAAAGCACGGGCCTCTTCCTGACGCTATTCGCGCTGCTGCTGGCGGCGCGCCTGTGCCATCTCGATGTCCTGTGGGCCGAGGAGACGCTGCCGCTGGCCGCCGCCCAGCAAATGGCTCACGGCAAGGTGCTGTACCGCGACATTTGGTTCGACAAGCCGCCCCTGCTGCCCGCGATCTATCTGGCCTGGGGCGCGCGCGAAGGCTTCCCGTTGCGGGTGGCCGGCGCCCTTTACGCGCTGCTGGCCTGTTGGATAGTCTGGCGGTTCGCGCGCGACCTGTGGGGCGAACCGGAAGAGCGCTGGGCCGCCAGCTTGCTGGTTTTTTTTCTGGTCTTCGATATCCCCTCGTCGGCCACGCCGCTGGCGGCTGATCTCCTGATGCTGGCGCCGCATCTGGCAGCCGTCTGGCTAGCTTGGCGCGGCCGCGCCTTTTGGAGCGGTGTGTTGTGCGGCGTCGCGTTTCTGTTCAACGCCAAAGGCGTCTTCGTGCTGGCGGCTTGCGCCATCTGGAACGTGCGCGCGCTGCCGTTGCTTCTCGCCGGGTTCGCGATACCCAACGCGGCGGCTGCGTTTTGGTTGGGAAGCCAGGGGGCGCTCGACGCATACTGGGACCAGGTCTGGAAGTGGGGGCGCATCTACGCCGGCCAGACGTTTGTCGAAAACCCGGTAGCCAACGGAGCGCTGCGCACGGTGCACTGGCTCGGGTTTCACGCCACCATCGTCATCGCCGCCGCTTGGTTCTGGTGGCGCGATCCGCGGTCGGACCGCGCGCGCTGGGCCGCGTGGGCAGCCATTTCGTTTGGCGCCGTGGCCGCGGGTTGGCGCTTCTTTCCACGCTACTACTTCGCTCTGCTGCCCTTAGCGGTATTAGCCGGCGCGCGAGGGCTTGCGCTGCCGGGACGCCGGCGTGCCGCAGCCGTTGCGGCGCTGCTGCTCGTGCCGCTGGTGCGCTTCGGCCCCCGATATGTTTTGCTGGCGCGCGACCTGGCCGCCGGCCGGCCGCACCAATGGGTGGACATCGCAATGGACCAGGACAGCCGCCTCGCCGCGCAACTCGCGCGCCAGTGGAGCGCGCCAGGAGACACGCTGTTTGTATGGGGGTTCCGTCCCGAGTTGTATGTCTACACGAAGCTGCCCGCCGCCACTCGCTTCCTCGATTCGCAGCCGCTCACGGGTGTTCCAGCGGACCGCCATCTGACCGAGTCGCGGCCGGTCGAGACGGAATCTACGCGTGCCCACCGCGCCGAACTGGTCCGGACGCAGCCCACGCTCATCGTGGATGGCCTGGGCCCGCTCAACCCCCGCCTCGCTATCGAGGGATATGCCGACTTGCGCCCATGGCTCGCCGGTTACCGGGAGGTGGGGCGCACGGGACTGACCGTGATTTATAGGTTGGGCAGCGGCGGAAATGTGCTGGCATCCCTGCCCGGTGGCCCCGAGCGCACAATCCCGTCACGATACAATGGAGCCGATGCGGACTGCATCGCTGGCCGTGTTCTTCACTGCCGTGGCGGGCTTGTACAGCCAGTCTCCGGGCATTGAACAGACCATCGAAACGATACAGGCGGCCATCGAGAAAGGCGATCAGACTGGCGCCTGGCGTCTTGTCGATGATGCCCTGACGCGGCATCCGCTGGAAGCCGGGCTCATCAACCTGCGCGGAATCATCCACGCCCAGCGCGCGGAGATGGCTGAGGCGCGCGAGGACTTTCAGCAGGCGGCGCGCCTGGCGCCCGGACTCTTGCCGGCATGGCGGAACCTCGCGCGGGCCTGCCAGATCCTGACCGACCACGATTCGACCGCCACGACATGTGCCGCCGAAGCCTGGGAGCATGTGGTGCGCGCACTGCCGGACGATACCGAAGCGCTCACCGCTTTAGCCACGGTCTTCGAATGGCAGGGGAAATTCGCCGATTCGTTGCGCGAGCTCGCCAAACTGCCGCCGGCGGAGAACTCCCGGACGTCGCTGCTGGCCTTGCGCTGCGGCGATCTGGCGGGTCTCGACCGCAACGCGGAGGCCGCGGACGTCGCTGCCAGCCTGGCGCGCGCCGAAGACTTCTCCGAAGAAGATGGCGCTTCCATCTTTCCGGTGCTGGCTTCCGCCCGGCATGCGAATCTTGTCGTAACGCTGGTCGAGGCGCTGGACACGCGGGGCAAAGCATCGGCTATCAGCCTGCGGCCGCTCGCCGTGGCGTACGAACAGTTGAACCGCCTTCCGGACGCCCGCCGGACGCTGGAACGCGTGGCCGTGCAGGATGCGGCGAATCCCCAGCATCTGCTGGAGCTTGCCCGCCTCGCGCACCTTTCGCACGACCTGGAAGGCTGCATCGGATACCTGGGCCATGCGCGCGACCTGGCGCCTGGCAACGCGCGCATTCATTTTCTCTTTGGACTGGTGGCGGTCGAGATGGAACTGCCGGTAGAAGCGCGCCGGTCGCTCGACAAGGCCCTGGACATCGACCCGGCCAACCCCGAATACAACTACGCGATGGGCGGGGTCTTACTCAGCGGCGGCCAGGCCACCGAGTCGATTCCGTACTTCGCTAAGTATGCGGCGGCGCTGCCGGATGATGCCCGGGGCCACTTCGCGCTCGGCGCCGCGTACTTCGGCGCGCTGGACTACGACAAGTGCCGCGCGGAGATGTTGCGCATCGCCCAGGACCCCAAGACCGAAGCCGGCGCAGCGTACTTTCTGGGCCGGGTTGCCCGCATGGAAGAGAACTACGACGAGGCATTGAGGCATCTCGAGCACGCCATCAAACTGGCGCCGTCTTTCGCCGAAGCGCATAACGAACTCGCGCGCGTGCGCATTGCGCAGGGCCGGCCCGCCGAAGCGCGTGCCGCAGTCGATCGTGCGCTGGCGTTGGAACCCGACAGTTTCCAGGCCAACTCCACGCTGCTCACCGTACTGCAGCTCACGCACGATCCCGCCGCCGAACAGCAAGCCGCGCACCTGCGCACGCTGGATGCGGCGCGCTCGCGCCGCCGTGAGCTGTTGATGCGCACCATCGAGGTGAAGCCCTATTGATCCGCGCGCTTTGCATTGTGGCGTTCCTGGTGACGGCCGGTCTGGCGCAGAAGCCGGACAATATTCTGGAAAGGGTGCGGAATTCCTCCCTCCCCGCGGCCCAGCGCGAGGAATTGCTGCGCGCGCTCTCCACCAAAGACTACGACCGCGCGGCGGATATTCTGAACCGCCAGGCCGCGGTGGCCGGGAAGCCCCTCGCCGCGGAACTCGGCGCACTTGCCGGCGCTGTCGATTTTCTGGGCGGGCGCATGGATGGGGCTGCGCGAGCGTTCGCGCAGTCCGACGCGCTGGTCCCGCTGGATGACCGCGATCGGTTCACATGGGCCATGGCGCTGGTCAACCTGGGTGACGCCAAGGATGCCCGCATCGAGCTGATGCGGCTGAACAACAGCCGCCAAAACACTGCCCTGTATCTTTACTGGCTGGGCCGCATGGACTACGAGCAGCGGCTCTACCGTGAGGCCGTGGACAAGTTCCGGCAAGTGATCCGCCTGGAACCGGATTCGTCCCGCGCCTATGACAATCTGGGCCTGTCGCTGGACATGTTGGGACAGCCGGACGAGGCGCGTCAAGCCTTCCTGAAAGGCGCCGAACTGAACCGGGCATTGCCAAAGCCATCGCCGTGGCCGCCGCACAACCTGGGGGCTTTGTTGCTGCGGCAGCAGCAACTGAAAGAGGCCGAAACGGCTTTGCGCGAATCGTTGCGGTATGATGCCGGCTTTTCGATGGCCCATTACCACCTGGGCCGTGTGCTGGACGCGGAAGGCCGCGACGACGAAACCATCGCGGAATACCGGGCCGCCACTACTCTCGATCCGCCAGTTCTCGAAGCATTCTATTCGCTTGGATTGGTCTACCGCCGGCGCGGCCGCAGGGCCGAGGCCGATGCCGTTTTCGCCGAGTACAAGAGGCGGAAGTCACAGTCACCGCCGTAGCGCCGGCGGGTCCGACTTACGAACCGGGCAGGTTGTCTCCCGAATCACCAGGTGCGTCTCTAATATCAAATCCTGTTTGCGCCGCTGATCCCGCTGGCCGTCCAGTCCCGCCGCCAGCGCGTGAAAGGCCCGCTCCGCAAGCTCTGTTCGCGATAGCCGCACGGTGGTCAGTGGAGGCTCGGTGAACTCCGCCAGGCGGATATCGTCAAAGCCCACGATCGAGACATCCTGGGGCACCCAGAGGCCCGCCCGCCGCGCGGCCCGCATCACGCCAATAGCTGTCAGATCATTGGACGCCAGCAGCGCCGTCGGCGCGCAGCCCGACTCTAGCATCCGCGTCATGGCCAGCAGTCCACCGTCCACAGTGTGATCGCTCTCTTCCACCAGGCGCTTGTCCTGATCGATGCGGTGCGCGCGCAGAGACCGCAGAAACGCCAACCGGCGGATGCGCGCGGATTTGAGCGTCAGCGGGCCGCTGATGAAGCCGATTCTGCGGTGGCCCAACGAGAGCAGGTGCTCCATGGCTTCGTTGATTCCCATGGCGTAATCCACCCGCACATTATCTACGCCCTCTCCGGTGACGCCCACGTCCAAAAAGACCATGGGCACGTTCCGGTGGGCCAGTTGATCGATCAGGTGGTCGTCCATCTCCGAGGTCATGATGGCCACGCCCTCGACTTTACGCTCCAGCATGCGCCGGACACACAGTGCCATACGCCCCGAATCGTAGTTCGTGGAGCTGACCAGAATCTCATATCCGTTTTGAATGGCAACGTCTTCGAAGCCCTTGATCACCTCCGGAAAAAACGGATTGGTGATGTCCGATACGATAAGACCAAGAATGCGGCTGCGGCCGGATACCAGAGATCTGGCCTGCGTGTTGGGATAGTAGCGCAGCTCCTCGATGGCTTTCCAGACGCGCTTGGCGGTCTTGGGGTCCACCACCGACGGGTTGTTGATGGTGCGGGATACGGTAGCCGTGGAAACCCGGGCGCGCCGGGCAACTTCTTGAATCTTCATGCAGTCCACCTGCTGGCAGGGCGCAACGGAAGCTTATTTGGTACTTAACGATACCTTACGCCGTGCCCGGCGTCCATCACATAGGCCTAATGCAAAAATACTAAAAAAGGCCCCAAAAGTTCTTGACTTGCGAGTGTACCTCAACGTAATATCTTTGTAAACGTTTACAGCTTCAATGGTGGACCGTTTTCACGGCGGTTGTGAAAACGATTACATTCGCCCAAGGGGCGAAGAAAGTCTTGGAGGTCGGATATGCCACGTTACGCATTCGTTTTGCTCTTGGCGGTGGTGTTGTTGTGGACCGCGCCCGCCTGGAGCCAGAGTCAGAACGCCAGCCTGAGTGGTCAGGTTACAGACAAGACGGGGGCGGCAGTACCAAATGCGACCGTCGCATTACGTTCCATCGACAGGAACATTCCGCAGACTGCTTCCACGGATAACGAGGGCCGTTATTCCTTTCCTAACAACCCGCCGGGCACGTACACGCTGACCGTTGATGCCACTGGCTTCAAGACCTACGTGAAAAGCGGAATTGAAATGGCCGTCAGCCAGACGGTGCGCGCGGATGCTCAACTGGAGGTCGGCGATGCATCCACCAAGGTGGAGGTCACTGCCGAAGCAGCGCAGCTGAATGTCGACAACGGCGCCAAACAGGAAGGCGTAGCGCCACAGATCGTCAACCAACTGCCCTTGCTGGTCTCCGCCGGCACGCCACGCAATGTCTTGCAGTTTGCTACGTTCCTGCCGGGCGTGAATACGGGCACCAGTGTCCAGACCTTCAATGCCCGTATCAACGGCGGCCTGAGGATGGGCGACGAAGCGGTCATGGATGGCGTCAGCATGCAGGAAGGGACTATGTCGCAGAGCGGCATTGTCTCCTTCTTCGACTTCGCCCAAACGCCCGATATGACCCAGGAAGTGCGCCTGATGACCTCCAGCTACGAGCCGGAGTATGGCACCACCACTGGCGGCGTGATGATCGTGACTACGAAGAGCGGCACCGACCAGATCCACGCCAGCGCGTTTGAATACCTGCGGAACAAGGACTTCAACGCGCTGCAATTCACCAACAATCGCGGCCCTGGCGATCAGCGCGGCAAGGACAATGAAAACGAATACGGCTTTTCCGGCGGCCTCCCCATCAAGCTCAAATTCCTGCCTTTCGTGTGGGGACCGAAACACAAAACGTACTTCTTCAACGATACGGAGTACTTGCGCTCGCTGGGCGGCGCCAGCCGCGCCCTGCTTTCAATACCCTCCGTGCAAGACCGTACCGGTAATTTCTCCGACTGGAGCACGCCGATCTACGACCCAACGACGACGCAGGTTTCGTCGACCGGCGCGGTGACGAAAACACCGTACCCGGGGAACGTTATTCCAACCCCGCAACAGAGCCAACTGGCATTGCAATGGATGAAATATCTCCCAACTCCCACGGCCTCGGGTCCGATTAACAACTTCCTAGCACCGCCCGTCTCCGATGGCATTCTGGCAAACCTCAACGAATACCTGTTCCGGGTCGACCACTATTGGGGCGAGAAGGATCACTTCTTCGTTTCCATCTGGCGTCAGACGACCCAGCCCATCGCGCAGTGCCAGTTGCCGGTCCAGTTGTGCACGGCGAATCCCGCGAATCCGGAGGACGCCTTCGTCAACCGCTTTAACTGGGACCACATTTTCAGCCCCACCCTGTTGAGCCATTTCGCCTATGGCTACTTGAACCGCAACGAGGGCTACGGGTCGGTCCCTGCCCAGGACCCCTCCCAGCTTCCACACATCCCGAACGCGGCTGCTTATCTTGCTTCGCCCGCCGCCAACTTCAGCGAATCTGGAATCTCGAACTTCGCAGGCTTTGGGAATAGCGGGGGCCTGGGCTCCTTGAACAAGACGACGCGGCCTTCCCACATAGTCAATGAATTAATTACCTTGGTGCACGGCGCGCACACCATCAAGTTTGGCGGCGAATTCCGTCATCTGCAGCAGGTCTGGCGCCAGAACGGAAACCAATCCGGAACGGTTAATTTCACGGCCGGTTCTACCGGGCTGCCGGGCTTAGACAGCGGGAATCCCTTTGCCAGCTTTCTCGCCGGAGCTGTCGACAACGGCGGCCTCAACGTATGGAATATCGCCCATTACGGCGCGGAGCAGCACGCCTATTCACTGCACGTGGGAGACACCTGGAAAGCCACGCCCAAGCTGACCCTCAATTACGGCGTGCGCTGGGATAAATTCTCGCCCACGTTTGAAAGCAACAACTACCTGTCGTTCTTTTCCTTCGCACCCAACCCCGGCGCCGGAAACCTGCCGGGCAGCTTAGCGTTCGCCGGAAATAACTGGGGCGCGGCGAGTGCTGGCGTCCGGTACCCGGAGAACGAGTGGAACGGCGGCGTCGCCCCACGCGTGGGCGTGGCGTACGCGGTAAGCGATAAAACCGTGGTACGCGCGGGCTACGGGCTCTTCTATACGCAGGCGTTTTATCCTGGATGGGGCGGCGGCATGTCGCTGGACGGATTCAACCCGAGCATCAGTTTCGGCGATTCGCTCTCCGGTTATCAGCCGTCGTTTTATCTGGATAACGGATTTCCGGCTTATAGCAGGTCGGAGAATATCAGTTTGAGCGCCGACAACGGCCATAGTCCACTATACCGTCCGACGTACGCCAACCACCTCTCCAATACGCAGCAGTGGAACTTGACTATCGAACATAAGTTCGGTCAAAAGAGTTTCGCCAGTGTGGCATACGTTGCCAGCAAGGGCACGCACCTGCCCTCGCAGATGCAACCGCTCAACTATTTGAACCCCTCCCAGCTCTCCATGGGCAGTGAACTGAACGCCGTGTTTACACCGACAACGACATCGCTCTACGGCGTCAGTCAGCCATATGCCGGTTGGGCGCAGCAATTGATCAGCGCAGGCGGTTGCTCTCCCTCGGTGGCCCAAGCCTTGGTCGCTTACCCGCAATTCTGCGGCGGGCTGACCGGAGAAAATGAAAACCAAGGGGTCTCCCATTACAACTCGTTCCAGGCGAAGTGGGGAAGGAACCTTTCGAACGGTCTGTACGTGGAAGCGAACTACACGTACTCGCACCTGACGACCGACGCTTCTTCAACCACCCAGGCCACCGCGGAGTACGGCGGGATCGGTGCTGTGATCAACCCATACCAGGGCAGCCGGAACATGTCGATTTCTCCGGACGACATTGCGAACACCGCGTCCGTCATGGCGGTGTACGACGTGCCTTTCGGCAAAGGCAAACAGTTCCTGAACAACGACGGTGTGTTAGGGCGCATCGCGGGTGGTTGGACGCTGGCGACTACCATGAAGTTCACCTCCGGCATGCCATTCTATTTCCGCGACGGGTCGATCTGCGGCCTTCCTTCGCAGTTCCAGGCGGCTTGTATTCCCGCCATCACGGGTAATGTGTTGGCGCAATCGTGGGGAAACGTAGATGTAAACAAACCGATGTTCAACGCTGCAGCCTTCGCGCCCGCCGCCGTAGACGCCCTCGGTACCGGCCCGCGCGTCAGCAACGTGCGCGGTTCGCCCTACCGGGATGTCAACATATCACTCTCACGGAAATTCTTCGTCAAGGAGCGCCTGGGCTTCGAAGTGCGCGCCGAGGCGTTTAATGCCTTCAACGCCCACTACTTCACGTGCGACGGCCAGGCATTCGGCGATTGCATTCCGTTTAACAACGATCCATCCAGCGCCAGTTTCGGCACCTGGAACGGTACAGTGACCCAGCCGCGAAACATTCAGTTGGTCGGCAGGATTACGTTCTAACTCGGTAGAGTAGGACAGGCCCGGGCGGCCTGTCCTACTCCACCACGATCTTGGGATTCTCGCCGCGCGTATCGACGCTGGCTACTTCCGTGCGAATAGTGCACCGCTCGCCGGGCATCAGCGCGACGTAGTTGTCACTGTAGATCGCGGGCAAGATACGGTCGCCACTTTTCTCACGCACTACTTTCAGCTTCACCATCAGGGCGGGCGTCTTCGCCGTGTTGTGTAACTCCGTCGTGAGCAACCAACGCGTGCTCTGCCGGTCGACGCGCGTGACCATTTCCAGCCGCGGCTTGGGCAGGTCTTTCAGGGCGCGATAGTTGTACTCTTCCAGGCCCCGCCAGTAGAAATTGTCGGACACGGTATCACTGCCACGCAGCAACCTCAGGCGGATAAAATGCACCGGGGTAAGCCCGTCCGGATATTCAATATGGACGGGCGACTCCACGCTGTCTTCCACGCTATCGACGGATGCGGATTTTTGCCACTTCAGCGTACCATCCATGTTCAACAGCTCAACAGTGGCGGTGAGTCCGCGCTGGCCTCCGGCGCTGTAGTTCACTACTTCCACATTGTCGGTCACCGGATTCCACTGGATGTGCAGCGGCTCGGAGGCCTTTTTCGCGCCGAAGTACGCGGCGGTCGGTTCGAAGTAATAGTCATAGGTCTGCCAGACAAATGACGGCCAGGTGGGGTGACTCATCCAGATGAGCAGTCCCATGCGATTCTTGCTCTGTGCTTCGAACATGGCGCGATAGCCTTCGTAGTTGACATATTGCGCGAGCCGCACCCAGTCCGCCGCGCTTTGCGCGCCGCCGTAGCTCTGGTCGATGCGCGCGATGAAGGATTCTCCGCCTTGCGCTCCGTGCAGCGAGAAATCGTGCAGGCCCCACATGCGTCCCTGCGGCCACATACCGGACTCGGGCATCATGGCGCGCAGGCTATCCATACTGACGATGTCGGGCATGCCCATCTCACTGTGGAACTTGGGCGTGGCACGCTCGGAGAAATACAGCTTCAACGGCTGGGCGCGGTAGGGCCCGTGGCCGCTGACTACATCGTCGGCCGAACTGGAGATATAGTGCAGGCCGGGGTGCAATTCCGCGAGCGTCGCACGCAAACCGTCTTCCAGGGGCTTGGGAGGGTAGCCCTCGTTGCGCCCGCAATATAATCCTATTGAAGGATGCGTGCGAATACGCAGCACGGTATCGGTGGCGTTGCGCATGAACAGATCGTTGTCATCCGGGTCCGGACCGTCGTAGGGATTGGCCAGCCAGAAATCCTGCCACACCACAATGCCGTGCCGGTCGCACGCTTCGTAGAAGGCATCTTCGCCGATCTGTCCCACCCAGTTGCGGATCATGTTGAAGTGCATGTCGCGGTGGTAGCGCACGGCGGCGTCGTACTCGCGGGCCCGATAGCGCAGCATGGATTCGCTGAAGCCCCAGTTGCCGCCCCGCGGAATGAAGCGCCGTCCGTTGATCCATATTTTCAGCGCGCCGCCTTCTTCGCTGTAGGTGAACTGCCGCACGCCGGCCTGGAAGGCTTTAGCGTCGGAGACGGTGTGGTCCGCGGTTTCAAAACGCAAGATGACCGGGTAGAGATTCGGATCGCCGTAGTCGTTGGGCCACCAAAGCCGGGGATTGTCCAGGTGAACGGAGTGCTTGACGGCGTGCGCACTGGAAGCTTCGATCGACACAGGCTCATCGAACGAGATATCGCCGAAGCGGCCGTGCAGGGTTCCGCTAACGGGCTGTAAGTCGTGATTGCGCAGGGTTACTTCGATGGCTACGTCCGCGCTTTCCTTCTGCAGGGCGCTCCCGACTGAGGGATCATCGACGGTTACGGACCCATTGGTGGTGAGATAGACATTATTCCAGATGCCGGTATTCCGGCCGCGGATGGTAGGGATCCAGTCCCAGCCGACGGAGGCGTGATAGGTTGGGTTATCCGCGCCCAGCGCGCCGCCATTCTTGTCGGGATTGTCGAACGTTTTTTCCTTAACGGCGCCGGGCGTGGCATTCTTCATTACGCGCACGGCCAGCACGTTGTCCTGCTTGTCAGTTACGAGTTTAGTCACATCGAAACGGCCACGCATGAAACCGCCATCGATGCGGCCCAGCTTGGCGCCGTTTAAGAAGACCTCCGCCTTCCAGTTGATGCCATCGAAGTTGAGCCAGACGTGTCTCCCGGGCGCGGGGGCCGGGAGTGGAAATCTGTTGCGATACCAGAAGTCGGCGTAGAAGAAGGAGTCGGAAATGGCGAGCTGGTTATCGCCGAAATTGGGATCCGGTATTGCGCCGGCATTGTAATAGCTGGTCAGGACCGTACCCGGCACCGTGGCGACCAGCCAGCCGGTATCCTGAAACGACGGTTTGGAAATCGTCAGGCCATCCGCGGAGACGAGTGAGTCGCGCTGGATGCGCCACTGGCCCCCCGCAAGGTCCAGGCGGCCATCGGTGCGCACGGGTGGCGCCGGTTTGGGCTGGACGATGAGACCGCCGCGGCCGTAGACTTCCATTTCGCTAAGGATGTAGCCCTCGGGAGATGCGGCTTTGGAAAGGAGCAGGCGGACGTAGCGGCCGTGCGCGGGCTGGGCAAGTTTCATGTCATCGGCGAGCGGCTGCAAGCTCTTCCAATGCACTGCGTCGTCGGACGCTTGCAGGGTTCCTTCGGCGGCGCGGCGGATCCAGGCGATAGTGACGCGATCGAACTCGCAGACTGCGCCCAAATCTACATACACCCACTCCTCTCGTGTGCCGGCGCTTTTCCAGGCGCTGGTGAAATCGTAAGGGCCGCCGATATCCAGGCGGCGGCCCTGGTCGAAGAACGACACCTCGCTCACTTGCCAGTTGATGGCCTGGTCGCCATCCAGCTCGATGCGATAAAAGCGGTTGCGGGACGGCACGGCGAGTGGCACGGAGGGCGCGAAGCGGCCGCCCCAACGGTCCTGGCCCGTGGCGCGGCTCAGTTCCTTCCAGGTTTGGCCGTCATCCGAGCCGGAGACCACGGCTTTCCATTCGCGCTGCCCGACTTTTTCGCCCATGGCAACGTCGAGGTCTATCCGGTCTATCTCGGGTGCGACATCGCCGCCACCCAATTCAACTTGCACCCATGCGCGGTGGCCGGGCAGATTGACGCTGGTTACCCAGTTGCCATCCAAAAGCCACTCGCGCTCGTTCCTGGGAAGCACACCCTTCTCGCTGGTGGAGACCGAGACCCAGCGCGGCAGGCGGGTGTCTTTGATTCCATCGGTAACGAGCTGGGCAGTCAGGTTGTAGTCGTAGCTACTGGATTGATAGGCGGGCCGATGCAGGGCGATGTTGCGGTAAGTGGAGCCGGATTGAACGATCGGTGCGAAGTTCTGGCTGGGGTTGCCGGGGTACACCCCGACGCCGAGGGTATAAGGTTGGGCATGGAGCGTCAGTGCCATCACCGTGATCAGAAGATATGGGCGCATGATTATGGCCTTTCGTCGAGACGGTGGACCGCGAAAGCGTAGGCGCCGATGGCGGTAGCCTCGCTGGTTCCCAGGCGCGTGATCCCCACGCCGGTGCGCTGCAATCCATCGAACTGCACCTTCCGGGAACCGCCGGGTACAGTGAGTTCCCGGGTCTGTCCCCTCAGGAAGGCCTCCAGTTGCGGTGGATCTTCCAGGTTGAAGGCCTGCACGCCCAAACGTGGAAACCGCGTGCCGTCGGGCGCCCGATAGGTTCCGTTCATTTCCGCGACGACGGCGGGAAGGAACTGGCGATGAGCGCCCGCAATGCCGCCGCCGATCACCACCAGGCCATCCAGCAGCGTGATGGCTTGGGCGATGGCGTCACCGGCCACTTCACCCATGCGGCGGAAGGCCTCCAGAGCCGCAGCGCGATGGCCTTCCGCGCGCCCCTCCGCGATCTCGAAGATCACCTTGGGCTCGGGAGCGTCTTCCACGCGCAGTCCGGCTAGGGCGGCGTACGCGCGTCGCACAGCGCGGATGGATGCGCCTTCCTCGGCATTGGTGTCGCGCTCCAGCTTGTGGCGAGCCAGCCAGATTTCACCGGCGACCGAGTTATCCCCGATGAACAGCGCGCCATCGCGCACGATGCCGCCGCCGAATCCGGTGCCCAAGGTGACCCCGAACAGGTTGCGATAACGCTTCGGGCTGCCGGCCTTTTCGAGCAGGCCGTTGACGTAAGGGAGAAAGCCGGCGGAGGCTTCCCCGCAGGCGAACAGGTCGCCATCGTTATTGATGAATACAGGCAGGCCGAACTGGTCTTCGAGCATGGGCCCGAGGGCCACGTCGCGATAAGCCGGCAGATTGCCGGGCCGTACGATGATGCCGTTGAAATAATCGGCCGGGGCGGGGAAGGCGAAGCTGATGGCCACCGGCGGCGCGCTTAACTGGGACTGCACGCGGCGGAAGCCTTCCACGACCATGGCGAGCGAGCGCTTCAGGTTATCGGCATGAGACGGCAGCGCGAAACTGGCGACTACCGGGCGATTGGCCTGCATGGCGGAGAAGACGAAATTAGTGCCGCCCGCGTCGAGCGTCATGACTATGCGGCTATCTTCGGAGTAAGTCTGCATGACAGGTTATTTCCGCAGCGCGGTCCACGTGATATAGAGGATGGCGGCTAGCGGCACGACAAAGCTTAACTGAACGGAACTATGGTCAGCTACCAGTCCCATCAACGGTGGCAGACACGCGCCGCCCAGGATGGCGGTGACCATGAGGCCGGATAATTCGTTGGTGTGCTCCGGCATGTTTTCGACCGCCAGCGAAAAGACCAGGGGAAAGATGTTGGCAAATCCCAGCCCGGCGACGAAGAAGCTGGAGACGGCCAGCGTGCGATCGGGGATGAACAGGCCTAGCAGCGCGAGGACAGATACCACACAGGTGATCAGAAAGAATTTGCGCGGCGCGATCCAATTCAAAATGACGCCGCCGGAGAAGCGCCCGATGGTGAGGGCCGTAAAGAACAGGCCGGTGCCCAGCAGGCCCACCTTGTTGATGTCGATATCGAAGCGTTCCTTGAGGTACAGCGGAATGCCGGCGCTGACGCTGACTTCGGCGCCCACGTAGAAGAAGATGGCGGCGACCATGATCAGCACGTAAGGCTTCGCCAGCAGCGCGAAGCAGGAACGGAAAGTAGCCGCATGCTGGCTGCTGGCCTTCTCATCGACTCGCAGTCCGGCGACCGCAATCACGGCCACCACCAGGGCCACCGCGTAGATGGGAAACATGACCTGCCAACTGGCGCCGAAGTATTTGGCCGCCACCAGTGGGATCATGGGGCCGGAGAGCGATCCGATGGCCTTGACGAACTGCGCCAGGGACAGATTGCGCGCGTATTTGCCGGGGGCCGAGACATCCCGCATCATGGGGTTGCCGGAGACCTGCAGGATGGCGGCGCCCGCGCCCACCATCAGGACGGTGAGCAGGAAGCGGGCAAAGGAGGTCAGGCCGAAGCTGGCGTTGAGCAGGCCCAGCAAGGCCACCACGAGGCCCAGCATGAGGATGAATTTCTTGCCGCGCTTATCCTGCAGGATGCCCATGGGGATGGAGAGCAGACCGAACATGCTGAATCCCACGAAGGGGATGAGGGAGGCCACCGCGGTGCTGATCTGAAACTCATTTTTCGCGAGGCTGACGAAGGGGCCGACAGCGTCGGCAAAGCCCATGGCGAGGAAGGCCAGGAAAACCGGAACGGTCTTTATTTGCATGTAGGGATCGGGATCTCCGGAAACAGCGAGTATATCGCCATGCGGGTAATTGGGTTTGTTTCGTTCTTAGAATCCGCCGGTGTCGCGAATTCCCTTGCCCTCGACGCACTCGTACATGCTGCCGGCGCGCAGATTCTTGTACTCCTCCACCTGGCCGCTCGGCCAGTGCAGCGCGGCACGTTCAACGATGTCGCGCTTGCCCAGCCCAAAAGTGACGGGCATCTCGGATTGGGAGAGGAAGCTGGAACCGCTCTTCACCATGCGCGATCCGGTTTCGCCGCCGCTGGTCACGCGGACGATGGCGCCGATGGCGTCGCGATTCGACTTGGTGCCGACCAGCCGGAAGCGGATGGCATGATGGCCGTTGGATTGATCATTGCGATAGAGATATGCGGGCCCCTGGTTGGTGGTGATCAGAACGTCGAGATCGCCATCGCGGTCGAAGTCGCCGAAAGCGGCCCCGCGCCCGACTTTGGGTTCCGCGAATCCGCCGCCCAGGGCGGTGGCCACATCCTGAAATCCAGCGGAGCCTTTGTTCAGGAAAAGATGCGGCGGCTGGGCGTATCCGGTTTCGGGCCGCGTTTCGCGAACGCCCGGGTCGATATGGCCATTGACCACCAGCAGGTCCAGGAGGCCGTCCAGGTCGGCATCGAAGAAGAAGCAGCCGAAGCCCAGGCTGCGGCGGGACAGGCGGCCCACATCGGAACGGCCGGCCTGGTCTACATACAGGCCGCCGCGGGTGCCGCGGTAGAAGCCGATCATTTCGTTATCGAAATTCGTAATCGCCAGGCCGGCGATGCCGGAATTGTCGTAGTCGGCCACGTCCACGCCCATGCCCGCGCGGGCCTTGCCGTCCTCGCTGAAAGCCACACCCGCTTTGACGGCGATGTCCTGAAAAGTTCCGTCGCGCTGGTTGCGATAGAGCTTGTTGGGCTGCGTGTCGTTGGCCACCATCAGGTCGATCCAGCCGTCCTGATCATAATCCAGCATGGCCACGCCCAGCGATTTGGAACTGCCGTCGAAGATGCCGCTCTTGGCGGTCACATCCTCGAACTTGCCGTTGCCCAGGTTGCGGAACAGCCAGCAGGTGGCGCCGCGGTAGGCTTCCGGCGTGCAGTAGGATTTGTGCCGGGCGTCCATGCTGCAATACACATCCTGGGCGGGCGCCCATTTCACGTAATTGCAGACGAACAGGTCGAGCAGGCCATCGCGGTCGTAATCGAACCACAGCGCCGAGCTGCTCAGGCCCTGGTGGCCGCCCAATCCGCTGCGCTCGGTGATATCGACGAAGGCACCTTTACCGTTGTTCTGAAACAGCCGGCTCTGGCCCACGCAGGTGACGAAGATATCCGCAAAGCCGTCGTTATTGAAATCGCCCACGGCGACGCCCATGCCATAGAGCTCTACGTCCAGACCCGCGGATCGAGTCACGTCGGTGAATGTGCCGTTGCGGTTGTTGCGGTAAAGGCGCATGGTGCTGTGCTGCCGGACGTGGCCGGGCCAGTCCATGCCGTTGATCAGCAGAATGTCCTGCCAGCCGTCGTTGTCGTAGTCCAGGAAGGCGCAGCCGGGTCCCAGCGTTTCCGGCAAATACTTCTCGCCGAAAGCGCCGCTGTTGTGCCGGAACTGTATGCCGGCGCGGACCGTCACATCGGTGAAATGGAAGCCCAGGCCGTTGGTGGCGCGCGCGGCGGCCAGCGCGCTCCACAGGAATTCCCGGCGATTCACGGCAATTGCACCAGCCCCTTTTTAACGGCCCAGACCACCAGTTCGGTGGTGCGATGGATGCCGAGAGCGGACATGAGATTGGCGCGGTGGACGGAGACCGTATTGACGCTCAGATTGAGAATCGCGGCGATTTCCTTGTTCGAATTGCCTTTGGCGATCAGCTCCAGAATCTGCTTTTCGCGCGGTGTGAGGCGCTCGTAATCGGGATCGGGCTGTCGGTTGGGAGCCAGCACACCTGGGCCGAAGACGTTCTTGCCGGCCGCCACATCTTTGATGGCGCCGGCCAGGTCCACGTCCAGCGCTTCTTTGAGCAGGTAGCCGCGCGCGCCGGCGTCCAAGGCGTTGCGCACGTAGTTCTCTTCGGAGTACATGCTCAAAATAATCACGGCAATGCCGGCGTCGTTCTTCAGGATCTCGCGGGTGGCCTGCACGCCATCCAGGCCGGGCATGGCCATGTCCATGACGATGACGCGCGGATGCAGCTCCTGCGCCAGTTTGATAGCCTCCTGGCCGTTGGTGGCTTCACCGACCACGCGTATTTCGGGATCGTCCTCCAGCATGCGCCGGAAGCCCTTGCGCACCAGGCCGTGGTCGTCCACCAGGAGAACCGGAATCTCATTGCTCATAGGCATCCGTCAACGGAACATCCAGCCGCACCAGCGTGCCGCCTTCACCGCGGCGCAGCACCTCAAATGTACCCTGCAACAGCTCGGCGCGCTCGCGCATGGCGGTCATGCCGATCCCTTTGCGCGCGCCGCCATTCACCGACTCGGGCATGCCGGCGCCGCTATCTTCCACCTGCAGCTTCAGCCGTCCGGGCGGAAACTCCAGCCGGACCACGGCCACCGGCGATCCGGAATGGCGCGCCAGATTGTTCAGCGCCTCCTGCAGCACACGATATACATGAATGGCCACGCGGTCCGTAATGGGCGGGCCATCGCCCCGTTTCTCGTATCGTACCTTAATTCCGGTCTGTTTCTCGAATACCGGCAGATACCAGTCGATGGCCTTCTCCAGTCCGCCGTCGTCGAGGATGCTGGGGTGCATCAATTGGGAAAGGCTGCGGGTTTTTTCGAGCGTGACCTGGGCGACCTCGCGGACCTCGAGCAACTCCGCGCAAAAGGGCGAGTCCGGAGGCAAGCGCTTTTCGGCGCGGCGCAGCATGGCGCCGATAGCGGTGAGCACCTGGCCGAACTCGTCGTGCAGCTCGCGCGAGAGGGAGTGCAGGGTTTCTTCCTGGACAGTGATGAGCTTGCGGGCGAGATCGCTGCGGTGTTCGGAAATGGCGGCCAGATGCTGGAACAGGCGGCGATTGGAGTAGATCAGGTACAGCGTGGTGCCGAAGATGGCCACCAGCATGGCGGCCAAGAACACGTACACGTTGCGCTCCACGCCGAGATAGATGCCCTGAATGCGGGTGGCGGCGGCCTGCTCAGCCTCGTTGTTCCCGATCAGGAGCTGGGCGACGGCGCTGGTGAGCGCGCCTGCCTGGGTTTCGAGAGACGTGCGGATCAGGTCACGCGCGGCGGGGTCGCCTCGCTGAGCGGCGAGCGCAAACATGCGGTCGGCGGAATTCCAGAATTGAGCCAGCAAATCGGCCAGAGACCGCTGGCTGACGGAATCGGGCCCGCCGGGCGCGAGGGCGGCTTCGAGGCGAAGGGCGTCATCCAGATCGTTGCGCTTGTTGTCGAATTCCTTCTTGTATGCCTGAAGGCCGTAAGGCTCGTCGCCGTAGAGCATGTCTCGCATGGCGATCGCCAGTTGATTGAGGTCGTTCTGGATGCGCAGTAGCTGCAGGGAATCTTTGCGGTTGCGATCCACGATGCGGGTCTGCAGATCCTCGAGGCCGCGCATCTGATGCAGGGCGTAGAAGGAGAAGACGCCCACGGCTGCGAGCGTGACGGCCAAGCCCGCCAGCAGACGGCCGGTGGGCGACTGGACGGACTTCTTCATGACGCCAAGTCAAGCATAGCAAGACGGGGTCGCAGGCGATTCAGGCGGGCTGAGCTGTCCGACTCAGCGCGAAGTGCAGCGCGCCGGCGGCGATGAATCCGGCGAACCAGGCGTAATCGTAGAGCCAGCGCATGGGTGGCAGCACCAGACCAAGCAGGGCTACAGCAATGCCGCCGGCCAGCGCGCCTAAGCCCCGATAGTTGAATCCGCTGGAGTACTCATAGCGGCCGTGCCGCAGATACAAGTCGTCAACCGACAATTCGCGCCGCCGCACCAGGAAGTAATCCACGATCATGATGCCGGCGATGGGTCCCAGCAGGGCCGAGTAGCCGACCAGCCAGCCGAAGATATATGCGCTGTAATCGCCCAACAGTTTCCAGGGCATCATCAGCATGCCCAGGCATCCGGTGATGAGGCCGCCGGTGCGAAACGAGATGAGGCGCGGATTCAGGTTGGAAAAATCGTTGGAAGGAGAGACCACGTTGGCCGCCACGTTAGTGTTCAGCGTGGCCAGCAACAAGGCGATGAGCGCCACGAACGCTACGGCAGGCCGATGGAAGCGGCCCAGCAGCACTACCGGGTCCCAGATGGCCTCGCCGAAGATGACGACGGAAGCCGAGGTGACGGCCACGCCGATGAAGGAATACAGCGTCATGGCGGTGGGCAGGCCCAGCGCCTGTCCCAGCATCTGAGCTCGTTGGGAGATGGCGTAGCGCGAGAAGTCCGGTATGTTGAGCGCCACGGTGGCCCAGAAGCCGACCATGCCGGTCAGAGCGGGGACGAAGAAGCGCAGGAAGGCGGCATTGTCGCGGAAGCGGCTGGGCGCGCTCAGCACCGGTCCGAATCCGCCGGCCTTGCGCGTGACCCACCACAGCAGCAGGACGCCGACGGCCAGCATGAACGGCGCGCCGATGCCTTCCAGAAACTTGATGGTCTCAATGCCGCGCCAGATCACCAACATGTTCAGCAGCCAGAAAAACAGGAAACAGATGGCGGAACCGGCTGGGACGTGGCCCCAGGCCGGCCACAGAATACTGAGCATGGCGTGGATGGCCTGGCCGCCGATCCAGGTCTGTATGCCGAACCAGCCGCAAGCCACGAGGGCACGCAGAACAGCCGGGATGTTGGCGCCCAGCACGCCGAACGAAGCACGCACAAGCACTGGAAAGGGAATGCCGTACTTGGTTCCGGCATGGGCGTTGAGCAGCATGGGAGCGAGCACGATAAGGTTGCCCAGCAGGATAGTGCCGACGGCCTGCCACCAGTTCATGCCGCCGGCGATCAGGCCGGAAGCCAGCATATAGGTTGGGATGCACACGCTCATGCCGACCCAGAGCGAAGCGTAATTGTAAACGCCCCAATCGCGGCGAGATTGCGGAACGGGCGCGAGATCTTCGTTATAGAGGGAGCTGTCGCGCAGGCCGGTCACTTCCAGGCTCCGCCGCGCGCGGCGCGCTTCAGGAACCGGCCTCGGCCGGCGCGGCCCAGATATTGCTCGCCATCCACGATCACCTCGCCGCGGGATAGCACCATGCGGGCATTACCTTGCACCTGGAACCCTTCGAACATGGAATAGTCCACGCGCATGTGATGGCTGGCCGCGCTGATGGTGTGCTGCTCTTGGGAGTCCCACACCACGATGTCGGCGTCGCTGCCGGGAGTCAGCTCGCCTTTCCGCGGATACAGGCCGAAGAGGCGGGCGGGCGTGGTGGAGACCAGCTCCACGAAACGGTTCAGGCTGAGGCGGCCCTGGTTCACGCCGTAGTGATAGAGAAGCTGCAGGCGGTTTTCGATGCCGGGACCGCCATTGGGTATCTTGGTGAAATCGTCTTTGCCGAGGGCCTTCTGGTCGGCGAAACAGAAGGGGCAGTGGTCGGTGGAGACGACTTGTAGGTGGTCGTTCTTAAGACCGTCCCAGAGCTTGGGCTGGTGGCGCTTCTCTCGCAGGGGCGGCGTGAACACATACTTGGCGCCTTCAAATCCGGGGCGGGCGAGATCGTCGGTGGAAAGCAACAAATATTGCGGGCAGGTTTCGGCGAAGGCCGGCAGGCCGCGGTCGCGCGCCTCGCGCACCTGGTTGAGAGCCTCCTCGCTCGACAGGTGCACAATGTAGACCGGCGCGCCGGCCATCTCCGCAAGTGCGATAGCGCGGTGCACGGCCTCGGCTTCGGCGGTGGCGGGCCGGGTGAGCGCGTGATAGATAGGAGCGGTCTTGCCCTCGGCCAGGGCGCGGCGCACGATCACGTCGATCACGCCGCCGTTTTCCGCGTGCATGCAGATGAGCGCGCCGTTGCGCGCCGATTGCGACAGGGCCTTGAAGATGGTGGCGTCATCCACCATGAGGACGCCGGGATAAGCCATGAACAGCTTGAAGCTGGCCACGCCTTCGGCCACCATGGCGTCCATGTCTTCCAGGCCGGCTTCATAGAGGTCGGTGACGATCATGTGCAGGCCGTAGTCGATGGAGGCGCGGTTGTCGGCCTTCTTCCACCAGATGTCGAGCGCATCGCGCATTTTCATGCCGCGCGCCTGGATGGCGAAATCGATGAGGGTGGTGGTGCCGCCGAAAGCCGCGGCGCGCGTGCCGGTTTCGAAATCGTCGCTGGAGGTGGTGCCGCCGAAAGGCATGTCGAGGTGCGTGTGGACGTCGATGCCGCCGGGCAACAGCAGCATACCGGAGGCGTCGATGACGCGGGCGGCTGTTTCGGGGGGTATGCCGGCGGCGATCTCGCGGATCTTCTCGCCGTCGATCAGGATGTCGGCGGGGAAGGTTTTCCCGGAGGTGACCACTGTGCCATTTCGAATCAGCGTAAGCATCACTATAGTTTATGCACGAAAATCAAACATCTGATGTTGGCCGCAGATGAACGCAGATGAACGCCGACAACACCTGCAATACGAGGCCGTTGAATCGCTATCATAGCCACATGAAGATAATGCTTTGCGCGCTGCTGGCGGCGGGCGTCGCGGGCGCGCAATCGTTCGCCGGGTCGGCGCTGCTCGATCAGGAAGTCGAACAGGCAATCACCGACGGCCGCATACCTGGGGCGGTGCTGCTGGTGGGGCACAACGGGCAGATCGTGCATCGCAAGGCGTACGGCAAGCGCGCGCTGGAACCTGCGCCGGAAGCCATGACGGTGGACACGATCTTCGATCTGGCCTCGCTGACCAAAGTGGTGGCGACCACTTCGTCGCTGATGAAGCTTTTCGAGGAGGGCAAGTTCCGGCTGAACGACCGCGTGACGCAATACCTGCCCGAGTTTCAAGGCGGCAAAAGCGACCTGACGCTGCGCAACCTGCTCACGCATTTCTCGGGTATGCCGCCGGACCTGGCGCTGACGCCGCCGTGGAGCGGCTACCAGACCGGCATCCACATGGCGATGCTGGAGAAGCCCAACGCGCCGCCCGGCGTGCACTTCGTCTACAGCGACATCAATTTTATCCTGCTGGGCGAACTGGTGCACCGGCTCAGCGGAAAGATGCTCTCCGATTACTCGCGCCAGGAGATCTTTCGGCCGCTGGGGATGAAAGAGACCATGTTTCAGCCGCCGGCGTCGCTGGCGCCGCGCATTGCGCCCACGGAGCGCGACGGCGCCAAGGGCACTCCGCTTCGGGGCGTGGTGCACGATGAAACCGCGCGCTACATGGGCGGGGTGGCGGGGCACGCGGGCCTGTTTTCGACTGCGGACGACCTGTCGCGGTTTTGCGAAATGATGCTGCACAAGGGGCAGTTCGACGGCGCGCGGCTGTTCAGCCCGCTGACGGTGGAGAAGTTCACCACGCCGCAAAGCCCGCCCGATCAGCCGATCCTGCGCGGCCTGGGCTGGGATATCGATTCGCCCTTCTCGGGCAATCGCGGCGATCTGTTTCCGATCGGCTCGTACGGGCACACGGGGTTCACGGGCACATCCATCTGGATCGATGCGGTAACCGACACGTATGTGATCCTGCTGACGAACAGCGTGCATCCTGTGCGCAGGCCGGCCATTACGGGATTGCGCGGCAAGATCGCGACCATCACCGCGGCGGCATTGGGAGTGGATGCGCCGGGCGTGGCGCTCACAGGGTACAACGAGACGCTGACCGGCGCGGGCCTGCGGCGCGAAGTGGATCGGAACGGGCACACGCTGACCGGATTGGATGTGCTGGCGGAGGAGGGCTTCACGACGCTCAAGGGGAAGCGCGTCGGACTCATCACCAATCGCACGGGTGTGGATCGCACGGGACGGCGCAATATCGATGTGATGCGGGCCGCGGGCGTCAACATCGGCGCGCTATTTTCGCCGGAACACGGGTTTGCCGGCGCGGAGGACCGCGAGGGTCTGTCCGACACGGTGGACCCGGCGACCGGCATCAAGGTCTTCAGCCTGTATGGAAAGACGCTGCGGCCCACGCCGGAGATGCTGCGCGGGCTGGACGCGCTGGTGTTCGACATCCAGGACGTGGGCGTGCACTTTTACACTTACGAGACCACCATGGCATACGCCATGGAAGCGGCGGCCAAAGCAGGAATCGCCTACTATGTTCTGGACCGGCCGAATCCTGTTACGGGCGTGCACGTGGAAGGGCCGCTGCTGGATCGCGACGCGCTTTCCTTTGTGGGCTATTTCCCACTGGCGCTGCGCCACGGAATGACCATCGGAGAACTGGCGAAGCTGTTCAACGGCGAAAACCATATCGACGCCAATCTGACGGTGGTGGCGATGAAGGACTGGCAGCGCGGCGACTGGTTCGACGACTGCGATCTGCCGTGGATCGATCCTTCGCCCAACATGCGCAGCCTGAATGCGGCGCTGCTCTATCCCGGCGTGGCCATGCTGGAGTATTCGAAGAACTACTCGGTGGGACGCGGTACGGATGCGCCCTTCGAGCAGATCGGCGCGGAGTTTATCAAGGGGCCGGAGTTGGCGGCGTACCTGGACCAGCGGCGGATTCCGGGCGTGCGCGTGTACGCCACGCGGCTCAACGCCATGGAAGGAGTCCGGTTCGTGATTACGAATCGCGACGACTTCGATTCCGCGCGCCTGGGCCTGGAGATCGCGGGGGCATTACGGAAACTCTATCCGGGGAAGATCGACTTCGAAGCCGACAAGAAGCTGATCGGCAGCGCGACGGTGATCCGGGCGCTGGCGGCAGGAGACGATCCGCGGGATATTCAGCAGCAGATGGCGGATAGCGTAGTGGAGTTCATCAAGCTGCGGGAGAAGTACTTGATCTACAGATGAGACCGGCCAGGCCCTGCTAAGGCCGGCGTCTGGTCCGGAACCGCCGCACTTTGGCGCGGTTGCCGCAGTCCTGCATGTCGCACCAGCGGCGGCGGCGATTGCGGCTGACGTCGAGGAACAGCCATCCGCAATCCGGGCCGGCGCACTGGCGGAGCTTGGGGAGATCGGCGGAGGTCAGCAGTTCGGCCGCGGAAAGCGCCACCGGCCAGAGTACCCGGTCGAGCGCGGCGCCCGGGAAGAGGGTCCAGGCAAAGCCGCCTGGATGGGCGGCCAGGCGCTGGTTCGCGCGAGCCTTGTCGAGTTCCACGCGCAACCGGTCGATATCGCGCGCGGCAGGCCTGTGGCCGGTGCGCAGGCGGTCGAAAATCCGGTAGAGAGCTTCGCGCAGCCGGATGGCGCGGCGAAATACGGCGGCCCCCTGACGCGGGTGGAAGGATGCTGTCGGGGCAAGAGAGTGGTCACCTGACAGCCAACCCCAGGCGAGGAGGTCGTGATAGCCGGCGAGTTTGTCGCGGATCACGCCGCCCCCCGGCGTGCGCCCGCCGACCGTGTTGACGAAGTCCAGGCACAGGCGCCCACCGATGAATTTTACATGGTATTCTGTAACCACTATGAACAGATTAGCAGGTTACATCAAATTTGCCCCCGTGCTGGTACTAGCCGCCAGCGCGTTCGCGCAGGCGCCCGGCGGCCCGCCCGCCAAGGATATCGGCGATATGTTCGCCTACGTCAACAAGCAGGTGCTGGATATGGCCAAGGACTTTCCAGCGGCCAAGTACGACTTTCGCCTGAAGCCGGAGATGCGTTCTTTCGGCGCGGTCATCGTGCATATCGCATCCGGCAACGTGTATGCCGCCAAGGCGGGGCGCGGGGAAAAGGTCAAGTGGGACGAGCTGGATCCCGCGAATTACAAAACCAAGGAACAAGCCGTCGCCCTGCTGGAGAAATCCATCGCGGACGCCACGGCCACGCTGAAGGCGGCGACGCCGGAAAGCTTCCACAAGTCCGTGGAACCCTGGCTGTCGGTGATCGAGCACTCCGGGGAGCATTACGGGCTGCTGGTGGCATACTACCGGGCCAACGGGAGTGTGCCGCCGGCCTCGCGAAAAAAGTAGCGGACGAGTCGGGTACAATCGCTCTGTGCCCTACGCGCGGTGTGCTCTCCTTCTAATGGCGGCGGCCTGCCTGGCCGCTGCGCCGCCGGAGATAACCAAGGTCGAGCCGCCTAATTGGTGGATCGGGCATTCCATCAATCCCGTGCGGCTGCTGATTCGCGGGCGCAATCTGGCGGGGGCCCGGGCAGAGACGAGCGGATCGGATCTGACGGTGGGACTTACGCGGGTGAACGCCGCCGGCACGTACGCGTTCGTGGATGTATCCATCGCGCGCAACGCCGCGCCGGGCCCGCACGCGCTACGCTTGGCGACGGCCGGCGGGGAGGCACCGGTCCCGTTCGAAGTACTGGAGCCGCTGCCGCGCGGGGGCCGTTTTCAGGGCTTCTCGCCCGACGATGTCATTTACCTGATCATGCCGGACCGGTTCGCCAACGGCAATCCGGGAAACGACGACCCGGCGGTGTCGCGCGGGCTATTCAACCGGCAGAAGCCGCGCTACTATCACGGCGGCGATCTGCAGGGCATCATCGATCATCTGCCGTATGTCAAGGATCTGGGGGTAACGGCCCTCTGGATCAATCCGGTTTACGACAATAACAACAGGCTGAACGAACGAGAGCGGTATAACGGCGAGGGAATCACCGACTATCACGGCTACGGCGCCGTGGATTTTTACGGCGTCGAGGAGCACTTCGGAGACCTGGCCAAGTTCAGAGAGTTGGTGGATGCCGCGCATCACGCGGGCCTCAAGGTGATTCAGGACCAGGTAGCCAACCACACCGGACCATATCATCCATGGGTAAAGGATCCGCCGACGCCCACATGGTTTCATGGCACGCAGGCGCATCACACGGCCAACACCTGGCAGACGTCGACCTTGATCGACCCGCACGCCACAGCCGAATTGCGCGCGCCTACGCTGGACGGCTGGTTCATCGATATTCTTCCGGACCTGAACCAGGACGACGAAGAAGTGGCGCGCTACCTGATTCAGAATACACTCTGGTGGGTGGGGATCAGCGGCCTGGACGGTATCCGGCAGGATACCCTGCCGTACGTGCCGCGGCGCTTCTGGCGCGATTGGATGGCGGCCATCAAGCGGGAGTATCCGCAGTTGCGGGTGGTCGGCGAGATGTTCGACGGCGATCCGGCCATGGTGTCGTTCTTCCAGGGCGGGCAGGCGCGCTTCGACGGCGTGGATTCCGGAGTGGACACGGTGTTCGACTTCCCCACGTTTTTCACTCTCCGGCACGCATTCGCCGAGGGCAAGCCGGTGCGCGACGTGGCAGTGATGACCGGGCACGATTACCTGTACCCGAATGCCAGCCTGCTGGTGACTTTCCTGGGACTGCACGATGTGGGGCGCTTCATGAGCGATGCCGGCGCGACCGCCGACGGTCTGAAGCTGGCGTTCACGTTTCTGATGACCGCGCGCGGCATTCCGATGATTTATTACGGCGATGAAATCGGCATGCGCGGCGGCGGGGATCCGGACAACCGCCGCGATTTTCCGGGCGGATGGCGGGAGGATGGGCACAATGCGTTCACGGCGGCCGGCCGGTCACCGGAGGAGCAGGCCATCTGGGATCACGTGCGGCTTCTAACCAGCTTGCGCGGCGAACTGGAGCCGCTGCGGCGCGGTCCGATGCTGAATTTGTGCGCGACCGAGCAGAGTTACGGCTACGCGCGCACGGGCGCGGGCGGACCGGTGGTGGTATTGATCAACAACGCCAGGGATGCTGCGGACGTGAATTGCGACCTCACGCCATTAGGGCTGGCGGACGGGTCGAGCCTGGCGGATCGATTGGGCGGGGCGCCCGAGTTGCACGTGACCGGCGGCCAAATACGCGCGCGGCTTGCGGCGCGGACGGCGGGAATTTATCTGACCCGGCGCTAGCAGCAGCCCATGCGCACTTCGCCATCGGGGCTGACTGGCGGACCGAACGCCTCGGCCGGAGCGGGCGCGCCGTGGAGCACGGCGATCCAGCGGCGCACGGCATCGGCGACGACCAGCAGTACACCGGCGATGAAGATCACGGTCAGGATGGAGTTGAGGTAACCGGTAAGCTGCTGGCCGGGCAGCGAGGTCAGCGGCCAGAAGATGTTCTTCACGGAGAGAATGCCGGCGGTGACGGTGGTGGCTCCCACGAAGCACATGGGAAGGCCGGTAATCCAGGCGTATGGGGCCTTGCCCATGTTGATCAGGAAGGTAGTGCTCACGGCCAGCGCGATGGTGGCGAGCAACTGGTTGCCGGTCCCGAAGAGAGGCCAGATGGTGGAGATGTTGCCGGTATAGATGAGATAGCCCCAGCCGGCCACGACGAAAAACGTCGCGATCAGGTTGCCCGGCATCCAGGCGGTATCGGCGAAGCGGGCGTGCACCCGGCCCAGGAGCTCCTGCATCACGTAGCGGGACACGCGGGTGCCGGCATCGATGGTGGTCAGGATGAAGAGGGCCTCGAACATGATGGCGTAGTGATACCAGTAGGCCAGCAGTTTGTCCATGCCGGGCAGGCCCCGGAAGATCTGCGCCATGCCGATGGCCAGGGAGACCGCTCCGCCGGTGCGTCCGGCTAGATTCTCGCCCACCTCGCGCGAAAACAGATCGAGATTCACGGTATGCAGGCCGAGCTTGCCGAAAGCGTCGGCGGAGCTGTTGATGGCGAAATAGTCGCCGGGGTGCATAGATGTGGCGGCGATGAGCGCGAGCAGGCCCACCAGGGATTCGGCCATCATGGCGCCGTAGCCGATGAAGCGCGCGTCCGTTTCTTTGTCGAGCATCTTGGGCGTGGTGCCGGAAGAGACCAGCGAGTGGAAGCCGGAGATGGCGCCGCAGGCGATGGTCACGAACAGGAACGGGAAGAGCCTGCCCTTAATGATCGGCCCGCCGCCCGCGGTGAATTGCGTAAACGCCGGAAAGCGGATATCGGGGTGCACCAGGAACACGCCGATCACCAGTGCGGCGATGGTTCCGAGCTTCACATAAGTGGAGAGGTAATCGCGCGGGGCCAGCAGCAGCCACACGGGAAGAACCGACGCACAGAAGCCGTAGACGGCCATCAGAAGGGTGATCTGGTGAGGCGAATAGGTCAGCGCGCCGGCGGCGCTGGATTGAGCGAACCAGTGTCCGCCCACCACGGCGGCAATCAGCAACACCACGCCGAAGATGCTGGGGCCGGTGACGCTAATGCGCCCGGCGTGGTGCTTGAACATCCAGACGCCCATGACGAGCGCGATGGGAATGGTGGTGCCGATGGTGAAGACGCCCCAGGGGCTGTTGGCGAGCGCATTCACTACCACGATGCCCAGGCCGGCCATGGAGACGATCAGGATGAAGAGCACCACGATCATGGTCACCAGGCCGGCGAAGGGGCTGATCTCCGTGCGGGCTATATCCGCCAGCGAGCGGCCGCGATGGCGGACGGAGGCCACTAGCACGGTAAAATCCTGCACGCATCCGGCGAGCACGGCGCCGATCAAGACCCAGAGCAAGCCCGGTGCGAAGCCAAACTGCGCGGCGAGGGTGGGGCCCACCAGCGGTCCGGCGCCGGCTATGGCCGCGAAATGATGCCCGAACAGGACCCACTTGGGTGAAGCGATATAGTTGTGGCCGTCGGCGAACTGATGGGCAGGGGTGAGGCGGCGGTCATCGAGCACCAGGGCTTTGGCGGCGATGAAGGCGCTGTAGTAGCGGTAGGCGATGGCGTAGATGCAGAGCGCGCCCAGCAGTATGGGGAAGGTGTTCATCTGACCACTGCCGGGATGATGGATGGGAATACATACGCTTCCAGAAGCACGACGACCCCCACCAGCGCGGCCAGCGCCACGCTGTGCTGGAACACATAACGCAGGATGCTGCCTTCATTACCCACCTGGCCGGTGGCCACGCCCGCGACCACGATACTCTGCGCGTCGATCATCTTGCCCATCACGCCGCCGGCGCTGTTGGCCGCCGCCGCCAGCAACGGCGATACACCCACCTGGCGGGCGGTGATCTGCTGCAAGCTGCCGAACAGCACGTTGGACGAAGTGTCGCTGCCGGTGAGCGCCACGCCCAGCCATCCCAGCATCGGCGAGAAGAAGGGAAACAGCACACCGGTGGAGGCGAAGGCCAGCCCCATGGCGGCATCCAGGCCGCCATAGCGCGTTTCGAAGCCTATGGCCATCATCGCGGCGATGGTGAGCAGAGACAGACGGACGCGCCGCAGCGTGCCCCAGAAGATCGCCGCGAGTTTGAACGGCGAGAAGCCCAGAAGAAAGCCGCTTACGATGCCGGTGAGCAGCAGGCTGGTTCCGGTCGCCGAGAGCCAGTTGAAGATAAACACTGCGGGCTCAGCCACGGGCTTGGGAACCACGGGCGCAGCGCGCACAACAGCCTTGTGCAGCACCGGAACGTTGACTGTGATCTGGGAGACGCCGTTGAGAAATGTCTTCACTTGAGGGATACCCCAGGTGAACACCAGCACCGAAACGAGCATCCACGGCATCCAGGCTTTGAGGGCCGCGGCGCTGCTGATGGCGGGCCGGGCGAGGTCTTCGGCGTGTCGCCCGGCTTCGGTTTCGTGCTCGAAGCGCCAGGTGTTTCTGGGCTGCCAGAACTTCAGCAGCAGAACCAGAGATGCCATGGAGACCAGGGCTCCGGCGATATCCACAACCCAGGGACCGTGCAGGTTGCTGACCAGATATTGCGTGACGGCAAAGGTAACACCGGAGGTCAGGCAGGCGGGCCAGACTTCGAGCATGTTGCGGCGGCCGGCCATGGCCCAAACGAGCCAGAAGGGAACGATCACGCTGAACACGGGCAGGATCCGGCCGACCATGGCGCTGAGCAGATCGAGCGGCATGCCGGTGACGCCGGCGAGTGCGATCAGCGGCGTGCCGAGCGCGCCGTAAGCCACGGGGGCCGTGTTGCCGATCAGGGCCATGCCGGCGGCCTGCAACGGACGGAAGCCGAGGCCGATCAGCATGGCGGCGGAGATGGCCACGGGGGTGCCGAAGCCTGCCGCGCCTTCGATAAACGCGCCGAAGCTGAAGGCGATCAACAGAGCCTGGAGGCGGCGATCGCTGGCCAGGCCGGCCACGGTGTGCTTGACGATTTCGAAGTCGCCGGATTGGACGGTGACGTCGTAAACGAAGATGGCGCAGAGAACGATCCAGCCGATGGGGAACAGGCCGTAGGCCGCGCCGTAGAGCGTCGCGGCGGCGGCCAGCTTAACGGGCATTCCGAAGACGGCGGTGGCTACGGCAATAGACGCGCCCAACCCGGCCAGCGCAGCCCAATGCGCGCGTGCCTGGGCGAAGGCCAGCAGGCTGAGGAGGACGGCGACGGGCAGGGCGGCGATGAGCGCGGAGAGGGCCAGACTTCCCGCGGCGGGGGTGTAGACCTGAGTCCAATGCATGTGCAGAGCCGGGCCGGACAATTGTATCACCGCGGTCCGGCCCGAAAGGTACGGCGGCTCACTCGTAGTGGAGGGCTTCGACGGGATCGACGGTGGCGGCGCGGCGAATGGGAGCCCAGCAGGCCAGGAGGGCCACTCCGGCAAAGAGCAAGGCTACGCTGACGTACGTGGCGGGATCGGTGGCCTCCACTCCGTACAAGAACGACCGGAGTACGCGTGAGAGGAGCAGGGCAGCGGCGGCTCCCACCACGATTCCACCCGCGATCAGGCGGAGGCCTTCGCCAAGAATCAGATTCCGGATGTGCCGCTGCTCGGCGCCGACGGCGGCCCGGATGGCGATCTCGCGCCGGCGGGACGCGACCGACAGAGCCAGCACTCCATAGATGCCGACGAGGGTGAGGATGCTCCCGATGCTGGAGAATCCCGCGAGCAATTGCGCGGCGAAGGTGCGTGAAGCCAGGGAATTGTTACGAATCTGGTCGAGCGTTCGGACGTTCTCGACCGAAACGGTGGGATCGACGGAGCGGAGGGCGCGCTGGACGGCGGCGATGACGGACCCGGGATCGACCGCCGTGCGTACTACCAGATCCTTGGAGAAGGCTTGCGCCTGCCAGAGGCACAGGTAGACCTCCGGCACGGCTGGCTTAGTTAAATCGCCGGTGCGGCTGTTGGTCACCACGCCGACGATTTCGATCGCCGGTTTCTGCCGCCCATTCCCCCACATTTTCTTGCCGATGGCGGTGCTGTGCGGAAAGTAACGATCCACCAGGGTTTGATTCACGATGGCGACTTCGGGTGCGCTGCCGGTATCGGTCGGACGGAAATCGCGACCCAGAGTGATGGTCTGGCCCAGGAGATCGAAATAGCCGGGCGTGACGGAGCGCAACGGGATCTCAATCCGGTCGCTGGCCTTGGCGGCCGGGGGCTGGCCTTCGATTTCGAGCTCGCCGGGCCAGTCGTTACCGGTCAAGGGCACGCCCCAGGCGAACGCCGCGGAGCGCACGCCGGGAATAGCGGATACGCGTTCCAGAGCCTGATGGTGAAATGCGTTCCAGTTGCCCTGCACCGCGGTGACGGTGGCGGTCAGGATGTGTCCGGTCTGGTAACCCGACGGCACCATGGAAATGTTGATCATGGTGCGGATGAGGAGGCCGCTGCCCACGAGCAGGGCCAGGGTCAGGGCCGCCTGGACGATTGTGACGCCACGCAGCAGACGGCGCTCGCCGCGCGCGGAGCTGCTCTTGGGGCCGGCGCTCTTCAGCACATCCACGGGGTCGAGGCGCGCGGCGCGGAAGGCGGGAAAGAGTCCGGCCAGCAATGCGGCCAGCATTGCGGAAGCCAGCCCCCAGGCCAGCATCGGCCAGCCGGTGGTGACGGCGTCCAGACGGGGGATGGCGTGCCCGCCGATCAGTTTAAACAGCCGCACGACGACGAAAGCCAGACCGGCGCCCAATACACCGCCCAGCGAAGCCAGCAGCAGGCTTTCGCAGGCGACTTGCCGGAGAAGCCGCGCGCGGGCCATGCCGAGCGCATGACGGATCCCGTATTCCTGCTGCCGTTGCAGTCCGCGGACGAGCAGCAGCGCGGCCACATTGCCGCAGGCAATCAGCAGGACCAGCGCCGCGGCGCCCAATAGCGGCAGCAGGATGCCGCGGCCGTCGCGATTCAGTTCGGTGGAGAGAGACAGCAGGCGCGGCGTGAAGCCTTCAAATTCGCGATCGCCGGCAGACTCCCGGGCGGCCAGGGCGCCCAGCTCGGCCTGCGCACGCTGGGGCGTCACGCCGGGCTTCAGCCGCCCCATCACGTCCCAATAACGGGCCTTCATGTTGGCGGGATCGGCAGCCGCCGGCACCCAAAAATCCACTGTCGCGTTCAGATTGTAGTTGGGTTCCTGGGAGGCGCCCGGCGAGGGAAAAAAGCGGACTTGAGGCGGCATCACCCCGATGACCGTGGGGGGCGTGTCCTGACGGCTCATGCGGATGGTTTTCCCGAGGATGTGGGGATCCCCGTTGAATTTTCGCTGCCACAAATCGTACCCAAGGATGATCACCGGCTTGGCTCTATTGCCGGCCTCGGAATCGAGGAACGAGCGGCCCAGGATGGGTTGCAATCCGAGGGCGCGGAAATAATTGCTGGTGACCCACATGCCTTCCATGGATTCGCTGCCGTCGGACTGGACGAGGAAATTGAAGGTCCAGCCATACGCGGCGATATCTTCGAGCGAGCCGGCGCGCTGTTGCCATTCCATCCACTGCGCGGCGGACCATCCCACAGGGTTCGGCATGGGCTGGCCGTCGGTACGGGCGGACTGAATCAGCACCAGGCTGCCGGGATCCCGATAGGGCGGGGGAGTCAACAGGACGCCCTCGATCAGGCTGAACACGGCCGAGGTGGCGCCGATTCCCAAAGCCATCGTAAGGATGGCCAGTAGCGTGAAGCCGGGTTGCTTAAGCAGCATCCGGGCGCCAAACCGGAAGTCTTGCAGCATTTAGCGAGCCTCGCGGGCCAGACCCTGGCGGCGCGCGGAATCGAAGACCTGCTGGAGAGCGCGATCGATCTCCACCGAGGCACGGCTCTGCGCACGGTTTACGACGTCCTGCTCCCTATTGACGACTTCCTGTTGCCGGTTCACCTTCTCCTGTTCGGCGTTGACGACCTGCTGCTTACCGTTGACCCCGGATTGCAGCCGGTTCACGCGATTCTGATCCGCGGCCCCGGCGTTCACCTGGCTCTGCTGGCGATTGACTTCGGCCTGCGCGCGATTCACCTCCTGCTGATGACTGTTGACGCGCGCCTGTTGCCCGTTGACGTCCTGCTGGTGGCGGTTAACGTCGTTTTGCTGGCGATTGACGGCGTGTTGCGGGGCCATGGCTCGCTGGAATTCAGCCAGGGTGTCCTGGTCAGTCACGATGTAGTCGCGGCCATCCTGCCGGAACCAGACAAATTCCGAGCCGTAGCGGGCCCGCCATCTCTTGAGGCGGGCATCATCGGCGCTGTCCCACGAGCCGCTCGAAGAATCCCCTGAAACGATCAGGTACCGGCTGATATGCGAGCCCTGCGCGGGTTGAGGTGTTACCGGAGTTTCGGGACCTTGGGTGAGGAGCGGGGCACCGGAAGCCGTCAGGAGGACGGCGGCGCCAAATACGATCAAGCTTGTACCATATCGAGCCATCAGCTACTCCTTCCGATTGGACGGCCCACTGGCAGCCCGGTTAGGAGTTTTATGGCACGCCAACATCGAAGGCGGGTTGAACGGCTTCTTCCGCGGCGGCCGGAATCCGGCCATCGAGCACCCGGCGAGCATGGTCGGCGTCGAATTCGTTTTCCCACTTGGCCACCACTACGGTGGCGACACCATTTCCCACCAGATTGGTAAGGGAACGCATCTGCGACATGAACTGGTCCACGCCCAACAGCAGCGTGAGGCCCGCGACCGGAATTGTGCCGATGGCAGAAAGAGTGGCAGCCAAGGTGATAAAACCGCCGCCCGCCACGGCCGCCGCGCCTTTCGAGCTCATCATCAGGATGAACAGGAGCTCGGCCTGTTGGCCAAAGGAAAGGCGAACGTTGGTAGCCTGGGCTACAAACAGGGCGGCGATCGTCAGATAGATAGAGGTGCCATCCAGATTAAAGGAGTAGCCCGACGGAATCACCAGCCCCACCACGGATTTGTCACAGCCGAGCTGCTCCAGCTTCACCATCATGCGCGGCAGCACCGATTCCGAAGACGACGTGCCAAGCACAATGGCCAGTTCTTCCTTGATGTACTTCAGGAACTTCCACAGGCTGAAACCGTGGGCATGGGCAATGGCCCCGAGCACGATGAAAACGAACGCAAGACTGGTCAGATACACGCATGCCATCAGTTTGATCAGCGGCAGCAGCGTCTGCAAGCCATACCTGCCGATGGTGAACGACATAGCGCCAAAAGCGCCCAGCGGCGCGGCCTGAACGATGATCCCCACCACGGCGAACATCCAATGCGCGAGCCGGTCGCAGGCATCCACGATGACCTTGCCGCCGGGTACGGCGGCGAGCGCCAGGCCGAACAAAATGGCCACCAGCAGCACCTGCAGAATCTCGCCTTGGGCAAACGCGCCCGTCACGGTGGTGGGAATGATGTTCAGCACGAAATCGACGCCGTGCAGTTCCTTGCCCCGGCTGGCGTATTGCGCGATCAGCTTGGCGTCCAGCGCGCCAGGGTCCACGTTCATCCCTGAACCCGGAGCCACGAGCTTCACTACCGTCAGTCCGATCAGCAGCGCCGCCGTGGTGACCACCTCGAAATACGCCAGCGCCTTGATTCCCACCCGCCCCAACTTCTTCATATCGCCGATGCCGGCGATTCCGACGACCACCGTGCAAAAAATGATGGGCGCGATCATCATGCGGATGAGCTTGATGAAACCGTCGCCGAGCGGCTTCATGGATGCAGCGGTCTGCGGATAGAATGCTCCCAGCAAAATACCGAAAAGGATGCCCACGAGGACGCGAGCGTAAAGCGACCGGTATAACTTACGCAGTCGAACCATGCGCGGCTGGGGCATACTGCTAATCTTCGTGGGCGCTTAGCTTGGCGATCACCGACAGGTCCTCCAGGGTGGTGGTGTCTCCTTTGACTTCTCCGCCGGCGGCGATTTCCTTAAGCAGGCGGCGCATGATTTTGCCGCTGCGGGTTTTGGGCAGCGCGTCACTGAAACGGATGTCATCGGGTTTGGCCAGCGAACCGATTTCCTTGGCGACCCACTGCCGCAATTCTTCTTTCAACTCATGGCTGGGGGCGTGCCCGGTTTTCAGCGTGACGAATGCGGCGATGGCCTGCCCTTTGAGATCGTCCATCCTGGCGACGACCGCGGCCTCCGCGACCTTGTGGTGCGCGACCAGGGCGGACTCCACTTCCATGGTGCTCAGCCGGTGTCCGGACACGTTGATCACGTCGTCGATGCGGCCCATGATCCAGAAGTAGCCGTCGGCATCCTTGCGCGCGCCGTCGCCGGTGAAATACATGCCGGGTATCTGCGACCAATACTGATCCTGGTAGCGCTGGGGATCTCCATAAATGGTGCGCAGCATGGCAGGCCACGGCTGTTTAATCACCAGGAAACCACCGCCGCCGGGCGGCACGGGCTGGCCCTCGCGCGTGACGACGTCGGCGATGACTCCGGGGAAGGGGCGGGTCGCCGAACCCGGCTTGGCGGGCGTGGCTCCGGGCAGGGGCGTGATCATGATCATGCCGGTTTCGGTCTGCCACCAGGTGTCCACAATGGGGCAGCGGTGGTGGCCGATGTGCTCGCGGTACCAGATCCAGGCTTCCGGATTGATGGGCTCGCCGACAGTGCCCAGCAGGCGCAGGGTCCGCATGGCGTGCTTGCCGGGCCACTCGTTGCCGAATCGCATGAAGGCGCGGATGGCAGTGGGAGCAGTGTAGAAGATATTGACCTTGTGCCGGTCGATGATGCTCCAGAAACGATCCGGTTCGGGGAAGTTGGGAGCCCCCTCGTACATCAGGCTGGTGGCGCCGTTTTGCAGGGGTCCGTAGACGATGTAGCTGTGGCCGGTCACCCAGCCGATGTCGGCGGTGCACCAGTAGATGTCGTTGTCTTTCAGATCGAATACCCATTTGGTGGTCAGATAGGTGCCTACCGAATAGCCGCCGGTGGTGTGCAGGATGCCTTTGGGCTTTCCGGTGGTGCCGGAGGTGTAGAGAAGGTATAGCGGATGCTCGGCGTCCAACGGCTCGGCCGGGCAATCGTCGGACGCCCCGGCCATCAATTCGTGCCACCAGTGATCGCGGCCCTTGAGCATGGTTTGCGGCGTGCCGGTGCGCCTGAAGACCACCACGTTGCGGACCGACGGGCAGGATAATACCGCTTCATCCACCGCGGGCTTCAACTTCACTTCGGCGCCGCGCCGGTAGGAACCATCCTGGGTGACGACCAGTGACGCTTGCGAGTCCGTAATGCGATCCACCAGCGCATTGGAAGAAAAGCCGCCGAAGATGATGGTGTGGGGCGCGCCGATACGGGCGCAGGCCAGCATGGCGATGGGCAGGGCGGGGCACATGCCCATGTAGATGGCCACGCGGTCGCCTTTCTGGACGCCCAGGGATTTGAGGACGTTCGCGAATTTCGAGACTTCCGTCAGCAATTGCTGGTAGGTCAGGGTCTGCACCTCGCCGGGCTCGCCCTCCCAGATCAGGGCTGCCTTGTTGCGCCGCCAGGTGGCCACATGGCGGTCCAGGCAGTTGTAGGAGAGATTGATCTGGCCGCCCGAGAACCATTTGGCCCACGGACAATTCCACTCCAGCACCTGATCCCAAGGCTTGAACCAATGCAGCTCGGAAGCGATGGCCGCCCAGAACCGTTGGGGATCCTGCTCCGCCTCCTGGTAGAGGCGCTCATATTCCGCCAGGCTGGGGACATGGGCCTGCGCGCTGAAGTCCGCGGAAGGCTGGAAGACGCGCGTTTCGGTAAGCACAGAATCGATGTTGGTTTGGGACGACATGCGTGGTCCTTTCTCTGCGAAGATACCAAAATGCCAACCGGTTGAGCGCCGGGACTGCTAGACTATTGGCTGCAATGGTGCCAGTGGCGCTAACCATCGCCGGCTCCGACCCTATCGGCGGCGCCGGTATTCAGGCGGACCTCAAGACCTTTCACCAGTTCGGGGTGTATGGCGAAGCGGTGATCACGCTGCTGACCGTACAGAACACCGTGCGGGTGGAGCGCGTGGATTGCGTGCCCGCCGCACTGGTGCTGGCGCAGTTGCGGGCCGTGCTGGAAGATATTCCGCCGCAGGCCGCCAAAACCGGCGCGCTCGGCAATCTCGAGATTGTGGAAGGCATTGCGGCCGCCGCCGCCGAGTTCCGGTTTCCGCTGGTAGTCGATCCGGTGATGATCAGCAAGCACGGGCAGCCATTGATCTCGCCCGAGGCAGTCGCCGCGGTGCGGGAGCAACTGCTGCCGCGCGCCGCACTGATTTGCCCGAACCTGCATGAGGCCGAGGAGTTGACCGGCATATCGGTCCGCAGCATCGAGGACATGCGGGCGGCCGCCAAGCGGCTTTGCGAGATGGGCGCCAAAGCCGCGCTAGTGAAAGGCGGCCACCTGGAGAGCAGCGCAGTGGACGTGTTCTGCGACGGCCAGGAGTGTCGCGAGTTCGCGGCGCCGCATCTCGAGACGCAGCACACGCATGGAACCGGCTGCACCTTGTCGGCGGGCATCGCGGCGGAACTGGCGCGCGGCGCAACCATGCATGAGGCTATCGCGCGCGCCAAGAATTATGTCACGCAGGCCATACGTTCCAACCCGGGGCTGGGACATGGCGCCGGCCCATTGAATCATCACGCGGCGATTGGATTGAAAACGGGAGCCAAATGAAGTTCGCCGATCTTCTGATTGCTTCCATCAAACGCTCCGAGATTCCCCTGCGCTTCGAGCCGGGCGCGGAGGAAGCGGTGGCGCAGCCGGTCACGGAATTACTACGCGCGTGGCTGGAAGCGCACTGCCCATCCGAGCCTGGCTCCGATTTCGATTACGGCCAGCAGGCCCTCATAGCGCAGCTTCTCGACGAGATCAACGGCGCGAGAGACGTGCCCGGTGAATCGTAGGGTTGAGAATCCTTTTCGTACCGTTTGAGCGTGCACGGGTGTATAACAGTAGCTCTATGCGCGCTCTCCTCATTCTGCTGCTGGCGCTGGCGCCGCTTTCTGCTCAGAAGCGTGTGCCGCCCAAGCGATCGTCGCAAATCCAGGATGGCTTCGGCATCAATTCGGACCTGCCACGCGACCCGTACCTGCCGTGGGACCGCCACTGGTGGACGCGCATGTTCGACGCCGGCGTGAGCTGGATCCGCATCGGCCAATACGAGAACACGTCCGACTATACGAGTTGGGACTGGATCGAGCAAAAGCGCGGCGTGCTGGCGATTCCGCCCGGGCTGGACGATTACGTAAATTCGCTGGTGGACAACGGCGTCAAAGTGCAGGTGCAACTGCTTTACGGGAACCCCATGTACACGTCGCCTGCCGGCAAGTTGCCCGACGCGATTGTGCCGGAGCCGGGCGGCTTTCACAATCCGGACCGCAGCCTCTTTTCCGCGTACTGGCCGCCGAAAACGCCGGAGCAGATTGCCGCGTTCATCAAGTACACGCAGTTCATGGTCGCGCATTTCCGCGGGCGCATCAAATATTACGCGCTGTGGAACGAGCAGGACATCGATTACTGGAACCCGCAGCCCGATGCCGAGGATTACGGGCGGCTGCTGAAGGCGTTCATACCGGCTGTGCACGGCGCCGATCCGGAGGCCAAGGTGATTTACGGCGGCCAGGCGGATCCGACACGCGAGTTCGCGCGCCGCGCACTGGATGCGTGCGGCTGCGCGGCCGGTATCGACGTGTTCGCGTACCACACGTATCCGGGTTACGGGCGCAACCTGAATCCGGAGACCATGGATAACGGCGCATACGGAGTAGAGTCGCCCGCCAAGCTCCGCGAGCTGGTGCGCGCCTACCCGGGTATCCGCAAAGACATACCGTTTTGGGACGACGAGTTCAATTCCATCCCCTCATGGACGGGATCGGACGAAACCGTGCAGGCGAAATACATCCCGCGCGGACTGCTCTACAACTGGGCGCAAGGCGTGCGCACGTTTGTGTGGCTGCTGGCGGCCGGCGCCGATGGCAACGAGTATGACGATTTCGGTATGATTCACGGCCTGCGCTATCTGCCGGACGATTTCACGCCGCGCCCGGTTTACTTTGCTTTGCAGAATACCAACGCACTGTTCGCGGACACGCGCCTCGACCCGTCGATTAAGATCATTCCGGGAGAGGTGCCCGCGCTGCACGACCAGGCCGAGCCTTTCCTGGCTTATGGGTTTCGCAGCAAGACGGGCAAGCCGATCGTGGCCTATTGGCTGGCGGCACACAGCAATCCGCGCAATGTATTTCCGTCGATTCAAGCCGACCTGACCATCTCGAACAGCGGCATACGGCGTCCGATCATCATCGACGTGGTGTCGGGCGCCGTCGAACCCGTGCTCCACAAGGCGGTGGCCAGCGACGTGTTTCCCAACCTGCCGGTACGCGATAGCGTGATGGCTGTCACGGATGAGGATTATTTCGATTGGCCGGTGCTGCCGGAGACACCCAGCTCGCTTACGGCGAGCGTGGACGGTAATGCCCCGCGGCTGCGATGGCAGGTGCCCAGCGATGCAGTCAGCACTATTATCGAGCGCCGCTCGGGCGATGCCGGATCGTGGTCGCGCGTGGCCACTCAGCCGGCGCCGCAGGCGGAGTATGCCGATGCCGGCGCGCCTGCCGGGGTAGTCTGTTATCGCGTGCGGGCGTCGAACCGGAATGGGGAATCGGCGTACTCGAATGTCGCGCGGGTGCGGCGGTAGGAAGTTAACGTAGCGCCGTGACGGGAATCGTGAATGCCACGGTGTTAACGACCCCTTTGCGCTGGAACTGGATCCACACCTTATAAGTTGCTTCGCGCGGGAAGAAGATATTGAACTGCATGTCCGGCCCGCCGCCGGCGATGAAGGGGTGCTCGTGGATGGTATCCACCAGGTCGTTACTGACCGCGAGTAAGTGGGCCCATGCGCCGATATACTGCTCCAGGCCGCCGGCCGGCGTGAGATGCACGAACAGCATGGTCTTCTTGCCGGCCAGCGGCTCGGGTGGATCGAGCTTCAACTCGGCCGTGAGGTTCTCGCCGTGCTTGGGCGCCAGGTCCGGCGCCAGATGCGGAATCCCAGCTTCGAGCGGCATCGTGTAACCGGCCGTGGTGATGGTCTTGGGCACGAGCTGCGGCGTGCCGCCCGTGGGAAAGAAATCCGCGAGCAGACGGTACGTGCCGGGTTTGGGCAGCGAGGTTTGCAGGCGGAACGCGGCACCATCGAAATCCGGATGCAAGTGCGCGAAGTATTCGAGATCCTGGCTGACGATGAATAAATGAAACAGCTTCTCGTGCACGATTTCGAAGCGCGTGACCGGGGCGCCGGTTTGCGGATCGGCTACCCGGAAGTCCAGCACGATGGGGCGCGCGCTGGGAATCCGGGGCGGTTCGACCCGCAATTGGACCGGATATTCGACCGGTTCGGGCAAATTGGCGACCAGGGTCATGCCGCAGCGCGGACATTTGCCGGGCGTGGCGGAACGCACGTCGCGATCCATGGGACAGATGAACTCGATGGCCTGCTGGGCACACAGGAATGCGGCCGCGAACACGCAAAGAATCAGGCGGCGCACGTTCAGCCTTCCGGCTCGAACGGCCAGACGGAGGTGGTGGTGTAGCCGCCATCCACCGAGATGATCTGGCCGGTGATGTAGTCCGCGCCCGAACCGGCGAGGAAGACGGCGAGCGGCGCGACGTCTCCGGGCGTGCCCAGCCGCGGATTGGCTTGTGCGCCTTTCAGCCATTCATGCATGCGCGGGGGCTCCCACATGCGCCGGTTGAGATCGGTGAGGATAAAGCCGGGCGCGATGCAATTCACCTGGATGTTGTAGCGCCCCCATTCGGCTGCCAGCGACTTGGTGAGCTGGCCGAGCGCGCCCTTGGTCATGGCGTATATCGAGGCATACGGCAGGCCTAGGAGCGACATCAGGCTGCCGATCATGATGACTTTGCCGCCGGGGCCCCGGGCGATCATGCGCGCGCCGATCCGCTGCGTCAACTCCACGATGCCATGCAGGTTCGTGCGCATGATGTGCTCGTATTCCGCGGCAGTGTATTGATGGAAGCTCTTACGGATATTGGTGCCGGTGACGTTTACGAGAATATCGGGTGTCTCGATGGTTTCGAGCGCCTCCCGGATGGACTCGGTATCGGACAAATCCATGCGCAGGGCGCTCGCGCGGTAACCCTTGCCGCGGTGGGCTTGCGCATGTTCCATCAGCTTGTCGATGGATCGCGCCGCGAGGATCGTGCCGGCGCCGGCCTCGGCCAGGTGCTGCGCGATAGCCAGTCCGATGCCGCGGCTGGCGCCCGCCACCAGCGCGGTCTTGCCGTTCAGCGAGAAGGGATTCATGGTCTTATCGGAACAAACCGAAAATCTGCTCGGTGCCCGCGTAGCTCCACTGCGCCATCCAGCGGCCCAGGTTCGAGACGGAGACCACCACGACGAGCAGCAGGAATCCAGCGCGGGCCAGTTCATTGTAGACGGCCACCGGGACGCGCGCCGCCAGAAGCAGCTTTGAGCCATCCAGCGGCGGCACCGGCAGCATATTGAAAATGGCCAGGTACAGGCTGAGATTGACACCGTGCGCGGCGAATTGCGCCAATGCCGGCGAGAAGGTGACGGTGGCGCGCGCCACAGCGGCCAGGATGACCGCGAACACCACGTTGCTGGCCGGGCCGGCCATGGCCACCAGTGCCAGCCCGTTTAATCCTCCGCGCAGCTTGGCCGGATTTGTGTAGACTGGTTTGCCCCAGCCGATGAATCCGCCGCTGAACAGAGATGTCAGCAGCGGAAGAATCGTGGTGCCCAGCCAGTCCACGTGCGCCAGGGGGTTCAGGGTCAAGCGGCCCTGCAGGCGCGGCGTATCGTCACCCAGGCGGGTGGCCACCCAGGCGTGCGCGAATTCGTGGGGCGTGGTGAGCAACCACAGTAACGCGACGTTGAGAAGCGCGGTGGTGAAGTCCAGATGCATGGGGGTTCAGCGGCGTTTTGCGATGGCGGCCCACAGAATGAGCAGAACCAGGACAGTCGCAAACGCGATTACCGCAAGTAAGCTGATACCTTCTATTGTATGCGCATAACGGCCGTCGAAACCATCCACCTGCGGCGCGGCATCACGGTGAATTGGGGCCCCATTCAATGGCTGTGGGTCCGCATCCACACCGATAGCGGCCTGGTCGGGTTGGGCGAGACGTATCCGCATCCGGAAGCCGAGAAGGCGGTGGTCGAGCATTTGCTGGCGCCTGTGCTGCTGGGGCGCGACCCATCGCAGATCGACCGGTTGTGGGCGGACATGCTGCAGGCGGTGGCGTTCTGCGGCTGGGCGGGGGCGGAGATGCGGGCCATCAGCGCGGTGGATATCGCGCTCTGGGACCTGGCCGGCAAGAGCGCCAACGTGCCCATCTACCAGTTACTGGGCGGCGCGTCGCGCGCCTCGATTCGCACATACAACACGTGCTACGACCACATCGATTTCCTGACGGAGCCGGTGCGGCTGGCGAACGAACTGGCGAAATCGGGCGTGCACGCCATGAAAATCTGGCCGTTCGATCCGATTGCCAAGGAGACCGGAGGCCAATTCATCACGGCGGACCAGATGCGCCGGGGGATCGAGCCGCTGCGGTTGATCCGCGAGGAGTTCGGCGATTCCATGGATGTGGCCATGGAGTTTCACGGCTACTGGAATCTGCCGTGCGCCATACGCATCGCGCAGGCGCTGGAACCATACGCGCCCCTGTGGCTGGAAGAGATGCTGCCGCAGGACAATGCCGCGGCATACCGCGAACTGGCGGCAGCCACACGCCTGCAGTTGTGTATCAGCGAGCGGCTGATGACCCGCTTCGGATTTCGCGAGCTGATCGAGAACCGCGCCGCCCGCATCATCATGCCGGATATCTGCTGGTGCGGCGGCATCTCGGAGGCGAAGAAAATCGCTACCATGGCGGAGACTTACTATCTGCCTGTGGCGCCGCATAATTGCGGCGGGCCGGTGCTGCACGCCGGTTCGCTGCACCTGGCGGCGAACCTGACTAACTTATATATCCTGGAGAGCGTGCGCCGGCACTATCTGGACGAGTATCGTGGAATTGTGACCCGGACGCAGGCGCCGGAGAATGGTGAATTCGGGCTGCCGCCGGGGCCGGGGTTGGGTGTGGAGCTGTGCCCGGAGGTATTGGCGCGCGAGGATGTGCGCGTGGAGCGGTTCGATTAAGGAAATTTGTGGATCGGCGCCGGCGGCTCCAAGATGGCCGGCCACCCTGGATACCTTTCGAACTTTTCTCGCCAGTGAGCTTATGGACCGAGACCGTTTCGAACCGGGCAAGCTCCCAGATCTAAAGACTTCAATCCCGCGCCGAATGCATTCATCCTCTTGGCCACACGGTGGGTCGGTTCCTGCGGCGGATCGCCACGTCCGAAACCAAGCCATCAATTGCGTGATTTCACCCAGCTCGGCGCTGCGTGGGTAGCGCCACTGCGCCCTTTCGCGCGCAAGAAACAGGGTAATGCACTGCGAACGTCTTAAACAAAGCACTTAGCTTTGGGCCATCGGAATGCACCAGGGAGCGAAACTGCGGAACCTGACTCAATCCAAACAAACAGCCAGATCCCAGTGGAGGAGGTGCATTCTGTCTCTACGCCGATTTCCCAAGTTCGTCATATCGAGTTGCATATTGACCGTTCCGATTTTACTTTCGACTCTGAGCACCAAGAGTTACGCAATCCCCGCATTCTCCCGTCAGTATGGGACCTCCTGCACAACTTGCCACCTGGACTTCCCCAAGCTGAACGATTTTGGCAAAGCCTTCAAGGATGCCGGATTCAAGTTTCCCAAGGATGACGAAACCTTCGTCAAGAACCCGCCGGTGATGTTGGGAGCGCCAGCGCAAAAGGATGTCTGGCCGCACAGCGTCTGGCCGGGAACTATTCCGGGGATGCCGCCCATCGGGCTGCGCATGAACAACTTCTTCCAGGTGACCGGCTCCAACGCGAACCGCTTTAATGCGCTGGCGGCTCCGGGCACGGTTCCCCCGGTCATTCCGGGAAGCGATTTTGAAACCGGTTTCTTCAGCATTTTCATGGCTGGGAACTTCGGCAGCGACATCGCATTCTGGGTGGACGATGATATCAGCGTGGCCGGAGACAACGGCGCAGGCGGTTTGGGCGACGGCTACCTGAAAATGGTGAATATCGGGCGGTTGCTGAAATTGCCGACCGACCTGTTGAGCGTCCGGGCCGGCCAATTCGAGCTGGATCTGCCATTCACGCAGGCGCGCAGCATCAATCTGAGCCCGTACGATATTTATACCGAGAGCAACGTGGGCGCCATTAACTCGATGGTCCCGTTGCAACAGAACGTGGCCAACCAGTTCACGTTCGCGGGCGCCGCTAAGGGTATCGAGTTCAGCGGCGGCCACACTTACGGCGGCTATCACTACTCGGTGGCCATCATCGACCAGAACACCAGCGGCATCGGCCAGTCGAGCAACAGCAGCCCGTATGTGCCTTCGGCCACCGGCGGTGCGGGCGGCGGCGTGGGCTACGGCTCGGACTCGGGTTACAAGGACATTTACGCGCGCTTCGCGTACCGCTTCAACCTCGAGCGGGACAGCGAAAGCCGCCGCTCCGTGCAGGCCGCCGGCCAAACCGGGCCGCGTGACCACACTTATCTCAACTTAGGCACTTTCTATATGCACGGCAAATCGCAGCAGGGCGTGCTGGGGGCGGACGCCAGCGGCAACCCCAGCCTGCTGTATGCGCACGAGCCCTTCTACCGGCTCGGCGGCGATTTCAGCTTCAACTACCGCAACTTCAATCTGTTCGGCCTGTACATGTTCGCCCGCGACAACAACCTGCTGCCCGTGGATTCGAGCGGCGCCCTGATTCCCCTGCCGCTGGGCACCACGGCGGCCGTGCCGGTCAACTTCATTACCAGCGTGCCGGCCAAGTTCAACGGTGGTTTCGTGGAGGCGGACTACCTGATGTTGCCGTGGATCATGGCCATCGCCCGGTGGGACGGCGTCAACTCGAGTGCGGACCGCATCAACGGGCTGGCGCTGGCGGGCGGCACGGCGTACTTCGGTCCCCTACAATCCACCCGCAACCGGTTCACGCCCGGAATTCAGTTTCTGATTCACCCGAACATAAAAGCGTCGTTCGAATATCAGTTCCGGCCGAAGCAGTTCGCGCAAGTGGTCACCAACCCTTCCACGGGGTTGCAGGAGCCCTTGAGTCCTTTCCGGGTGAATACGGCGCTGGTGGGCTTGGAATTCGTTTATTAAAAGGAAAATACTCAAAATGAAAAAACTGACAGTGGTTCTATTCGCAGCTTCTCTGTGCGCCTACGCGGCGAACATCAGCGGTAAAGTAGCAGGCGGCAAGGGCGCATCCGTGGTGTACGTGGATGCGGTAGCAGGCAAGACGTTCCCCGCGCCCACTAAAGCGGTGGTCATGGATCAGAAACAGTTGTTGTTCGCGCCGCACATCCTGGTTGTCCAGCAGGGCGCTACGGTGGAGTTTCTGAACAGCGATAAAGTGGCGCACAACATTTTCTGGCCGTCGATCAGCGGGAACAAAAAGCTGGGACACAACATGGGCACCTGGCCCAGCGGGCAGAAGCGCGACTTCAAGTTCGACACTCCCGGCGTGGTGTCGCTGCTCTGCAACGTGCACCCCGAAATGTCCGGCTTCGTGATTGTGGCGCCCACTCCTTATTATGCCGAGACGGATGCCGACGGCAATTTCAAGCTCGCCGACGTGCCGGCGGGCAGCTACACGGTCACCGCCTGGCATGAAGGCATGAAGACGCAGTCGAAACCCGTCACCGTAGGAGCCGACGCGACGGTGGACTTTTCGCTCTCCAAGTAAGCCGGCAAAAAGCGCTACGTTGTCCCTTTAACCATGCTGACGCGCTTCCGCGACAAAAAAGTAGACCGCAGCTGGCTGAATAGCAACTTCCCGTGCATGATGGCCTGTCCGGCCGGCACCAACGCCGGCCGGTACGTGGCCCTCATCGCCGAGGGGCGCTTCGAGGAGGCGTATCATTACGCGCGGGATCCCAATCCCATGGCCAGCATCTGTGGCCGGGTCTGCGCGCATCCCTGTGAGACCGCCTGCCGGCGCGGCGCGGTGGACAAGCCCATCCAAATCCGCGCGCTGAAGCGCCTGCTCACCGAGCGTTACGGTCCGGAATCCCGCCATCCTCTGCCCAGAAGGCGGCAGCCGGCCGCGCCGCAGCCGTATCGCGTCGCCGTGGTGGGCAGCGGTCCGGTGGGTCTCTCGGCGGCGCACGATCTGGGCCTGATGGGCTACTCCGTAACGATTTTTGAAGCCGCGCCGGTGGCCGGCGGAATGCTGAAGCTGGGCATTCCCGAATATCGCCTGCCGCGCAGCGTGGTGGAAGCGCAGGTGCGCGAAATCCTGGAATCCGGCGACATCACGTTGAAAGTGAATCAAGCCGCCGGCCGCGATTTCACGATCTCCGGCCTGCGCGGCCAGGGCTTCGACGCGGTGGTGATCGCGGTGGGCGCGCACCGCAGCCGGGACCTCTCCATCCCCGGCGTGGATCTGGATGGCGTACACAAAGCCGTCGATTTCCTGCTCAACGCCAACCTGGGCTATCGCTTCACCATCGGCAAGAAGGTCGTGGTGATCGGCGGCGGCAACGTAGCCATGGACGTGGCCCGTTCGGCGGCGCGCGAAGTTTTGCGGCAGCATGCGGGGGCTCCCGAGGAAGCCGTGCCCAGCGACGAGAACGTCGCCGCGGTGGCCACGCACGAGATGGTGGATGTTTCGCTGTCGGCCCTGCGCCTGGGCGCGCAGGAGGTCAGCATCGTGTGCCTGGAGAAGCGGCATGAGATGCCGGCCGCGCTCGAGGAGATCGAAGAAGCCGAAACAGAAGGCATCCTGATGCACGACGGCCGCGGACCGCATCGCATTCTGGGGAGCGGGGGCAAGGTAACCGGCCTCGAAACTCTCAAAACTCGCCATGTTTTCGACGGGGCCGGCCGGTTCAATCCCGCGTTTGAAGAGAACAGCGAGTCCGTGATCGAATGCGACACGGTGATTCTGGCAATCGGCCAGGCCCCCAACCTGGATTTTCTGAAGCCGGAGGACGGCGTGAAGGTGTCGCCGCGAGGTCTGGTGGTGGCGGACCGCGAGACGCTGATGACGTCTGCCCCGGGGGTCTTTGCGGGCGGCGATTGCGTGTTCGGCCCGCGCCTGATCATCGACAGCGTGGGCGACGGAAAGCGCATCGCCATCGCCATCGACGAATATCTGACGGGGCGCAAGCATCCCGATCCGGAGATATCCGTCGAGGTGCTGGATCACCACAAGATGTTCGCCGACTACATGCGGTTGTCGCGCCAGCCAGTGCCGATGGTGCCCCTGGAACGGCGCACCGGCGTGACGGAAGTGGAGGTGGGCTTCGACGAGCAGTCCGCCATGGCTGAAGCGCGCCGCTGCCTGCGCTGCTGGATCAACACGGTTTTCGAAGGCAACGAACCGGATGGCTCGCAGTGCGTGCTGTGCGGCGGCTGCGCGGATGTTTGCCCAGAGGAATGCCTGCGGCTGGTGCCGCTGGCGCAGATCGATTTCCCGCCCGAGGTGCTGGCCGAGATCCGCGAGAACGAACCGCTCTACCGCGTGGAACTCGACGATGTGGCCGCCGCGGAACTGGGCGTGATCCACGGGTCGGCCATGCTGAAGGACGAAACGCGCTGCATCCGGTGCGGGCTGTGCGCGGAGCGCTGCCCGGTGAGCGTGATCACCATGGAGGCGTACAGCATCGGCGCGGCCGCATGCTGAGGAGCGAACACAATGCCTGAAGAAGACAAGACACAGCCCACACGGCGGGAGGCATTCATCAAGCTGGGGGTGGGTTCGGTGGCGGCGGCCTGCGCGGGAGCGGGGGTGTTCGGCTACTCGTACCTGTCGCCAAACGTGCTCTACGAGCCGTCGCCGATCGCCAACGCGGGCAAGCCGGAACGTTATCCGCGGGGCTCGGTGACCCAGGACCTGCAGGCCGGCATCTACGTGATCCACGGGCCGGAAGGCTTCTACGCGCTGTCGGCCACCTGCACGCATCTGGGCTGCCTGACGGCATGGAACGCCGAGCAGGGCATCATCGCATGCCCATGCCACGGCAGCAAATTCAGCCAGCAGGGCGCCAAGCTGGAAGGACCCGCGCCGCGCGGACTGCCCTGGCTGAAGGTCTGGCTGAGCGATGAAGGCGAACTGCTGGTGGATCGCGCCACGGTCATTCCGCAAAAGCAGTACTTGAGGACATGATGACCATTCAGGATCTGCGCGACAGCCGCGTTTGGCGCTCCGTTTTCCGCGGCGGCAGCGGCGCCACCAATCTGCGCCGCTCGCTGGCCATCCAGCAGAACGTGTTTCTGCACCTGGCTTCGGTCAAGGCTCGCAAGCATGCCCTCGAATTTAACGTCACCTGGTACCTGGGGACGCTCAGCTTCGGGACCTTTCTGATCCTGGTGGTCACCGGCATCCTGCTGATGCTCTACTACCACCCCTCGGTGCCGCAGGCTTATGCGGACATGAAAGACCTGCAATTCGTAGTCTCGGCCGGGGTGTTCCTGCGCAATCTGCATCGATGGTCGGCGCACACCATGGTGATGTTGGTGTTCGCGCACATGTTCAAGGTTTTCTATCGCGGCGCGTACCGCAAGCCGCGCGAGTTCAATTGGGTGATCGGCGTGATTCTGCTGATCGTCACGCTATTGCTCAGCTACACCGGCTACCTGCTGCCCTGGGACCAACTGGCTTACTGGGCCATCACGGTGGGCTCGAACATCATGTCCGCCGTGCCGGTGTTGGGCCAGAAGATCCGCTTCCTGATGCTGGGCGGTAATACGGTGAACGCCAACGCGCTGCTGCGTTTCTATGTGTTGCACTGCGTGATCCTGCCCCTCGCGGCGTTCCTGCTGGTCGCCGTTCATTTCTGGCGCATCCGCAAAGACGGCGGCCTGTACACGGGTCACGCCGGACAGAAGGAATCCAAATGAGCGAGCCCGATCCGCCCAAATTTGCGGCGCAGTTCGATTCCGATGCGAAGCGCACACCCGTGCGCGTAGCGTTCGTCACGCGCCGCACGTCGCCGCAAGTCAAGACCCAGGACGATGCGCTGGTGATGACGTTTCCGGAAGGCCTCTTCCGGGCCGCGGTGGCCATCGAGATCCTGGCGATCGTGCTGGTGGTGATCTCGCTGATCTGGAATGCGCCGCTCGAGGAGCTGGCCGATCCGATGCACACGCCCAATCCGGCCAAGGCGCCCTGGTACTTCCTGGGGCTGCAGGAGCTGCTGCACTACTTTCCGCCGTTCGTGGCGGGCGTCCTGATTCCCACCATGGTGGTGATCGCCCTGATCGTCATTCCCTATTTCGATATCAACATCGAGTCGGAGGGCGTGTGGCTGCGCAACCGCGCGCGGCGCCTGCGTACGTTTATCGCGGTTCTGGCAATATTCTCTGGCGTCATGCTGGTGTTTCAGGTCTACGCCGTGCTGATTCCCTCGCTGGCGATCGGCGGACTGATGCTGCTGGCCGCCGGCAACGCGCCCCCATCGCCGTCGCGTTTCCGGCGATGGCTGATCTCGAAACCCCTGTCGTTCTGGATCATGACGTGGTTCCTGGTGCAGGCCGGCGTGCTGACCCTGATAGGCACTTTCTTTCGCGGCGCGGGCTGGTCGTGGGTGTGGCCCTGGAGGAGTTGAGCGACATGCGGCTGAAGATACAAGCATGGTGGCAGTTCTTCTTCGGGGATAGCGCGCGCGCGTTCGGATCGCTAAGCGTGATCCTGCTGGTCTGCCTGGCCATTGCCCCGGCTAAAGATGCGTTCCGTGAATGGACCCGCTATCAATCCAGGTATGTGAAGTTGATCCGGGTCCGGGGTGAAGCCGCCACACTGCAGCGGCGCTTTCAAGGCGGACTGCAGCAGATCTGGATGCCGGAACTGGGCGTGACCGACCGCTGCGGCACCTGTCACCTGGGCCTCAAAGAGGCCAGCCTCTGGGACGTCAGCACGCAGCCGTTCCGGCCGCATCCGCCGATTCCGCATTCTCTAACCGAGTTCGGATGTGTCATGTGCCACCGCGGCCAGGGCGCCGCAACCGGCGTGGAGGAAGCTCACAGCAGCACACTGGCATGGGAGCAGCCCATCCTGCCGGCACGGTATCTGGAAGCATCCTGCGGCCAGTGCCATTCGAACAACCTCACCGGCACGCCGCAGTTGAACCAGGGGCGCAAGCTGCTGGCCCGGTACGGCTGCGTGTCGTGCCATGTCCTGAAGACGCCGAACGGACAGCGTCTCGAATCCACTAGCCGGGCCCCCAGCCTGGAGCACATCGCCGAAAAGACCACGCGCGAATGGACGTTCGCCTGGCTGAAGAATCCGCAGGCTTATGCGGTCACCGCGACCATGCCCAACTTCCAGTTCACTGACGCGGATGCGCGCGATATTTCCGCGTTCCTGATGTCGCAGAGTACGCCCTATCTGCCTGCCGGCGCGGCGAGCGAACCGGGGCAGGCGGGCGACGCCGCGGCGGGCGCCAGCGTGTACGGCGAATCGTTCTGCGCATCCTGCCACGCCACCGTGAACGCCGCCGGCATGACGGTGGGCGGCGACGTAGGGCCGGAGCTAACCCGCATCGGCTCCAAAGTCAAGCCCGTATGGCTTGCGGAGTGGCTGCGCAACCCCAAGACCTACGATCCCGATACGGCCATGCCGCACTACCGCTTCGACCAGAAGATGCTGGGTCCGCTGCGCGGCTTCCTGGAGGCCAAGACGGATACGGATTTCCTCGGCAGCGTCCATCTGGAACCGGCCACACCGGAACAGATCGGGCACGGTAAAACGCTGGTAACGGAGCGCGGCTGCGCATCTTGCCATGAGATCAACGGCATCAAGAAGCCGGACAACTTCGCGCCGGAGCTGACCATCGTGGGCAGCGAGTCGCTGGTGAAGATCGTGTTTGCGCCGGGCGTGGCGCACACGCTGCCCGACTACCTGCAAGCCAAGATCCGCCAGCCGCACACGTTCCCCGGCTCAAAGATGCCGCAATACACGCTGACGCAGCCGCAGGTGGATGCGCTGGTGACTGCCCTGCTCGCGCAGACCGAACGCGCCCGGACGCTGCCGGAGGCGCTGCGCGTAGCGGGCAAGCGCGAATCGAACTACAGGCCCGCCGGTAAGGCCGGCCAGTTGATGGCTGACATGAATTGCTTCAGTTGTCATGCGATCAACGGCCGCGGCGGCGATATGGCCCCCGATCTGACTTTTGAAGGAAGCTCCGTGCAGCGCCGCTGGCTGGTGAGCTTCATGAAGAACCCCAACACGCTGCGTCCCGCCCTGATCCGCCGCATGCCGCGCTTCAATGTGACCGGCGCGGAGGCCGAGACCATCGCCGATTATCTGTTGACGGTCTACCAGACGCCGGACTTCGACCGTGACGATTTTGATCCGGCGAAGTTCAGCGCGGGCGATGTGGAGTCGGGCAGGCAGTTGTTCTATTCCAAGTACGCCTGCCAGGCGTGCCATATCGTGGACCCGCAGAACGATAAAGGCTACATCGGCCCGACGCTGACTCAGGTGGGAGCGCGGCTGAACGCGGCCTGGATCTTCCACTGGCTGAAAGATCCGCAGGCGCTCCGCCCCGGGACGCAGGAGCCTAACCGCAACATGAGCGATGCAGATGCGCGCGCATTGACTGCCTTCCTGATAAAACAGAATAAGGAGGCGGCCAAGAAATGAGGCGCCTCATTTGTGCGGCATTCGCTTTGATCATCCTGGCCGGATGCAGCCGGCCCACCCAAACAGGCGGGACTTTTCTCGCCGTTTCGCCCAAGGCGTTCGGAGCCGCGATTACCGAAGTCAGCGGAGGCAAGCAGGTGGCTGGCATCGGCGCCGGGCTGGACCAGCCGGTGGTTGTGCAGGTAAACGACGTGCAGGGGAGCCCGGTCGCCGGCGCCCTCGTTGTCTTTCGCACACCCGGTGGGGCCGCGGCCTCACCGCCCTGGGGTTTGACTGGCCCGGATGGCCAGTTCAGTTCCGCGGTGACCCTGGGCAGCAGCGCGGGCCGCTATCAGATCAACGCCTCCACGATTGTGAAAGGCGGAAAATCCGTGGAGCTGCGCCTGGACGAAATCGCGCTCGGCCTCCAGCAACAGCAGGGTCGTGTGCTGAACGACCAATATTGTTCGCGGTGCCACGATACGGAATCCACTCCGGAGCGGGTTTCGAATCACGATAACCTGACGGCCAAGCCGCACGCGTTCACCGAAGGCGCGACGCTGAACGCCATGAGCGATGCGGACCTGGTTTCCATCATCGGGCACGGCGGTCCGGCGTTGAACAAATCACCGGAAATGCCGCCCTACGGGTATACTCTGAACAAAGGCGACGTGGATGCGTTGATCGCATATATACGCGCCGTCGCCGATCCCCCCTATCGCCTGAAGGGGCTGACCTATGCGAAGAATTGATTTGCTGGCCGGCATATTCTGTGCCGGGCTACTCTGCGGGCAAGTAGTCTCCCCGCCCGAGATCCGCGATCCGGAGCTGCGCGCATTACAGGAGAAGCATTTCGCCGAATTGAAAGCCGCGGCGGTGGCCATCGCCGCGCACCAGTTCCCTTACCGTTTCTATTTCAGCCGCGTGCTGGACGTCGAGGAAGAGCAACAGAAGCGCCGCGACCAGCGTTCCATCCAGTTCGCTAAATACGGTCATCAGACCGTCGTGCAGATCGTGGGCAATTACTTCGCGTCTTACTCCGCGGAACTGATGAGTAAACAGCAGCGCGCCGAGCGCACCTATACCGACGTCATGCTGCCCATGCTGCAGGCGGAGGTTCCGCGGTTGCAGGATGAGCCGGACATTCAGGGATTCGCGCTGGAGATATCGCATCACGTGCGCAAGAAGATGATCGGCGTGAGTACGGAGCGCGCGGAGAACGTGGTGCTGGTGATCCCGAAAGCCTCCGCGATCCGGCTGGTTACCGCGCAGGACGAAGCCGGACAAATGGCCGCGCTGGAGTCCGCTTCGCTCTTCGTCAATGGGGAAGCCATCGGGCTGTGGACCGGCCGGTCCGCGGATCCTGCTGCCGAGCCGTTGCCGGCGGCCCGCACAGCAACTCCTCCGACCGTCGCACCGCCGCCTTCTCCGACACCTGTGTTGGTGGCACCCGAGCCCGCGCCTGACGCCCTCAAGGCTTTACAAATCTCCTATCAGGAAACGCTGGATAAGATGGTGCACGAGTTGGATCAGGCCGCGCACTTCGTGAGCTACGCGCCACCCGTTTTCGTTAACTTTCACAAAGGCATCTACCTGCAGCTCTCGCTTACCACCACGATCCAGTCCGCCGAGCCGGCTTCCCGTTATCGCTCAGCTGCATTGGCGTTCGATGAGCACATCGCGCACCTGATCCGGCCGGTGCTGGCGCAGTTCAAGGACGCTCCAAAGTTTGCCGGCATCGACTTCAGCACCACGGTGAAGCCGTTCGGGCAGGCGGTGGAGTATGTCTTCGACGTTCCCAGCCTGCGCTGTTACGAGCAGTTTGACTGCACCGGACAGCAGCTCATCAATTCAGGCTTCGTCCTGATCAACGGCGAGCGGGTGAACCTGGATCTGCAGGCGGCGGAGCGATAGCCTAGGAACACGTTCTAAAGTCACCGTTCCCGGGCGCGCCGCCGATCAAAGCAGACCACGGATGGCTCTCTATCTATCACGGCGTTTTCCGGACCATGGCGGCGCGGATACGGTCATGTGTGTGGGCGAAGCGAATGTCTCCGAGCTGGAAACCGTCGATGTCGGTTTCCGATTTCGTCAGCTGCCAGGCTTCGCCTCCATAAGGTGAAATCAACCAGATTTGATGCGCCGCGGGTTTCGCCGGGCCTTGATCGGCATACTTTCCCTCTTCCTTCGGCATGCCCTGGGTGTCTTCTTGAGCCGGCTTGTCTGCCTATGGTCTTGAGGCTCAACATCCCGTCGAGCGAGGGCGTGTGCTCCACCTGGCCGCGCAACCAGGCTGGTAAGACAAGGAAAAGCATGCAACGTAGGTGATTTTGCAACCCGCTTGCGGTGGTCCGCTATTCAGTATCGGGGGTGATGGTAGCGCTAGTAATGTCCCATCACCCCACAACTCGTCTTATGGTTTGACCGGTTTGGCTATTCTGACCGGTTTGGCTGGCGGTTGGGCCGCCGCAGGTTTGGTACGTGCCTCCTTCCACCGCTGCATCGTTTCAGGGGTGGTGGCCCAAAGGATACCCTTCTCTTCCGGCGCACCGTACAACTCAGGATGAATGTAGTAGCCCCGTTCCAGCTCCGGCTTTTCCTGTTCGACAGGTATGCGATGCGCATTGGCCCAGGCATCCTGCCGGATACCGGTAACCTGCCAGGAGACCTCCACGTTCGGCTTGTCGGTTTTGATCATGAAGCTGCCATTGGAGATCTTGGAAGCTACGATGGCCTGGGCGAACTGGCCGATGACCGTGAGCTGATAGCGGAAATCGCGGTTGAGCGCTTCGAACCAGTCGGGCATGGCCACGGTTGCAGTGCCGCTCGAGTCGGTAATCACGTTGCCATTGTAAATATTCATCATGTCGGGCGATTCAACAAAAGAATGGAAGAGGTACTTGTTGGCGGGATCGAGCGGATGATCGATTTTGAACGAACCGCCGGCTTTGGAAAGGCTGCCATCCACCTCCAGATTTCCGTTGAACCAGCCTGCCCAACCTGAATAGCTTCCGGCGAGAACTCCAGTGCCGTTAACGGTGTTGTATGCGTCCACAGCATAGCCCGCGCCAGTGCCCTGCGCGTAAATTCCGGTGGCCCCTGACGCTTCGACTCCAACGCTAGTGCCCTGCGCATAAACTCCGGTGGTCCCAGAGGCCGACACTCCGGTGGTGATCCCTGTGGCCAAGACTCCGGTGGTCCCGTTCCCCGACACCCCGACGCTTGAGGAGTTGGTGCCGTAGCCATAGACCCCAGTTGGGCCGCTGCCCTGAACTCCGACGTAAAGCGGGCCGTAGCCGAAAACTCCGATACCATTTGCACTCTGGCCATTCACCCCACCCTGGCCATCGCTGGAAGAATCCAACACTTGGATCGTAGCGGCAACCCCTGTCGTCGAAAATGTGGTGGGTGCGGAGAAGGTGTTGGGCTGGGTGAAGTTGTTGAACGCGCTCAGGAAGGGCACCACGCCGGAGTTCACATACAGGAGGACATTGCCGCTGGTGCCGCCACCCATCAGGCCGGGGCCGGCCGTCACCCCGGTGATTGTGCCGCCTCCACCCAACGCCGTGCACACCCAGGCGCTGCCGTTCCAGCTCAGCACTTGCCCGCTCGCACAGCCCATGGTCAAGCTTAGGTTCAACGTGCCGCTGGTACCCCCGCCGCTCAGGCCGCTGCCGCTCGCCGTCGTCACTCCGGTGATGGTGCCCGTCCCACTCGCATAGGCAATGTCCAACTCCGGCGGATGGCTGGTGGTTGTGTTCTCTTTGCTGTCAAAGGTGGCGCTGAACGTGCCGTTGGCCACCAGTGCGATTCCATTGTTCGTTTGGCTGCCGCTCAGCCACGCCTGCACCGCTGAAGTGATATTGACCAGGATGTATTGGTTCGCCTCAGCCGTCGTGACGCTCACGTCGGACGCGATGGGCGTGCCCACCGGTGGCGCATTAGTAGTGTTGATGGTGCTCTCCGACCAGACGTTAGTGACGTAATTGACGTTAAAAGTGCCCGCCGTGGCCACGCCGTTGACATAGAGTTTCAGCGTTGCCTGGCTAATGTCGGCCGTAGCCGGGATCGAGCTCAAGTCGAATTGGATATAGGTGATCTCCGTGGCGCCATCTACGGACAGCAGGGTGGCCGCGCCGTTGTTGGCTTTTGGTTTAGCCGTGTTGGTATACGCATCGCCGACGGGTGAGACCTGAGCGAAGGCCGGCGCCCAAATCAAAAGGCTCGCGGACAAGACTGCCAGCCGTAGGATCTTCATCATCGTCTTTTTCATGTTCTGTTCTCCGAAACAGCAAGCAATTCTCGTCGGTTTCACACAGCGGCGTCAATCCTCGCAGCCTCCATCCCACCCCAAAGTTTTCTCCGTGATTAAGCCATTGAATACAATACGCTTCCAGTTTTGACCGATAGATCTGCCAAGGCTCCGGGGGACTGTGGTAGGCTCTAATAGTCTCTTTGAGGGGAAACCCCATATGGCCACCCAACCGGGAGTTGCCGGCAAGCTACGATTTGGCGGCTTTGAGCTGGACGCCAGGGCCGGGGAACTGCGCAAGCACGGAGTAAGGCTGCGGCTGCGCGGCCAACCCCTCCTGGTACTCGAGATCCTCTTGGGTCATGCCGGCGATGTTGTCACTCGCGAGGAACTTCAGACTCGAATCTGGCCGGCTGACACATTGGTCGATTTTGATCATGGCCTGCACAACGCCATCGCGCGGATCCGCGAAGTGCTTGGCGATTCCGCTGAGGCGCCGCGTTATATCGAAACCCTGCCTCGCCGGGGCTACCGGTATATCGGTCCGGTACCGTACTTTCAGGTGCTTCGGCCAGCCACAGAGATCGGCGAGAATAAGAGTCAGCCGGCGGCTCCCGTTCCGCGGGCTCACCGGAAGAGGAGTCTTGTCCTGGCTCTGTGCGCCGTGTTCGCGCTAGGCCTGGTTGCATTGACGGTGGGACAGGCCGTCCGCGCCAAAGGGGCCGCTTCACCGATACGCTCTATTGCTGTCCTGCCCATCGATAACTTGTCCGGCGAGCCGTCGGAGGAATTCTTCGCAGATGGCATGACGGACCAGTTGATTACGGACCTCGCTAAAATCGACTCGCTGCGGGTAATCTCGCGAACTTCCGTCATGCAGTACAGAGGGGCGAAAAAGGGAGTGCCCGAAATTGCACGGGAGTTGAAGGTCGACGCCATCATTGAAGGTTCGGTGATCCGTGCGGGTCAACGAGTGCGTGTTACCGCTCAACTGATTCAGGCACCTGTGGACCGGCACCTGTGGGCCGAGACATACGACCGCGATCTCGGCGATATCCTGAAACTTCAAGGTGAGGTGGCGGACGCCATTGCAGGGCAGGTCCGGGCGCAGCTCACGCCCACGCAGCACGCTAGCCTTCGCCGTGCCCACGCCGTGAAACCGGACGCGTACGATTCCTACCTCAAAGGGCGTCTTTATTTTACGAACGAATACGCCAACCCTGATTCACTGCGAAAGGCCCAACATTACTTCGACGAGTCGATCCAGGAAGACCCAAACTTCGCGCTGGCTTACGCGGGACTGGCCGACGCTTACGCGTACCTGGCGTTTGCCGGTGCTATGCCAAGGGATCAGGCCTACCGGTCTGCGAAGGAGGCGTTAGCCAAAGGGTTGCAACTGGATGACACGATAGGGGAAGCTTACTACACCCTCGGCATTCTGAGTTGGCGGTTTGATTGGGATTTGGAGGCTGCCGATCGCCAGTTCGACCGTGCCGTCGCTCTGGCGCCGAGCTACAGTTGTGCCCGTGAGGTCCGCGCCGGTTTTCTCGCCACTATCGGCCGGCGCGCTGAGGCGCTAGCCGACCTCGCAAACGTTGACCAACTGGACTATGGCTTCGGTGCGGGGCAAAGCCAGTCGTATACCTACTATGTACTACAGGATTACCCCAATTTGATCGAATCCGGCAGAAGAGGCCTGCTTTTGGATCCAAACGATTGGTATCAGCACTTTATGCTCGGTGCTGGTTACGAGGGTACAGGCAAACTGCAGGAGGCGGCTTCCGAGTACCAAAAAGCGTTTGCGATCTCGGGCAACCCCCAGAGCGCAGTGGCCCTGGCGCACGCCTATTCCGCCTCCGGCAAAAGAGCGGAGGCAGAGAAGATTCTTCACGATTTGGAGCGCAAGCTAAAGCGAACCTCACCTTCGGCATACACGATGGCCACGATCTATGCGGGCCTCGGCGAAAACGACAAAGCGCTCGGGTTTCTGGAAAAGGCCTTCTCGGAGAAGTCTTTCGACATTCCCTCACCCCCGGACCGTGATCTGGTGCTGGACAGCTTACGTGGTGAACCTCGGTTTCAACTTCTCGTTCACCGTATGGATGGGAACAACCTTGCTTTCGCAGGACAAGCGGCGCAACGTGACCGCCTATAGAGGCAATCACGCGGCGCCGATCCTCCGAGCCATCGCTCGCTGACAGCCGCTTGGGTCCGCTTTCTTGAAATCTCAAGGCCTAACAGCGGGCTGAGCGGGATGAGACTCATCGTAGAGTGGGGTTTCGTTGGCCTTCACCGAGGAACGGCGGCCAGACGCGCGAACGGCGAATCCCAGATGTCCGCCTTCCTGCTCCGACAAGGCGCGCGGATAGGTGTGCCGAAAGGTGCCATTTCGGCATAGCCGACAGGCGGCTGTCGCGATGCCCGGCCGGCGGCACCTCCGGTTGTTCGCCGCGCTGCCCGCGTCCGCGGCCCGGTCGGCAGCGCCAATGCTTGGCTCGGTCAAAGAGCATCCCTCAGCTCACGTCCGGCAGGGCGAGAATTAGGGACCCGTACACCGCCGATCTGGGACCCCCTCGTTCAAGCAAACGAAACCTTTAGTGCGTTTCGCTCATCATTTATCATAAGAGGCAATGCACATGTCCAAACAGCCGAATCTTCCTGTAGTCCCAATCAAGAATACCGTGCTTTTCCCTAACCTATTGATGCCATTGTCCGTTGGCCGCCCGAAATCCGTGGCCGCCATCCTGGCAGCCCTGGCGAGCGAGGCGCAGGAGATTCTGGTTGTTACCCAACGCGATTCGTCCGTCGAAGTTCCAGGCCCGGCGGATCTCTTCCCCACCGCCACCAAAGCCGTTATCAAGCGGTCTCGGCGCAGTGGGGACAAATACGACATTCTGGTGTTGGGCGTGGAGCGGGTGGCGCTCGCCGATTTCACCGGTGAAGACTTCCTTCGCGCGAGCTTCCGTCCTATTCCGATTCCCGATCAGCCGGACGACGCGAACCCCGAGACCGAAGCCCTCCACCGTGAAGTTATTGACCTTGCCACCAACGTTTTGAAATATGCAGGCTTGGAGTTGCCGGTGGAGTTCGCCCGCGCGATCACGGCTGAGGCGGATCCCCTGCAAATGACGTGGATGCTCGCCAGCGTACTCAGTATGGACGTTGCCCTCGAACACGGGCTGCTTGCGGTCGATTCCCGCATCGAAGCCTTGCGTCTGATCCATGGACACCTTTCGCACGAACTCCAGATCCTCGAAATCCGGGGTAAGATCGCGACTAAAGCTCAGAACGAAATGGGAAAGGAGCAGCGGGAATATGTCCTTCGGCAGCAACTCCGCGCCATCCAGCAGGAATTGGGTGGAAAGGAGGGCGAATCCGAGCTGGAGCTACTCCGGGAGCGCCTGAAGGCAGCCGACCTGCCGGACGAAGTCCGCAAGGAAGCCGACCGGGAAATGTCGCGTCTGGATCGTCTCTCGACGCAAGCTCCGGACTACAACGTTGGCCGCACCTGGCTCGAACTGATCCTGGAACTGCCCTGGAAAAAGGCCGGCGATTCGCCCATCGATATTGCGGGCGCTCGCCAGATACTGGCGGAAGACCACTACGGCCTCAAAGACGTCAAAGAACGTATCCTCGAACACTTGGGCGTGCTCAAGCTGAACCCGGGCGCCAAAGCGCCAATCCTCTGCTTCGCGGGACCTCCGGGAGTTGGCAAAACGTCGCTCGGCCAGTCGATCGCCCGTGCCCTGGGCCGCAAGTTCGAGCGCCTGAGCCTGGGCGGCATGCACGACGAAGCTGAGTTGCGCGGGCATCGCCGCACCTACATTGGCGCCATGGCTGGCCGGATCATCCAGAGTATCCGCAAAACCGGTGTCAACAATCCGGTGCTGATGCTGGACGAAGTGGATAAGCTCGGGCGCGATTTCCGGGGTGACCCGGCCGCCGCACTGCTCGAAATCCTCGATCCCGAGCAGAACAAGACGTTTCGCGACAATTACCTCGACCTGCCGTTCGATATCTCGAAGGTCTTTTTCGTGATGACGGCCAACACGCTCGATACCATTCCTCAGCCCCTACTCGATCGCATGGAAGTCGTGCGGCTGGCGGGCTACAGCGAAGAGGAAAAGTTCGAAATAGCTCGCCGTTACCAGGTTCCCAAACAACTGAAGGAAGCGGGTCTTTCAACCGATGTCTGCGTCCTGAGCGATGAGGCGTTGCGCCTGGTGATTTCGCGTTATACCCGTGAGGCTGGCGTGCGACAACTGGAACGAGCCATCAGTCGCGTGATGCGCAAGGTGGCGTTAAAGGTGGCCGAGGGCGCCCCTGGGCCGGTCGAAATACAAAAGGAAGAACTGACGGACCTCTTAGGACCGGAACGTTTCTCGCCCGAGCAGGCTCGCAAGGACGTGCCCGCCGGCGTGGCGACCGGCCTGGCTTGGACCGAGGCCGGTGGCGACGTTCTGTACATCGAGGCGGCGCTGCTGAAGGACGGCAAAGGACTGTCGCTGACCGGGCAGTTGGGCGAGGTGATGCAGGAATCCGCCAAGACCGCGCAAAGCTATATCTGGTCGCACGCCAGCGAGTTTTCTATCGATCAATCGATGTTCCGTCGCTATGGCGCACATGTTCACGTCCCGGCCGGCGCGATTCCGAAGGACGGCCCCTCGGCGGGCGTCACCATGACCACGGCGCTGACTTCCCTCTACACCGGGTTGCCGGTCCGCAGCGACACTGCCATGACCGGCGAAGTCACGCTTTCCGGCCTTGTACTGCCGGTCGGCGGAATCAAAGAGAAGATGCTGGCCGCGCGCCGGCTCGGCATCCGCCGCGTCATCATTCCGAAACAAAACGAGAAGGATTTGCGGGATTTGCCGCCCGATGCCCGCGACGAGATGGAGTTCATCCTGGCCGAACACGTGCATGATGTCCTGCGAGCAGCCATTCCAGGTATCAGCGAGCAGGGTAGGCTGCGCGTGGCGGCGTAATTCGTCGTCAGCGTCTCTTCCAACGATCCGCCAAGGCAGCCAATTTGTCATCCATGGTGGCCTGTGGTTTGGGGGGTGCAGCAGGCTTCTTCGGTCGGTCGGGAGCGCCTTGCGCCGTTTTCGCACCGGGGGTCTTCATGGACAGGGAGATGCGCCTGGTTTTAGGGTCGGCGCTGAGCACATGCACCTTCACGATCTGGCCCGTCTTGACCACATCGCCCGGTTCCTTGATGTAACGATCCGCAAGTTCGCTGATGTGTACCAACCCGTCCTGGTGAACGCCGATATCGACGAAGACTCCGAACTTGGTCACGTTGGTGGCGATGCCTTCGAGCGTCATTCCCGCTTGCAAGTCTCCGATCTCCTTCACATTGTCGTTAAAGTCAGGCGCGGCGAAGGTATCGCGCGGGTCGCGACCGGGTTTGCGAAGCTCGTCCAGAATGTCGTTCAGGGTGTATACGCCGGCCGTGAGTCTGCCCTTGTCGACCTTCTCCAGCAGCGCGGGTTTTGCGATGAGTTGCTCGATCGAAACGTCCAGGACCTTGGCGATTTGCTCGACCACAGGGTAGGACTCCGGGTGGACCGCGGTGACGTCGAGGGGATAATCGCCGTGACGGATTCGCAGGAAGCCGGCGGCCTGCTCGAAGGTCTTGGGCCCGATGCCGGGGACGGCGGTCAATTGAACGCGGGAGCGGAAACGGCCATGTTCGTTCCGGAACTCGACAATCTTCTGGGCGGTGCGTTCATTAATACCGGCGACATAACGCAGCAGGGTCCAGGACGCTGTGTTGAGGTCCACGCCCACGCGGTTGACGCAACTTTCAATGACTGTCTCAAGCGACCTGTGCAGGTGCTTCTGATCGACGTCATGCTGATACTGGCCGACGCCGATGGATTTGGGGTCTAGCTTGACCAGTTCGGCCAGCGGATCCTGCAAGCGGCGCGCGATGGAGATGGCTCCGCGGACGGTCAGATCGAGGTCGGGAAACTCCTGGCGCGCGATTTCAGAAGCGGAGTAGATGGAGGCGCCCGACTCGTTGACCATCACGCAGAAGATCGACGAGAATCCTTCCTTCTTGAGAAAGGCCCGGACCAGGGCTTCGGTCTCGCGCGAAGCCGTGCCGTTGCCGATGGCGATAGCGCGGACACTAAATTTTTCGATCAGGGATTTCAGGGTCCGCTCGGCGCCGGCTACGTCGTTCTTGGGCTGAAACGGGTAAATGACATCGTGGCCCAGGAATTTGCCGGTATCGTTGACGACGGCGATCTTACAGCCCGTGCGGATACCGGGGTCGAGTCCCAATACGGCGAGTTGGCCCGCGGGTGGGGCGAGCAGCACATTCTGGAGATTCTCACGAAAGACCTGGATGGCATCGCTATCGGCGCGCTGCTTGAGTTCCAGGCGCACTTCGCCGGTGATGGAACTGCTGAGCAGGCGCTTCCAGGCGTCCTCCGCGGCGATGTTCAGTTGAGCGGTCCAGTCGCCGGGCTGTTTATGAATCTTACTTCTGATCAGATCGAGCGGACGCAGCGGATCGAGTTCGATCTGAAAGTAGAGGACGTTCTCAGCCTCCCCGCGGCGGATGGCGAGCATGCGATGCGAGGGGATCTGCTTGACCGGTTCGCGGTAGTCGTAATACATCGCGAACTTCTCCTGTTCGTCGACAGCATCCGCCGCTTTCTTGCCGACGATGACGCCTTCCTCGAACATGGCGCGTCGCAGAAGCTTGCGAATATCGGCATGATCGCTGATGGCTTCTGCCAGGATGTGGCGCGCTCCTTCGAGGGCATCTTCCACGCTGGCAACCCCTTTTTCGGCGCTAACAAAAGACGCAGCGAAGGTTTTGAGCGGCGTATTCGACGGCTCTTGATTCCACAAATAGTCCGCGAGCGGCTCAAGACCCTTCTCCCGTGCGATGATCGCTTTGGTGCGGCGCTTGGGCTTGTAGGGAAGGTAGAGATCTTCCAACTCGCTCTTGTCCAGCGTCTGATCGATCCTGGCCTTCAACTCTCCGGTTAGCTTGCCTTGTTCCTGAATGGAGGCGAGGATGGTCTCTTTCCGGGAGATCAATTCGCGAAAATACAGGAGCTTTTCCTCAATGGAGCGGATCTGGACCTCGTCGAGGTTGCCGGTAGATTCCTTGCGGTAGCGCGCGATGAACGGGACTGTGGAGCCTTCGTCAAGGAGTTCGACGGTGGCGAGCAGTCCCTGCATGGGAACCTGGAGCGTGCGGCCTACGTGGATCAGAAGATCGGGTGACAGGGACTGATGTTCGGGCATGGAGGCGAAAGCCATTTTAACGTAAAGAAAAATCCGGTTGCCAGACGAAGTGAAATGATTGATTCAGCTCAGTTTGGCTAATCAGAAAGCGCGTGCCAGCTGTAGTCCTTTGCGCCTCGCCCTCATTTCGCCAGAAAATCTTCCCTGAGCACATTGGCCAAGGTTTCGATCAGATAGCTTGCATTGTTACTATCGAAGCACAACGGCGGCTTTACCTTGATTACGTTCTCCAGCGGGCCATCGGTGCTGAGCAGGATTCCATGATCGCGCATACGATTGACCAGATAGCCGGCTTCGGCAGCGGCTGGCTCCAGGCTACTGCGGTCGCGCACCATCTCGAAGCCGCAAAATAGCCCCAAACCACGCACATCGCCGACGATAGCGTGGCGTTGCATCAGGCTGCGAAAACCGTCCATAAGAAGGTTGCCAGTTGACAGTGCATTCTCATGCAGCCGTTCCTCCTGGATTACATCCAACACCGCCATGCCGATCGCGCAAGAGACTGGATTACCACCGAAGGTGTTGAAGTATTCCAGACCGTTGTCAAAGGAGGCCGCGATTTCGGGCGTGGTAATCACCACCCCGAGGGGATGCCCGTTCCCGGCCGGCTTACCGGCGGTTACGATGTCCGGAACCACTCCCTGCGCCTGGAACGCCCAGAAATGCGAACCGGTTCTGCCGAAGCCCGTCTGGACTTCGTCGGCAATGCAGACGCCGCCGGCTTCGCGAGTCAACCGGTAGACCTCTGTCAGATAGCCTTCGGGTGGAACAATTTGGCCGGCGCAGCTGAGAATGGATTCGCTCAGGAACGCGGCCACGTTTCTCTCCGGCTTAAAGCGCACATCGGCCTGTGCCGGCCGGTAGTGCGCCGGCAATGTGCGGATGTGCCCGATAGCGGTACCTGCGAAAGCGGCATATCGCCTGCCCGCCTGCGGATCGTCGGCGCGGAACGTACCCCGGTAAGTATCGGGCATCGGCACTTTGTGCACCCAGTCGCTCGAACCCATGCCTCCCTTGTGATCGAACTTGTACGGGCTCAAGTCGATCGCGCCCGTGGTGTTGCCGTGATAGCCCATATCCACGACGATAGTGTCCTTCTGCCGCGTATGAGCCCGCGCCAGGCGCAGTGCGAGTTCGTTGGCCTCGCTTCCGCTATTTACCAGAAAGCAGACGCGCAGCGGCTCCGGCAACGTTGCGCAAAGCCGCTCGGAGTACGTTACCAGAAGTTCATGCAGGTACCGGGTGTTGGTATTCAGCAATGCCATCTGACGCTGCCCCGCGCGCACTACCTTCGGATGGCAGTGCCCCACGTGCGGCACATTGTTCACAGCGTCGAGATAAGGCTGGCCTTCAGAGTCAAACAACCACTGCCTGTAACCGCGCACGATGTGCAGCGGCCGGCGATAGGAGATGCTGAGATTGTATCCGATGCGCCGGCGTCGTAGTTCCAGAATCTCGTTCTGATCCAATCCCTTCGGCAGCAGCGCCTCACTGGGAATATTGCCAATCAAATTGGGGTCCGGGCTGAGGCTCAGCCACACGTCCCGCTGGCTTGGCCGGCAACTGCCGGGGAAATCGCCTTGCATGCCCAACATATCCGTGATGATCTGGAAATGCAGGTGTGGCGGCCAATCGCCGTTTGCTGGATAGGTCCCAATCGTGCCAAGACGTTCCCCTTTTCGCACGGGCTTGCCAAGGCTGAGCCCTTCGAGCGAGGTCTGGCTGAGATGGCCATAGAGGGTGTAGAATCGGAGGCCGTCCGGAAGACTGTGCTCGACAATGATGCACGGCCCATAGTCGCAACGCGCGGCATTATCGCGGAAGCTATGGATCGTGCCGTCGAGGGGCGCGAAGACCGGCGACTCGGCGTCCATGAAAATATCCAGCCCGATGTGCACGGACCGCCACTCGCAGCCGTCGTTTGCCGGCATTTGAAACGCGGCGCTCCGGTACAGGGGACGAGCTTCGTTGTAGCGGCCGATCGCCACCCGGACGCCTTCATCCGACATTCGTGACTGGATGGCGCGCGTCAGGCGGGCAGTATCCTGGTAGTCATCCGGGTTCCCGAGTTCGACACTCCCGACGCTCCAGTCGCTTACGACGAACGGGCAGGTGCGTGGATCCGGTGCCACGACGCCCGCCATCTCACCGCGGTTTTTTTCGAGCCATTGAACTACCCTAGGGCTGTGCGGCACTGCCTGGAATCCACATGCTGCCCGCAGGCTGTAGTGAGCCAACTCAGGATGCAATCTCTCCAGTTGTTCCAACAGTTCCCACGCCGGCCGGTCGCTGATCTGAAGGTACTGATTTTCCGGCGCCACGGCCTTCTGGTATGCGGAGTTTGTGACACTGACGGCCAGGCGCAGCCCAATTAGAGGAAACAGCAGCTCCAGTTCGTGCTCGGTTAGCGGATGTTCCGCGTGGTAACCCCGGACAACATGCACCGCCGCGGCGATCGGGTCTGGCTTGTCCAGCATGGCATAGGCGCATCCAATTGCCAGTTCGCAGATGATCTGCGTGTGTACCATGTCCCCGAAATCCAGAAGCCCGGTGACCCTCTGTTCCCAGGGACTCTCGCCGCCCACCAGCAAGTTATAGTCGTTGGCATCATTGTGAATGACGCCGTGGCGGAGACCTTCGAGCCTGGCCAGAAGATTGGTTTCAAAGTGATCGAGCCGGCGCTCAACCATCGCCCGTCGGGAACGCTCTGGGATGTGGGAAAGAAAATCGCGCGCCCAGGAGGCCCGTGCGAGATCCCATTTAAGGGCGCGGCGATCCGCGGGGTGCGCGAAACCGCGAAATGCAGTATCCACACGGCCGAGCAGTTGGCCCAGGCTCGCGAGCATTCCCGGCGTATGCGGCCTGAACTCGGCCCAGATCTTTCCAGGGAGATAGGTCAGCAAGCGGACGAAATACTGGACGCCGCCGCCGGTCACGGTGCCGATGCCATCGCCGGTGTTCGCCGCCAGAACACGCTGCACCTCACCGACTCCGTGTGCCGCCAGTTGATTCAGGGCGGCGTTCTGAAATTCCAAAATTTCGTGCGTCTCTTCCGCATTGGAGATCTTGAGCACCAAGGGTTCGCCGTCGGCCGGCTGCAGCAGGAAGTTGCAGTCCCTCTCGCCCGGCAGCGGAGATGCCTCGGCAACCAGACTGTATAGTTGGCGGGCGATTGTCGCCGCATCGCGGGCGGTAAAGGGAGGGAGATTGAACTTCACGGTGAACATTCTAATGCGAGCAATATAGCAGAACTGCCGATCTTCGATCGGCAAACGCGACCGTTTTCTTGATGCGCTCGCGAAAATCCACCAGCCGGAATATCGTGTTCTCGTTCGGTCATTTCGGGCAGCCACGCCCAATGGTTTCTTCCGGCCGATTACGTCAGAGCGCGGCACGTCGCCACGGTGAGGCAGCTCCCACCGGGGCCAGACGGCGAGGGTTGGTACGATTGGGAGGAGCGGCCTGGGCCGGGACGGGCTGAGGATGCCGAACACCCAGCGACGAGTTGATCATCGGGGTGAGGCTCCTGGCCGTAGTTCTCACGCACAATCTGTGACTGATCCGAGTAGAATGTGCGCAAACCTGTTCAGGGTCTGAATCGCCTTGAGAGCAGTGATCTCATGGGCGTAGATCCGGGATTTATTCAGCACCGGCATAGCCGTCGTAACAACGACGAGGATGATCGCAGTGAGGATGATCGCATTCCTGTTCCGTCGCTTTACCGCTCTCGTGGAGCGCGCGTCTTCACTTCCAATTCCAGCTTAGCCGGAAAAAGTGTGGATATACCTTCAGTTCACTTGACCACCCATCGAAAGACCCACGGCATCGAACTTCGCAATCCCGGGGGGATCGCGCACTGCGCCAAATCAGGTGGAATTGGAGATCACCAGGGGCCGACATCTAACGTTCTGATTTTGACTTATTCAAGACCAACACTACTTCGCTTGCCGAAGAGTCTGGTGCAAGGCTATTCTCTTCGGTGTCGACTCGATCTAGGTTCTTGACCGCCTGAAGATTTTGTAATAAAACAATTTCATTCCTAAATGTTTTGGCGCATACTGGATGCATGGCCCGTCCAGCCCTGCGGATCGAAGTCACCGCCAAGGATCAGAAGGCACTCCGAGGATTGTTGAGTGGCGGCGTGCAGCAAGTACGATCGTCCTGCGCGCTGTGGCGCTTTTTCAACTGGCAAAGGGCGTCAGCGCACCGCGGATTGCCTCGATCGTTCCGCTGACTGCACAGGCCATCCGCAATGTCGGCCATCGCTATCAGTCCGGAGGACTGGAGCGGGCACTGTATGAGAAGCAGCGCCCCGGAGCGGCGGAAGTATTGGATGACAGTCAAAAACAACGACTGATTGCCATGGTGTGCAGTAGCCCACCGCAAGGCCGCGCCCGCTGGACGGTGCGTCTGGTGGCGGAAGAAGCCGTCAAGCGCAAGTTGGTTCCCCGCGTAGGAAGGGAAACCATCCGGATTCTCCTGCTGAGCCACGATTTGAAGCCGTGGCGGGAAAAAAATGTGGGTAGTCGCGGATCTCGATGAAGACTATATCGCCAAGATGGAAGATGTGTTGGAAGTGTACGAGCGGCCGTACGATGCGCAACATCCAGTGATCTGTTTGGACGAGAAACCGGTCACCTTGCACGCCGACCTGCGGCCCGCCTCGCCTGCACGGCCGGGACGGGAAGCGCGGCGGGATAACGAGTATGAGCGGTGCGGGACTGCCAATGTTTTCTGCGCCGTAGAACCTAAGGCAGGCCGTCATTTCACCTTCGCCACGCCGGATCGTTCGGGGTTGGAATTCGCCAAGGTAGCCTTCGAAATCGCCGTACAGTATATGCCGGCTGAGACCATCCACTTGGTCATGGACAATCTGAACATCCATAGCCGTAAGTCATTGACGGACCTGTTGGGTTCCGAATTCGGCAACGAAATCTGGGATCGGTTCACCATCCACCACACCCCGACTCACGGGAGTTGGCTCAACCAGGCGGAAATCGAAATCGGGATCTTCTCGCGACAATGTCTGGGCGCCAGAAGAATCCCGAACCTCAAGACCTTGCGCCGAGAAGCCCGAGCCTGGAATCGGCGGATGAACCGTGATCGCGTCCACATCAACTGGAAGTTCGACCGCCAAGCCGCCCGCCGCAAGTTCGGTTACAAAAGGAAATCCTTTAAGCGGTCATAGACCTAGCAGTGATAGTACACGTACCGCGCCTTCTTCACCTCGGCCACCAGAGAGCAGCCACTATGACCGCGCCCAATTGTGCTTACTGCTACGACGCGCATCGCCACGGCATGCAGTTGTGACCCTGCGGCGTATGCTCCGCTCTGCCAGAGAATCAACGCGGTCAAGGTCCTGTTCATAGATGCGAGCCTATTGGGCGCATCGACGCCGGGACGTACGACCGGAAAGCCGGCGAGATTCGTCAGCAACAGGATCGGCTACACCGCCGGCTTACCGTGGTTCCCGTGCTGCCGCCCGCAAGCCAGGCCGTGGATCTGATCGCGCTCACCGCCAAAGCCGCCGACCTGTTCCTCAAGCAAGCTGGGGCAGAGCAACGCAAATTATTCCTCCGGCTGGTTCTGGAAAGCGCGAGCTGGAAGGGTGGGGAGTTGCGGACGTCGCTGCGGGAGCCATTTTCTCAATTACGACTCTCGAACCGCGAAAGTCAAACAAGAGATAACCGCTTAAGCCCTGGCGACAGCCATTTGGGTGTCTGGCGGAGGAAGAGGGATTCGAACCCCCGAGTGAGTCACCCCACTAACGGTTTTCAAGACCGCCGCCTTCAACCGCTCGGCCATTCCTCCGTCCTCTACTTTACCTGATTCCAACGCGTTACGGATACTGGCACTATGCGGCTTCTTTTTTTCTTCTTGGGCGCCACTGTCACTATTTGTCACCGGTCGGCCGCGCCGTCACGGCGCGCGGGTCCGAAACTGAAGATTGTTCTCCGGCAAGAACTTCACCAGACCTCACCGGTTTCTGGGCCAAACGGGGCGAAGAGCAACGGCGCGCTCCTTGTTTTGCAGCGACGGTCAGCCTGTCTAGAGCTGATTCTGGCCAACACCCGGCTTTAGGCGCCCCCGACCGGTGCCATCACAGTGCGGAATCCCGGCTGGCCGCGGATTTCGTCGAAGCGCGGGTCTACGCCCAGCCAGATGAGCCCGCGGGCGCGGCCGGCCACCGCCTGACGCAGATGGTCCAGCACGGCATCGGTTTCTTTGAGTCCGAGATACACGGTGGCTTGGGCCAACGGGACTCCGTCCAGCCGGGCCAGGATCCCGCGGGCGGGCGTGGCGTCACCCATGGCGGCATGGCAATGGCCGGAATCCGCCAGCACGGCAGGGTTGTCGCCGCTGGCGGCCAGCGCCCTTGTGAAGCATTCCATGGCTTCCGCAAACTGCCCTTGCGCCTGGTAGACGCGGGCCATAGACCAATAAGCGTGGTAGAAACCGGGCGCGAGCTCCATGGTGGACTGCAATTGTTTCAACGCCGCCGGGTACCGCCGCAGACGGTACAGACACCCGCCCACGGCCGTGCTGAGCAGTGGAGCGGCCGGGTCCAGTGCCAGTGCCAGCTTTAATTCCTCCAGGGCCTCGTCCAGGCGGCCGCGCGGCGTCAGATAGTCGAGCGCATGGTGGAACAACAGATCCGAACCGGGTGGCCCCAGCGAGAAGGCCTCCTGGAACTGGGCGCGCGCGGCTTCCCAATCCCAGTCGAATCCGGCAGTGATGGCGGCGCGCAGGCACGATGCCGATGCCAGCGCGGCATCGCCGGCCAGGGCCGTCTCGAGTTCCGCTTTAGCCTTGGGCATCACGGCCAATGCGGGCGCGAATCCGTACCAACCTTGCGAGGCGTAACAATCCGCGATGCCCACGCGCGCCAGCGCGTAGGCGGGCTCTAAGCGCAGGGCTTGCGAGAAGAAGCACAGCGCGGCGCTCAGGCCCTGCGGGGTCTGCAGATTAAAGGAATGGCGGCCGCGCAGGTACAATTCATGCGCGTTATAACCGGGCGTGCCGCCGCGCAGGTGGGACAATTCGAGATCGGCGCCCAGCCATTTACGGAGCTGCGTGACGACGCCGCCGGTGACCTGGTCCTCGACCTCGAATACGGCTTTCATTTCGGAGTCGAAGCGCTGTGACCAGATCTGGTATCCGTCGGACGCGGTAACCAGTTGGGCGGTCACGCGCACGCGCTCGCCCTGGCGGCGTACGCTGCCTAGCACCAGGGCTCCCACGTGCAGGCGGCGGCCCACATCGCGGACATCCAGGGCGGGCGATTTGAACTGAAACGTGGAGGCGCGGGAGGCCACGCGCAGGCCCCGCACCTGGGTGAGGGCGTTGGCGATCTCTTCGGTCAGTCCGTCGCTAAGGAAGTCGTCTTCGGCGCTCTGGTTCATGTTCACGAAGGGCAACACGGCCACCGCGTGGAGGCGCGATTTGGACGCCAGCCGCACGGTGGAGAATCCCGAAGGGAGCTGGCCGGTGGCTTCGGCGGAAGGTTCTGGAGGTTTCTCTTTTTCGGCCAGGCGGCGCGCCCGCACCAGATCCGCCAGCATGTCAGTTACGGTCTGGTAGCGTTCCGCCGGATCTTTGGAAAGCGACTTATCGACGATTTGATCCAGCTCCGGGGCGAGGTCCGGGCGCAGCGTAGAGGGCGGCTGCGGATCGGTGTTCAAAATGGAATAAGCCAGGTGCGCCCGATCGCCCGCGAAGGGCAGGCGGCCGGTGAGCGCCTCGTAGAGAACCACGCCCAATCCCCAGATGTCGCCGCGCGCGTCGCTGTGCCCCATTTCGAAGCGTTCCGGCGACATGTAGACCGGGGTGCCTGCATAGTTGATGGTTTCGGTGCGATCCGCCGAACCACCCAGGCTGGCCAGGCCGAAATCGAGCAGTCGGGCGCGGTTGCGGGGGTCTACCATGATGTTGGAACTCTTGATGTCCCGATGCACGATGTGCAGGTGATGGGCTTCGGCCAGGCCCTCGGCTATCTGAATCACGATGGCGAGGGCCACCCCCGGATCCAGCGACCCCTTGCGAATGAGCTCGCGCAGGGACGCGCCATCGCAATACTCCATGGCGATGAAGAGCTGGCCGTCGGCCTCGTCCACTTCGTAAACGGTGCAGATATTTGGGTGGTTGAGCGCGGCGGCGGCGCGCGCCTCGGACAGCAGACGTTCACGGACCTCCTCGGCGGCCATGCGTCCGGCGGCGGAGAGCTTCAAGGCCACGCGCCTGCCCAGGCGTAGATCGTGGGCCTCGTACACGACGCCCATGCCGCCCTCTCCGAGCTTGCGCACGATGCGGTAGTGCGAGATTTGGGATCCGATCAATGACGGCCCCGGAAGCCGCGGTCAGACGGTCTCATTTTGAGTTTGATGCCGTCTTCAAATGTGACATAATTGGGAAGTTTTCGGTAGTCTGATATGCCGTTGGGCACACTGGAGCGCGGCAGCCGGCGGAAAGAAGCGACGGAATCGCCGTGCGCGCTTTTGCGGGATGGGAGGGAACGGTGGAACGCGTTCCGGCGCAATCATCCACGCTACATCGTGGTGAACGGCGCGCGTCTGGCGGAGGCCAAACTGGACGAGATCGACCTGCACTGCACCATCCTGATGGAATCGGACCTGCGGCGCGCGAGCCTGCGCGGCGCGCTGATGGAGCGGGGGATACTGCGTAACTCAGACTTTCGCGGCGCGGATCTGCGGCGCGCCATTCTGGATGGCGCGGACCTGTGCCGCGCGAACTTTGCGGGCGCCGATCTGCGCGGCGCGAGCTTGGTTTCGGCGTTTCTTAAGCGGGCCGATTTCACGGGCGCGGACCTGAGCACCGCCGAGGGGCTGACCGCCATACAGATTATCGAAGCCTACGGCGACGGTGGCACCCGGCTGCCAGGGCACCTTGCGCGCCCGGCGAGTTGGCAGAGGTTATCTTGAACCCGGAGAAGCCGCCGGCGCGTGTGGCCGTGATCGGCGGCGGATGCGCGGGGCTGGCCGCGGCTTTCGAACTCACGCGTCCGGAACTGGCGGGACGCTATCAGGTGACGGTTTACCAGGCAGGCTGGCGGCTGGGCGGCAAGGGTGCCTCGGGCCGGGGTGTGGCCGACCGTGTGGAAGAACACGGGCTGCACCTCTGGATGGGCTTTTACGAAAACGCCTTCCGGCTCATGCGCGAGTGCTACGCGGAGCGCCGACGCCACTTTCCGCATTGCCGTTTCGCCGACTGGCGCGAAGCATTCCAGCCGGCGCCGGATGTGTGCGTGGTGGATCGCAGGCCGGGGGGATGGGATTTCTGGCAGGCGCGCATTCCGCCCAGCCCTGGAGAGCCGGGCGATGCGGCCGCGCGCGGTTCGTACACCGTGCTGGGTTATCTGCGGCAGGCGGTGATACTGATCGTGGAGCTGCTGCGTTCGGCGGCCGCCATGCAGGGCGCGGCGGTAGAACCGGGGCCGGCGAATCCCGGAGGCCGGGGGCCTGATGCGCTGGCCTCCGCGGTGAGCGCTCTGTTGCGCTATGGCCAGCTTGCCACGACGGCGGCGTTGATCGAAGCCGGCGAAATTCTGCGGGAAACCATGGATCAGTTCCTGCCGCGATGGCTCGGCGGAGAGGCTTCGCTACCGGCGCAGCTTCTGGACGGGCTGACTGCGGCGGCGCGGCGCCAGTTGGACATACTGGTGGCAGGCGATGGGGAACTGCGGCGGGTGTGGCAGGTGATCGACCTGATCCTGGCAGTGCTGCGCGGGGCCGTGCGCTCGAACCTGGCGCTGGATCCGCGCGGCTTCGACGCCATTAACGATTACGATTGGCGCGACTGGCTGCGCATGAATGGCGCCTCTGAGCAGTCGCTCGATTCCGGTTTCATACGCGGGATCTACGACCTGGTGTTCGCCTTCGAGGACGGCGATACGGAGCGGCCGCGGCTGGCGGCCGGCGTGGCGCTGCGCGGCGCCTTGCGCATGTTTTTCACCTATCGCGGCGCGTTCTTCTGGCGCATGAACGCGGGCATGGGTGACGTAGTTTTCGCGCCGCTTTACCAGGTGCTCAAGCGGCGCGGCGTGCGGTTCGAGTTTTTCCACCGGCTGCGCAACGTCGGCCTGGCGCCGCAGGCAGACGGGTCGTACGTGCAGGCCCTGGACTTCGACGTGCAGGCGCAGGTGAAGAGCGGTGAATATCAGCCCCTGGTGGACATCCACAGCGTGCCGAGCTGGCCGTCGCGTCCGGATTTCGAGCAACTCGAGGCCGGCGCCCGCATGGCTCGCGAGGGACGCGCGTTTGAGAGCGCGTGGGAGGAGCGGCATTACGGGCGCAAGGTCCTGGAGGTGGAGCGCGATTTCGATTTCGCCGTGCTGGCGGTGAGCATCGGGGCGCTGCCGGAGGTGGCGCGCGAGTTGATCGATCGGGAGCCACGCTGGCGGGACATGGTGGCGCGCGTGAAAACGGTACCCACGCGGGCGTTTCAGCTCTGGCTGCGGGAGCACGCGAGCGAGCTGGGCTGGAAGCGTCCGCCGGTGAATCTGTCGGGTTTCCAGGCGGCTTTCGATACCTGGGCAGACATGGGCCACCTGCTTCCCGAGGAGAGCTGGCGCACGCCGGTAAAGGGCATCGCCTATTTCTGCAGCGTCCTGCGCGACAGGCAGTCGAATGGGGCGGTGAGCCAGGCATATCAACTGGAGCAGTGCGAAGCCGTGCGCGCGCAGGCCGTCCGTTTCCTGGAGAACGAGGTGAAGGCGCTGTGGCCCAGAGCGGCGGGGAGTGACGGTTTCCGTTGGGATTTGCTGGCCGAGGACGCGCCGGCGAAGGGCGCGGGGCCGGCGCGATTCGATTCGCAGTTCTGGACGGCCAATGTCAATCCGAGTGACCGGTACGTGCAGTCCCTGCCGGGGAGCTCGGCTTACCGGATTTCACCGTTGGACATGACTTTTGACAATTTGACTATCGCGGGCGACTGGACCGCGACCGGGCTGGACAGCGGGTGCATCGAATCGGCGGTGATTTCCGGGCGGCTGGCGGCGCACGCCATTTCCGGAAATCCGGGCTTAAGTGAGATTATTGGATACGACCATCCGTAGGCGGGAGCCATGAGTTCATCTCCATTTCGAATGAAACGGGATGCCCCGGAACGCGGCGGGCCGGTGCGCAACCCGCTGGTGAGCGCGATCCCGGGGGCGGCACAGGGTCCCCAGGCGGCGCCGGCGGGCGGGCTGCGCGGCGCCCTTGAGTGCGGAGTCCGAACGGCATATTCTGTTATTGACGAATATATGAAGCGCGGCTACGAGGCCGCGCGTCAGTATCAAGAAACCTCAAAGAATAAGGGTCAAATGAGCAACGAACGATCGAACTATGGCAACTGGTACAACCCTTGGGGGCCGATGACGCCAGTCATGGATCAATGGTCGGCGGCCATGAAATTCTGGATGGACGCGGTGTCGTCGTTCATGCCGGGCGGGCGGGGGGCATGGCCGGCGGCATGGATGGCCGGGGCGGCCGGATTCCCAGGGGCGGCGCCGGCGCCGGAATTTTCCGTTGAAGTGGCGTCCAGGCGCCCCACCGAAGTGATCGTGCAGATCAAGCCGGGCGCGGGCGCGATGGAGCTGAAGGCGGATTCGTTTGAGCCTCTGCTGTTGGACAGCGTGGCATTGAATCGCCAACAGGGACGCCTGCAGGTACGCGTGAGGGTCGCCGATGCGCAGGCGGCGGGCCGCTATCACGGCGTGATCCGGGCCGCGGACGGCAGCATCGCGGGCGAAGTGACCGTGGTGATCGCGGAGCCGCCCAAAGCGTCTGTATAAATTTTCGCGGCAAACATGGCAAAGCATTCCGGAAGCCTGGTCTCGTCGACCCTGCAGGAGTACGGCGACGCGACGCGGGAACTGTTGTTTGGCTACCTGCCGGTGGCGGAGCCGCGCCGCTACCTCTACGATCTGGTGGCGGATTATCCGCGGCGTGGCGGGCGCTCATTGCGGCCAAGCCTGTGCATCGCCACGGCGCGCGCGTTCGGCACACCACTGGAGCTGGCGTTGCGCACGGCCGTGTCGATCGAGCTGATCCATAACGCCATGCTCATCCACGACGACATTGAGGATGAGAGCGAACAGCGGCGCGGCAAGCCCACTATGCATCGCAGGGAAGGCGTGCCCATCGCCATCAACGTGGGCGATGCCCTGTCGCTGCTGGCCATGCGCCCGCTGCTCGACAACCGGCACGCGCTGGGCCCCGAACTCTCTTTGCGCATTCTTGAGGAAACCGAACGCATGGCGCGGGAATCCGCGGAAGGCCAGGCACTGGAGCTCGGCTGGCGGCGCGATAACGCCACGGATGTGGCGGAGGCGGATTACTTGCTGATGGTCCTGAAGAAGACTTGCTGGCTGGCTACCATTCATCCCAGCCGCATGGGCACACTCATCGGATCGGCCGGCGCAATCGATATCGACCGCTGCATCCGATTCGGCTTTTTCTTAGGCGCGGCCTTCCAGATTCAGGACGATTTGCTCAACCTGGAAGGCGACGCGGACGCTTACGGCAAGGAGCTGGGAGGTGACATACGGGAAGGCAAGCGCACGCTGATGCTGATCGACCTGATGGCCAAAGCCAGCGCCGGCGAGCGGGAGTGGCTGGTGGCAATGCTGAATCGCCCGCGCCAGGAGCGCGCTCATGAGGATGTCGCCTGGGTCCTGGAGCGCATGGGCGCCTACGGATGCTGCGACTATGCCCGCCAGGTGGCGCAGGGTCTGGCGGGGGCCGCGCGATACGAGATGAACGCGTTGTACGGCGCGCTGCCCGATTCGCGCGACAAGCGTTTTCTCGAAGCGCTGCCCGTCTGGGTAATTGAGAGGAACTGACCGATGACCCGCGAAGAATTCACTAAGGGCCTGCCGCCCATCACGCTGGATCAGTTGGGCGTGAAGCCGCCGCTGATGTTCCGCGGGGTCTCGGCGCGCATCTTTCCGCTGCGCGCCAACCTGGACACGCTGCAGCAATTGTGCGACGGCTACCTTAATTTCGTCCCGCGGGAGGCCGGGTACTTCCGCGCGCCGCTGCCCTATGTATTCGTAGTGCTGCTGAACTACGGGCAGATGACCGAAGCCGTGATGCGCAGCGGCTGGTTCTCGCAGATCGAAGTGTATTTTGGGCTGCCCGTGGAATGGTACAAGCTGGTGGACGGGCAGTACGTGTTTCACGACTGGGCGGTGATCACGCCTTATATTTTCGTGAACGACGACATCTCGGTGCCGGTGGGGCGCACGGTTTACGGATTCCCCAAGGTGCTGGCGTCGGTGAAACAGACCGACAGCAGTTGGATGAAGAACCCGGTGGCCTCTTTGAACCTGGCCACCGTGGCGACCACGGTCTTCCCGGAAGCCTATTCGGGCGGCAACCTGGAGACGCGCGTCTTTCTGGAAGTAGTGCGGGAGACGGTGTCGAACTTCCGCGCGCCCTTCGGCGCATCCAGCCCGATGATGCCCTGGAACATAGCGTCCAACATGGCGCAAGCCTTCGCGGGATTCGGGCGCGACATGATGTGGCTGGCGCAGGCGATGCGGATTTTCCCGGTGAATCCACTGGCCGATCCGCGGCTCATGCAGGCAATGCTGGGCCAGATGCCCGCATGGTTCGCGCCGGGCGGCCAGGGCTACATCGTGAATTCGCTGAACCTGAAACAATTCCGCAGCAGCAGCGATCCCTCGCGCATCTGCTACCAGGCGCTCACCAGCAGCTCCATGCGGACCACCGGCTTCAGCGGCGGCGGCCTGCTGGGTGAGGAATGCGCGCTGTTCGGCGAATTGAGCGGCGGCCATAGCATCCGGCTCTACGAGCACTCGTCCCTGCCCATCGCGCGCACCATGGGGCTGGAGGCGTCGCGCACCTGGAGCTCCAACGGTGTGGAGGTGGCCGAGTTTAAACCGGTGATGCCATTCTGGATCGATGTGGATTTGAAGTATGACAGCGGTTACAACGTAGCCTGGCGCGCGGACGACGGCGTGTGGAAGGACGATACGGGCAAGCCGTTCGATGCCAGGCAGCGGCCTGTGCCGCCGGCGGAGGCCCCGGATTTCAACTGCATGGTCTCTACAGCGATCGAGGCCGTGTCGGGTCCATTTCAGTATTCCGGCACCACCATCCGGGTGATTCCGCTGTTAGCCGATAAGGCCACGCTGCAAAGTTTTCTGGACTCCTACCTCAATAAGCCACTATCCGGTCCCAGGGCCGAGACGTCGGCCGACCACGTGCGGTTCGAGGTGTGGGCGCGGCCGCCACAATCCATCAACATGGGCGTGCCGATCGGCGGCGACTACGCCTATGTGTATCTGACGGCGTCGAGTTTCGAAGGCGTCACGTCCAAGACGGACAACGTGGGCGACTGGGCCAAGGACGAGCTGTCTTTTATGATCCCGGTGCGCTGGCAGCGCATGTCCGACCTGGAATGGCGGAGGCTGGGCGACGATAAGAAGCCGGTCGAGGATCGCGGCAACTGGGAGACGGTGGGCGTGGGGCTGGTTCCCGCGTACACGTTCGCGGACAACTGCATCACGGCGATCTCACGTTTCGAGATCCAGGGCATCGCGGCGGGCACCGCCAACTTCGTACGCCCGGAGACGGTCTGGCTGGGGGAAGGGAGCTCCGGCAGCCCGCCGCAGACATTACTGCGCGTGGATGTAGAAGTTCTGCCGGCCTTGGGGGCGGGGCAGCAAGCGACTTTTCAGCCGGTAATCGAAATCAGCCGCAACCACCCGGACTGTGGGTTGGGCAACGCGCCCGACACCGCCTGGAAGTGGGCGGAGGAGTTACGCCACGAACTGGGCACCAAGAAAGGCGCCAAGCAGCAATACTGGGACAAGTTGAAGATCGCGCGCGCGCTGGCGCTGGAGCTGCTCGGCAACCAGGCCTCGGTGCCGCTCTACACGATGAAACAGTTCCGCGACGTCACCGATCCCGATCGCGCGTGCCACCAGTCGTTGGTGCGCGTGCCGCGGCGGCTCTCGGAAATCTTCGATCTGCGGGAGATCGAAGAGACGCTGGCTGTGCGCATCTACGACTATCCCAGCCTCGACATCGTCAACGGTCTGGGTATCCTGGCGGCCCGGCTGCAAGACCCTGCGGCGGGCATCGTGTACACCGCGCAAGGCATCCGTCCTTTTTATATCCGCGCGACCATGGACGAGCCGTTGGGTGAGACGCTGCTCTCGCGCTCCGGCACGGAGCCGTGGACCCTCCACCGGCAGGCGTTTCACACCCTGCTCAGCGACGATCCCGCTGCGCCTAAGATCCAGGTGGATTTAAAAGCCGAAACCCTGCAGGACCAGATGGACCCGTCGCGCACGGCGGAAACCATGTATCAGGCCCTCCAGCGGCGCCAGGCGGGCGATCAAGTGGGCGAGATCACGCCCGCGCAGGCGCGCAACGCGTTCGAGTATCTGGACGCGCAGATGGTGATCGAATCGGTGCTGTCGCGGGAATGGAGCAACTTCGATCCGAATGCGCGCTGGCGCAAGGGCCGCCAAGCGCTTCTCAGAGGACTGAGCGCTTTGCCGCAAGGCGGTCCCCTCATGCCTTTCGCGGAAGCCGAGCTGTACCGGCAGGTCAACAACCTGTTGGCGGCGCCGCCCGGCGCGGTGGCCTCGCGCATAACGCTTGAGGATTTAAGCGGCGCGCCGAGCCAACCCGCCGCGGACATATCGCCGGATGTGATGATCAAGCAAAACCTGGACGGCGAGGGGGCGGGAATTCGCTGGCGCGATGCGTTGAAGATCATCATTGAGAATCAGAGAAGCTTCAGCGCCCTGCGTCTGCAGTTGGAAGACGCGGTGAATTTGCTGGCGCCGCTGGCGGTAATGGGATTGCCGGGCATGCAGACGGCGTTTCGCGCGCTCAACGACAACCTGGCCCAGCGGCAGCCGCCGGGACAGCCATTAAGCCTGCCCAGTGCCGACGATTTGGCGGCCATGGCCGGGCGGCTCATCCAGGTGATGCAGGAAATCGCCGACCAGGGCGTCCAGGGCGAACCATCGCCGCACAACAACCTGGACACGCTGGCGCTGGCGCAGGAGTACCGGCTGAAGGAGCTGCTGGATACCCTGCGGGCCGAGCTCGCGGACGAGTTCAAGCCGGGGGATGCGCCCGCAGTCAAGCTGGAGGCGGCGCGCGCCCACTCGAGCGAAGAGGGCCAGATGGTGGACCTGGCGCGGCAAAAGTGCGAAGTGCAGTACGAAGCGTTGATCAACAAACTCTCGCGCGCTTATCAGAAGCCGGATTTCTGTTTGCGGCGGGACGCCTTCCAGGCCCAGGATCGCGACCGGTTGTTGCCGCTGCCGCTGGCCTGGGACCCGGACTGGTATTACGGCGACAAGATCGTGCTGAGCGGGTCTTTGGCGTTTGACATTCTTAAGCAGGCCCAAGAGCTCGGTGAAACGCTATAGCGTCGCGCAATGTTTCAACCAGCGGACGGATGGAGACGCCCAGGGCATTCTGGTCCGCGGAAGGGGACATCGGCAGCACGTCCGGAATCATCGGAATGAAACTGAGGTATTGCGGCGGCTGCATGCCCCAGGCCGAAAATGCGGCGTGCATCCAGAACGCGGCAGCCGATAGCAGACCGCCGTCGATGGTCAGCGGCGGCGGCGCCTGCATCCCGGCCAGGCAGGCGGTTTGAAACACCAGGTCCGCTAAGGCGATGTTGTGACCGGCCAGCGGAATCGGTTTTCCGAACAACTCCCGCGCGAGGGCGCGGTCGATGGCCTCGGCTACATCGCGCACGTCAATCACGCAGATGGTGTGATCCATGACTACCGGAAGCCGGCCGGCCAGCACGGCTCGCACGATGCTCAATTCTTCAGCCCGATATTCCCAGGGGCCCAAAAAGACGGCGGGGTTGACGACCACCACCGGCAGCCCTGGCGCGGCGGCCAGGACCATCTGCTCCACTGCGGTTTTGGCCTCGAAATATGGAGACACCGAGCGCCGCCATAGCGCGGCCGCCGCGGCGGGCGGAGGTAGGCAGCGCGGCAGTGTGGCGCAGGTGCTCACAAAGGCCAGACGAAGCCGGCAGTGCCGCGCGGCATCGATTACCCGTTGGGCATGCAGAATAGCGGCATCCACTTCCGCGCGCCATGCCGGCGTGCCGGGCTGACGCATTTCGAGCGGATACGGCGCAGCCGCGTCCACCAGCAGATCGTGACCCGCGATCGCTTCGGCCAGCAATTCGAGACCAGCGTCGATACGTCGTTGAACCACGGGCAGGCCGCGCAATTCAGGAGGATCCCAGCGCCGCGAGAGCGCCGTCACCTGGCGGCCCTGGCCGAGCGCGTGGCGCACCACCGCCTGGCCGATGTGGCCGGTGGCGCCCAGCACGGCGATTCGATGCGGTGGCGCGGTCATCTGCGGAACGGCATCCAGTATATAATGATCGAACCCGAGACAAGCGTTTGCGCGCTCCTTATCCTTGCGGGTTCATCGGCGATGGCCTTACGCGCGGCGTGATCCTGGCGCTGCCGCGCGCACACGTGTGCGCTCTACTGCCCGCGGGGTTGCGCCTGGGCGACCACAACGTGACTCCCGCCGGCACGCATCCGGTGATATTCCAGTTCCACGATTTCGTGAACTGCCAGTGGTCCTTTCCGACATGGCTGCAGCCCATGCAGTTTCATGAACAGACGGTTGGGATTCCCTTCACTTACCTGGACGCGGGCGGCCCTTACTTCTTCATGCCCAAGCTGTACCTGGACGATCTATGGGTGCAGTTGAACGGCCGGTTCTGGTGGGGGTTCGACAAGGAAATGGCCGCGGTGCAAAGGACCACCAGCCGTTATGCCGTAAACAACCTGAGCGGCCGGCGGATCGTGTCGCTCGATTGGACCACCGATGGCGAGGATAGCTATCTCCCGGCCGCGAGGTCTCCGGTGTTCGAGCCGTTTCGCCGGTTGCTGGATCAAACCCTCATCTCGGCCTTCCCCGCCGCCAGTCCCTGTTTTTCGCTGACCGATTTCGACCGCAACTGGAACCTGGGCAAGGTGCGCCCGCTGCGTACGGTGTTGGATGTGGATCCGGCATATATGCCCGGGTTCAGCGGCGGACATTTTCCGGCAGAGGGCGCCGCGTACGAATTCTCGGCGCCCTGGTGGCTCAGCTTACCCTATTCGCCGGGCGCCTTCGATATGACCGGTGCAGCTATGGAGGTTTCATGACGTATCAACATCCGTTCCCGGCCGTCCGGCTGAATGGCGAGAGCTTCATGCGCGTTGTCACGCTGGCGTTGCCACAGGACTTGGTGCGCCTTTTTCTGCCGGCAGGCATGGAATTGGGCAGCCAGAGTCTGACAGCCAATGGAACCCATCCCGTAATGCTCTTTTTCAATGACAATTTCCGCTTGGAGATGAACTTGCCGACGCTGGTTCCCAGTCTCACCTACCACGAGCATTATGTCGGGATTCCGTTCACTTTCCTCGCAAATAGCCCGAATGTTGCGAGTACGTCCGGGCCCTACTTCTTCATGCCGAAGCTCCACCTCGATCATCTGCTGGCCGTTTTGGGAGGCATCATTTTCTGGGGCTTTGCGAAAGAGCTGACTTCCATCACGGTGCGGGCGCACGAGTATACCGTCACCAGTCTTACCGGAAGGCGCTTGGCGACACTGGAATGGGACCAGAAAACCGTCGTGTACAGTCCGGTGCTTGACCTTCCGTTTTTTGCACCTATGCAGCAGATCCTCGGCCAACCGCTCATCTCCATGGTCCCTTTCTCGGTGGGACCGTTTTTCAGTCTGTCCGATTTAAACCGGAGATGGGACCTGGCCGCCCTGGCGCCCATACGCGCCAGTGTTCAGGTGGATGTGGCTTATGTGGAAGGTTATCCCTGCGGACGGAGTCCCAAGGTTGGCTGGCTTCCTGCGATTAGCGCAAAAAATCCGCTGGGATGTTACATGCTGCGAGTGCCCTGGTGGCTGAGCCTGCCGTACCCGCCGCCCCGCGCCGGTTTTTGGCGCTGAATAGCGTAACAGCTTCGTTCAATCGTAATATAGTGGACGGGTCATGCGTCAGTAACCCAGAGTTGCTTGACCAACGGTAAGGCCACGCAGTGTGTCCCGCTTGCGGTACTGAGAATTCGGCGCGCGTCAAATTCTGTTCTGAATGTGGGCTTCCCCTGGGTGTGCCGTGCCCGTACTGTACGTACCGCAATCCTCGTGACTCGACGGCATGCGTAGGCTGCGGGCGTGCGCTGACCGCCAGCGCTGCGCCGGCGGCGGAACGTCGCCAGCTCACCGTCTTCTTCGCCGACCTGGCGGGTTCCACTGCGTTAGCCGAGCGCCTGGATCCGGAGGACCTGCGCGAGCTGTATGCCCGCTACCAGGCTTTGTGCGCGGAGATCCTGCAACGTTATGAAGGACATATCGCGCAATACCTGGGTGACGGCGTACTGGCGTATTTCGGGTACCCGGCCGCGCACGAGGACGATGCGGCGCGCGCCGTCCGCTCCGGGCTGGAAATCCTGGCCCGTGTCGGCAACATTCACGCGGCCGGCGAATGCCCGCAAGTGCGCATCGGCGTCCACACCGGCTTGGTAGTGGTGGGCGACGTGGGCGGCGGCGTGCGTCGCGAGCAATTGGCGCTGGGCGAGGCCCCCAATATTGCGGCGCGCTTGCAAGCCGAAGCAGCTCCGGACACCATGGTGATTAGTGGCGATACGCGCTCGCTGCTGGCGGGCCAGTACGCATTGCAGGAACTGGGATCGCGCACGCTCAAGGGATTGTCGCGGCCTTTGCAGATCTTCCGCGTGATCGGGAAGAGCGGCGCGGCCACTCGTTTTCAGGCCATGAGCGCGGCGCAAGGGCTGACGCCTTTTGTGGGCCGCGAGCATGAGCGCGAAATCATTCGCGGCGCTTGGAACGACGCCAGCGCCGGGCAGGGGCGGACACTGCTGTTGCGCGGCGAAGCCGGAATCGGAAAATCGCGTCTGCTGGATACGGCCCGGCAGGCCGCCGCCCGCCAGCTCCACGAGGTGTTCGAAGCGGAGTGTTCGCCCTACCAGGTGAACAGTCCCCTGAATCCGATCGTGGAGATGATCGCGCGCAGGCTGGGGCTGGCGGACTGCACGGACGACGCCTCCCGGCTGGACCTGCTGGAGCAATTCGCCGCCGGGCGCGGCGTAAACGTCGAGGACGCTACCGCGGCTTTGGCCGGTTTGTTTTCGATTCCGACACAGGGCCGTTACCGCGAGATCGAAGTACCTCTGGCTAAGCGGCCGCAGTGGATCCTGACTGTGCTGGCGGACATGCTGATGCACTCCGTCGGCGGATCGCCGGTGTTGCTGCTGATCGAAGATCTGCATTGGACTGACCCTTCCACGCAGGACTTGCTGCGCGATATAGTCATGCGGCAGCCCGCGCTGCCCGTGCTGATGGTTTGCACTGCGCGCCCGGAATTCTCGGCGCCCTGGCTCCATCAGGCGAATTGCCGCGAAATCTCGGTGCGCCCGCTGCAGCCCGAGGATACCCGCGCACTGGTGGCGCGTATCGCCGGCCTTAAGCCGCTGCCGACCGTGCTGGTAGAGGAAGTGGTGGCGCGGACCGGCGGCATTCCGCTGTTTGCGGAGGCCGTGACGCGCACCGTCATGGGCGCCGGTATCCTGCGCGAGGTGGACGATCGGTACGAAATGGCCGGACCGCTGCCGCCGGGCCTGATCCCCGCCACCGTACAGGATTCGCTGATGGCGCGCATCGACCGGCTGGGCCCCGACCGGTCGGTCGCTCAACTGGCCGCCACTATCGGGCGCGAATCCAGTTTCGAACTGCTGCGGGCGGTCTTGGGAAGATCCACGGAATCGCTGGCGCGGGCGCTGGGGCACATGGTGGCGCTGGATCTGGTATTCGGGTAGTGGGTCAGTTTCAAGTCTTAACGAATTGGTTGTGCTTGACCGCTTAGGCTGCAATGTGCTGATACTGGGTTATGCCTAAGCAGTCAAAGAAGCGCAACCCTCGCCCCCGCGATGTCAACGCGCGGGCTTTCCAGATCATTCAGGAAGCAACCGGCCAAACTCCCAAGTATGAACCCGGTGCGCCGGACGTAACCAAGAATCCGCATGCCGTGGCATTGGGTCGGCTGGGCGGCCTTGTAGGCGGCGCGGCTAGGTCGGCCGCGTTATCGCCCGCCAAACGGAAGCAGATCGCGGCCAAGGCGGCGCGGGCACGGTGGGGAAAGCGGGGGGGCGAGCAATGAGTGCGACTGTTGATCGCATCGTCCGGGTCTGGACATCGCTCATGTTGACCATCGTCGCCGCTTTGATGGTACTCGCATACATTCAAATCTTCGTTCGGCATCGGACGCTTGACGTGGCCGTTCAGGGCGACGTTGAGACGTTTGCAACAGTGGACCAAGTGACGAACGCGGAGCCATTCAAGATTGAGGTGGAGAACGGCTCGGAACCGGTGCAGGTGCAGGTTCAACGCTAGGTCCTTGCTACGGCTGAATTTTATCAGATCTCCAAGCGCTTTTCCCTTGACATCTGTGCTTGAGCGGTCTAGAATATAAAAATGAACCGCTTAGATCCCGCGAAACGTGCGCAGGTAGTAGCTGCTCTGGTCGAAGGCAATTCGATTCGGTCCACCGTCCGGATGACGGGCGTTGCCAAGAACACCGTAGCTAAGCTCCTTATCGAACTAGGCGCGGCGTGCTCAGAATACCTCAATAACGCGCTGGTCAATCTGCCCTGCAAGCGCGTCCAGTGCGATGAAATCTGGTCGTATGTCGCCGCCAAGGAAAAGAACGTCACGCCCGCGATGACTGAAAAGAAATTTTGCGGCGATGCTTGGACCTGGATTGCCTTAGACGCGGATTCGAAACTGATTTGCTCCTGGCTGGTCGGGAAGCGCGATCCCGGCTGCGCCACTCAATTCATTCAAGACCTCGCCGCACGCCTCGCCCATCGTGTCCAGTTGACCACAGACGGCCTGAAGTTGTATCTCACGGCGGTAGCGGATGGATTCGGCGAAAACATCGACTATGCCATGCTGGTCAAGGTGTACGGCAACGATCCCGAGGCCGAGAAGCGCTACAGCCCGGCGATCTGCACTGGATGTAAGAAGCAAACCCAGATCGGCGATCCCGACCCGAAACACATCAGCACGTCCTATGTGGAGCGCCAGAATCTCACGATGCGGATGTCTATGCGCCGGTTCACGCGGTTGACGAACGCCTTCTCAAAGAAGATCGAGAACCATGTCGCTTCCGTGGCGCTGCACTGCATGTACTACAACTTTGTGCGGATTCATCAAACCCTGCGCGTTACCCCTGCGATGGCTGCCGGCCTGACTGGTCGGCTGTGGTCCATCTACGACATCGTTGGGCTGTTGGATGTGAAGGCGACACGGCGGGCCGCCTAGAGAGTCTTCAGGGCTTCGAACATATCGACTGGTAGCGCCGAGGCTTTAAATCTTTGCGGGCCGAATTTGGCAAATTGACGGGCCAAAAACTTAAAGCCCGTCTCTGTAACTAGCTCACCAGGTTTTCCACGCTTCAGAACCATCATGATCGTTCTCTTCCCGACGTTTGGCTCATTCTCGGCTAGGCGCTTAGCTTCGTACACGTGATAGATTGTATTCTCTGGAGCATCGTGGATGTCGAGACTACGCTGAAACAGGGCCGATTCGGCTATGGGCGTACCTGAGCCAATGACGGCGAAGGTGTCGCAGGCCCACACTCTGTTCGCGGAAATTTTTACTAGTGCCGGGTTACCATTTGGAAAAAACCCAAGTACAATAAGCTCCACGCTTGCGGGGTGATTATGAATGTCCCATGAGACGCGGCGATGGAGATCCTCCGGCCACGCGCTCTTACCCTTCTTCCGAAATTCCTCGTAAGCAATCCCGAGCGTCGCCTTCGTATGTGCATCCGCCATCGCCTTGCGGTGTATGCCAAGCGCATCGCGCAAGTCCTGAATCATTTCAGGGAGGGTGCTCGGTGTGCGGATCTTTAGCGCTTCACCGATTGTCGCTCCGATCTCTCTAGCTTCACTGAGCGGACCGGCCATCAAGACCCAAAAACGCGTGGGAAGGCGGATGAGCTTGTAGCTGGTTTCAGCGCTCCCTAAATCAGTTGCCGCCTTCATGTCTAGGCAGAATACTATTTTGGGATCGCCCGAAGGCACCAGTGTGATCGCCGCGATGCATACCGTCATATCCTCCCAAGGATACACGTGCTTGAGCGGTCGTGGAGCGTTAACCGAGGGCAGTACGCGTGCTCGCGGAAAAGAACGCGGAAAGATTGGATTCCGCTGGCCCAGCACGGTGTGCATGTTCCGAAGTATCCCGCGTTAACGAGCCTGGGCGGACGTCCCGAACAAGCATATCGGCCAGATTGCCGTCAAGGGTGGAAAATCGAAACTGACCCACTACCGGTATTCGAGAGCGGCACGCCGCCGGTATCTACTTACACCTTCAAGCACGCCCTCATCCAGGACGCGGCCTACGAATCTCTCCTGCGCAAGACGCGGCAGGAGTTCCACAACAAGATCGCCGTCGCGCTGATCCAGCGCTTTCCGGAGCTCGCCGAAACCAAGCCGGAGTTGTTGGCCCGGCACTACGAGGGCGCGGGCCGAATCGCGGAGTCCACCGCCGGCTGGATGAAAGCGGGCTTGCAGGCGCAGCAGCGCTTCGCCCTGCGCGAGTGCGTGGCGTACCTGCAGAAGACCATCGCGCTGCTCGAAACGCTGCCGGATGACGACGCCCAACGGCTAAGATCCGAAATGGAGGCGCAACTGGCGCTGAGCCATGCCCTCACGGCCACCTTCGGCTGGGCCTCGCGGGAGTTGGAGGCGGCGTGCATCCGCGCGCGGGATCTGTGCAAGCGCCTGGAAAACGGCCCGGGGCTGATGCAGGCGCTCCTGACCCTCTCGGGCATGTATTTCCTGCGAGGGAATCATCGGGAGTCGGTGCAAGTGGCCGATGCGGTGCTGGATGTAACGCTGCCCACCAACAATCCGCTGCTGGAGATCGAGGCGCGGCACGCCATCAGCTTTCCGACTTATTTCCTGGGCGATTTCGTGGGAACCAGGGAGCATGCCGAAAAAGGCTTGGCGCTCTACACGCCGGAACGCGAGCGGGCGGTGGTGGCGACGTTCCATGTACCGTCGTCGTTCGCATGCGCGCACATTCTTTCGCTGAGCCTCTGGTTCCTGGGATATCCGGATCAAGCCAGGAAGACGCACCGGGATGCGTGGGTCATTGCCGACACTCTGAACATCAACGCCTGCACGGCCTACGCGCTGGGTTGCACCCTGGATTATCACTACCTGTTTCGCGATCATGCGGCCATAGCTCCCATCGCAGAGCGGGCGCACAAACTGTCGATCGAAGAAGGCTATTTGTTCTGGGTGGCGCAAACCCGCATCTTTCTGGGCTGGGTACAGGCCATGACGGGGATGCCGCAGGCAGGCATCCAGGAAATGAAGGCCGGGCTGGAGAGCTATCGCGCCACGGGATCGGGTCTGCTGGCGCCGGAGTTCTGCATGATGATGGGCGAAGCGCAGCTCCAGGCCGGTCGCGTGGAGGAGGCGCTGGAATCGTTCGCCGGCGGACTGCGGCATTCGGCGGAGAACGGCGAACGGTTGCACGAGGCTGAACTGCACCGGCTCACGGGCGAGATCCATTTGATGCGGGGCGATGGGGCCGCCGGCGAAGCCGGCTTGCGCGCGGCTATCGAAATCGCGCAGGCGCAAAAGGCCCGGATGCCCGAACTGCGCGCGTCGCTGGCGCTGGCACGCATACGCCGCCGCGAAGGCCGTACACAGGATCTGCGCGCATTGCTGGAGCCGCTGGACGCCTGGTTTCAGGGGGGCCGCGATACGGCGGAACTGCGTGAGTTACGTGCGCTGCTGACTCCTAAAATGACAGGCGCAACGCCAGACTGACCTGGCGCGCGGGGTAAGCCGAAGTGAACGCCAGCGGCTGGCTCAATTGGGCGACTAACGCCGGGGCGAATCCGCGCACGTTATACGGACCATTAGCCAGGGTGCCTCCGCCCGGCAGAGGATAGTTCGGATCTGCGGGAAAGTTGTTGTTGACCGCCGCGAAATTGGTGCGGTTGAGCAGATTCTGCGATTGCGCGATTAGGTCCAGGCGGGTGCGCCCTTCGGCCCGAAGCAGGGCTTTGGAGATCCGCAGGTCCCAACTGAAGAAGCGCGCGCCAATGCCGTCGTTGCGTCCTTCATACCACGGACGGGCATTAGCGTTGTGGCCAACAGTCCCGTTGGAAAGTCCGGGTACCAGCAGTGTGAAGGGGATGCCGCTGCGGGCATAGAAGATGGGCGAGACGCTGACATCCGCGAAAACGCGCGCAATCAGGCTGCCGCTTCCGGCCTGAAAGGGCGTGGTGTAGACCGCGTTGGCGACGAAGTTGTGGGTGATGTTGAAATCAGAAAGCGAGCGGTCGAGGTTCAGCAGATCCGGACGGAAGGGCGTGCTGAGCGAGCTGAAATCGCTGGTGTCGTCGATGGCGCGGCTGAAGGTGTAGTCGGCTTGAAACTCCAGGCGGTGCCGAAGCCGCTTGCTCAGCGACAGGGTTCCGGCGTTGTAGATGCCGGTGCCGCTGGCGGAAAAGGCGTTGTTCTGGAAGATGGAGCTGTCCGGCTCGCCGGTGGTGAAGCCGGGCTTGGGGACATATTGCGGGCCGGCGAACGGATCCGTCGGGATGGCCGTATTGCGCACGTAATTGGCTTCCAGGATCTGCTCCACGTGGACGCTGCGATACATCAGGTATCCGGCTTCGAGCGATAGGTCGGGAGCGAGCTGGCGCGCGACGCTCAGGCTGGCCTGGATGGTGTAAGCGGGTTTGAAATTGGGCGCCATGGTGTAGATGAAGTTACCGAAGGCGTTGGGACCAGGCGGACCGATCACGGCGCCCAATGAGGCGAGATCGGAGTTGGTGAACGGCGGATTGGGCTCGGCGGTGGTGGCCTTGCTGGCCTGCAGCGCCCAGGCGGCGAAGATGGACGGAAACGGCGGCGACGGCAGGCCCGCTACCAGCGCGTTCTGATTCACGTATCGGCCACTGTCGCCCACCAGGTTGGCGTAGAACGGAATCATGAAGATGTTGGGCGCGGTGAAGATGCCGGCGCCGGCGCGGACCACCGTCTTCTGATCGCCGGCCGGATCCCAGGCGAGGCCCAGGCGCGGCGTCACCCGCGTATTGTGCGGGACTGGCGGCGGGTCGCCTTCGTAGTCCAGGCGCATTCCATAATTCACGGTGAGACGCGGCAGCGCTTTCCAGGAATCCTGCACGTACAGCCCCACGGAATGGGCCCAGGCGGCCCACGTGGAATTGGACTCGGGATTGGCCTGCAACAGGACCGTGGGCGTGCCCGCGAGGTACGACTGGACCGCGGTGAGATTGGTGGAGGGCGGGCCGGCGGCCGGATAACCATGGCTGAAGTTGAAGCTCTCCAGCGCCGCGGCGGCGCCAGCGCCCTGCCCGATAGCGATCAGGTCTAAAATCGAGAAGGCTCCATCGGTGAACTCCCACTGGCCGCCAAACCAGACCTTCTGGTTCACGTTGTAATAATCGGGGCGCCATGAGCCGCCGAATTTGAAACTGTGCGCACCACGAGCCCACGACAGGCTGTCGTCGAACTGAAATCGCTTCCAATGGGCGTTGTACGGATATGAGAAGGGCGTCCCCAGTTGGATCTGATTGCCAAGATCGATCTCCGAGCCGTTTGGGTAGGGCGCCTGGAGAGTGGCCACATTGCGCGGCACGGCTTGCATGCGGACTGTGTTCACTAAGTTGGGGCTCAGGACTCGCGTCCAGGACGCGGTGAGCGTGAAGTCTTCCTGCAACTCCGAACTGGAATAAGGCGGCGCGGGGACGACATTGTCGGTCTCGTGCGTGAACGAGAAACGCAGCGCGAAGCTGTCCTTGGCGGCGGGCATGTAATCCAGGCGAGTGACCCAGTTGAGGTAGCGGCCGCGCGGCGAATTGAAGCCCGGGATCCCCGGTACGCCGGAGCCGGCCGGGCCGGATACGATGCCGTCGAAAGTCCCGTCGTTAGGGGTCACCAGCGCGCGCAGGATGGGATTACTCAGCGGATTGCCGAAGATGGGCGAGGCCAGCAGACCGGCGCCCGCGGCGCTCGCGGGTCCCGAGGACTTCGACAGTTGGGTGAGATAGCAAAGTTGGGTCACCTGCTGTTGCGCCGTGTTCTGGTTGGGACAGGCGCCGGTGGAAGCATTGTAGCCGTTGGCCTGTGCCGCAATCCCCTGGAACTGGGCCTGGCCGGCAATATTCTGCACCGTGGCGGAATCGAGCCGTTGCACTTCGGGAGCGGTGAAAAAGAACAGTCGGTTCTTGAGAATGGGCCCGCCCAGAGTGCCGCTGAAGATGGCGCTCTGTTCGAAGGGCTTGGAGGAGGCGCCGGCCAGCCTGTCGAAATAGTTCTCGGCATCGATCCAGCGGTCGCGGAAATAGCCCGACGCGCTCCCCCGAAAGTGATTGGTGCCGCTCTTGGTGACCATGTTGATGGCAGTGCCCACGGTGAATCCGAATTCGGCTTCAAAGGAGCTGCGGTTGACCTGGAACTCCTGGATGGAATCGATGGGCACGTGCGTAACGCGTAGCTTGCCGGAGCCATAGTCGTCCTCGCCGCCATCGATCGTGACCAGGTTGTTGCGGCCGTTGCTGCCGCCCAGCGAAAAACCGGACGAGAGGTACGCGGTGCCCACGCCGGGGTCCTGCACAGAAGGCGCAAAGGAATTGACCACGCCGGGCACGGTGTAAATCGACTGCATGAAGTTGCGGGTGACGTTGGGCAGGTTCTCCACCTGCACGCTATCGAGAATGTTGGCCTGCTGGGTCTGCTCGGGCTGGACCAGGGGAATTTCGGCCGACACTTCGATTGTGGTGGATTCCGCACCCAGGGTCAGGTGTATGTCGAGCGTGGCAAGCTGGCCGACGGTCAGCACCACGTCGCGGGCCACGGCCCTGGCGAAACCGGCGGCTACGGTTTCCACGCGATATTTGCCGGGCAGCAACGCGGGGATCCGGTAACCTTCATTGGTGCTGGCCGCGGTTTTGGTGGCGCCGGTGGCTCCATTGATTACGGTGATCCTGGCATCCGGAACCACGCGATTCTGGGGATCGAGGACGTTGCCCTGGAGGGTGGCGGTGGCGTAATCCACCTGGGCGGGCCCACGGACAGCGAAGCACAAAGCGGCGACGGCAGCCAAGCCCCGGAAACGCCGCGCTAAACGCACCGCGCGCCACCTGTCCGGTTGGGGCAAGACATACGAGGACACGGGAAGCACATAGGCAGAAGGTGCAGGTGTCTACGAATATCAAGATTATGTGCAATTTCGGACGTTGATGCAACTTTTGGAACGCCAAAAACAGAGACAAAACCAAGAACTCCGCCTGGTCATTTGATGATAAGCTTCACATTTAAAAAAACTTGCACGTAATCCGTTGAGATTATCAGGGCCTGATCGTTTCTTTCTACCGCATCCCAAGATTCCGCATCAGCCGATACAGATAATTCGGATGCACGCCGAGCGCCTTGGCCGCCCCCGCGTGATCGTCCTTCGCTCGCTGAAACGCTTTCGCGATAGCGTCGCGCTTGGCGTGATCGACGGCGTCCTGTAGCCCCGGAGCCCGGACTACATCGGCTGGCCGGGCAATCTCCCGAATACTCTCGGGCAAGTCTTCCAGTTGAATGATATCGCTCGAGCCCAAAACGACTGCGCGCTCCAAGGCATTCTCCAGCTCGCGGATGTTGCCCGGCCAGTCGTATTGCGCAAGGTATGCCTCGGCCTCGGGTGAGATTCCGCTGATGCGCCTCCCGCACTGCGCGCCGAACTTCGATGCAAAGTGCATCGCCAGGATGCGAATATCCGACTGACGTTCGCGCAACGGCGGTGTCTTTAGGGTCACCACGTTGAGACGATAGTAAAGATCCTGCCGAAACCGTCCTGCGCGCACCTCCTCTTCCAGATTGCGATTGGTGGCCGCGATCAGCCGGAAATCCAGCTTAATCGGCTGCGTGCCGCCCACCCGCTCTATTTGCCGTTCCTGCAGGACGCGCAGCAGCTTGACCTGCAACTGCAACGGCATCTCCCCAATTTCATCGAGGAACACTGTTCCGCCGGCGGCTACCTCCAGGCGCCCTTTTTTTTGGGTGAACGCTCCGGTGAAGGCGCCCTTCTCGTGGCCGAACAGCTCGCTCTCCAGCAGGTTTTCAGCCAGCGCCGCACAATTCACCGCCATGAACGGCTGCCCGGCACGTGGGCTGTTCTCATGTACGGCGCGCGCCACAAGTTCCTTGCCGGTGCCGGTCTCGCCGATGATGAGTACGGTGGAATTGGCCTGCGCAGCGCGCAGGATGTTGCGCTGTAACTCAACCAGGCGGGGACTGCCGCCGATCATGTGATCGGCCGGGTGAAGCTCGGACTCCAGCCGGTCATTCTCTGTCGCGAGCCAGTCGACGTGGAAGGCGTTCTCCAGTGCCATCGACGCGATTTGCGCGATGGCTACCAGCAGTTGCAGATGCGGCTCCCGAAAAGCAGCGCCCTCCAGATAGACGATCCCATAGACCTGCTCGCGGATTAGCAGAGGCGCTAACAGGAGTGCCACGGACTTCTCGGAACCGGCGCGGGCAGGATGCTCCGCCAGCAGGTTTTCTACTATCAGTCCGCAATGTTCGTGCGTGACACGCCCGACCAAAGCGCGGTCGATGACCACTGGCCGGTGTGGCGCCGATTCCGCACTCCGCACCGAGAGCGAAGAGGGCTCGTTCAAGTCTCCTTCGTAGAGCAGGATGGCTCCGCGGCTGGCAGGGATGGCCTCGAAGATGAACTCGAGCAAGTGCCGCTCCAAGGCGCTGCGAGCCGTCGAGCTGCGCGCCTGATATAGAGCGTGAAACGAGTGCAGCATGATGCTCATGCGCAGCAGCGTGTGCAAATCACGCGAATTCTCAAGCCCAACGGGAAGCTGGGCTGCGCCGGCGGGGATCTCAATGATACGGATGTCTCCGCTGGTCTCCGGGCAGTCAATCTCTTCGTCGATCACAAACCGTAGCTGACTCCCGCCGATCCTGAGGCAATCCCCATTGACCAGCACGCGCTCAGTTACCCGGGTGTCGTTTACCAGTGTGCCGTGGTGGCTGCCCAGGTCGTGAATCACGAAATCGTCCCCCTGCCTGAGGATCAGGCAGTGTTCGCGCGAGACCGAGGCGTCAGCCAGCCAGAGCTGGTTCCGCCGCCCGCGCCCGATAGCAAACGAATCCATGGCGATAGGATAGCTGGCGCCTTGCTCCGGGCCGTTGATCAACAACAGTCTGGGGTTCATCACATCCTCTATTGTTCACCTTTTGGTTACTGGATTCACCTGGAGATTCAGTAGGCGGCAGGATGCAGCGGCCGCCGATGCGCGGCCGGATCGCAATCGGCTGGATTATTAGAGAGTTGCCCAAAACCCTCGAGGTGCGCGTGGTTTGGCGGAGCGATTGCCTTGGTCAACGCCGTGATCCACCGGGAAATGCACTTGGGGGAGAACAGAGGAGATACGAAAATGAAAACGTTAAAGACGATGATCCTGGGCGTCGGCGCAGTGGCACTGTTGGGAGCCAGCGGGCTCTCCGCACAGACCAGGGCTATTGCCGACATCCCGTTCGAATTCACCGTGCAGAACACTACTCTGCCCGCGGGCGAGTACACCATGTCGGCGACTTCCACCGGCCACGACCTGATGTTGATCCAGAACGTCAAAGCCCACCAGGCCATCATCGTTCTGGCGCCCGGCAATCGGAGCGAGTATAAGGGCACCAATGACAAGAACGTCGTGCTGTTCCACCGAATCGAGAATCGTTACTTCCTGGCTGAGGTCCAGACCGACGCGGTGCGCGGCCACGTCGGCCCGTCCAAACTGGAGCGTGAACTCGCATCCGAGGGAAGCAGCCAGCCGCTGGCCGCGGTGATCATTCCCGCTCTGAGTATCCGGTAAGCACGGATTAAACCGGTCAGGCTCCACCGCGGGAGGTTGTGCGGTGGAGCCGTTTCATTGGAACAAGCGGCTGATTGTCGGCAAAATAGAAACCATGGCCGGAACGCCGAGCCCCTGACCCGGCGGACCTCCGAGATCGGCATCCGGGCGGAGTCCGTCGGCTGCACTCCGAATAGCAGGCTGTGTAGCACCTGCTATGTTCCGGCTCGACGAACCACTAAAGTCGATCCTCGGGTGGCGCTCCGGCGGGAGTGAGGCGCCAGGTCGGGTCGTCTACGGCGTGACCTGGAATCCTTGTACAACGGGCGTGGCGGCCGCGTAGGTGGCATTGCCGGCCTGCGTGGCTTTGATGGCGCAGCGGCCGGTTGCTACCAGCGTCACCGTGTTGCCGGAGACGGTGCAAATGGTCGGGGTGGTGGAGGCGAAGCTCACCGTCAGGCCCGACGAAGCTGTCGCCGTTACCGTGAATGGCGGAGTGCTCAGCGGCACGTTCGGCAATGGCGCAAAACTAATGGTCTGCGCCAGTTTGGTGATGGTGAAGGCCTGGGTCACGGGAGTGGCGGCGGCGTAGATGCCGTTGCCGGCCTGCGTGGCTTTGATTGCGCAGCGGCCCGCCGCAACCAGCGTCACCGTATTGCCGGAGACGGTACAAGTTGTCAGGGTCGTGGAGGCGAAGCTGACTGGCAAGCCGGACGAGGCGGTGGCCGCGACCGTGAAGGGCGGCGCATTGATGGGCTTGTTCGGCAGCGTGGCAAAGCTGATAGTCTGTGCCAGCTTCGTAATCGTAAAGGTCTGGGTCACGGGCGTGGCGGCCGCATAAGTGGCGCTGCCCGCCTGGGTGGCTTTGATGGTGCAGTGGCCGCCCACGATCAGCGTCACGGTGTTGCCGGAAACCGTGCAGGTGGTCGGAGTCGTGGAGGCGAAACTCACGGGCAAGCCCGACGAGGCGGTGGCCGTCACGGTGAATGGCGGAGTGTTGACCGGTTTGTTCGGCAGCGGGGCGAAGGTAATGGTTTGCGGCGTGGTGCCCACGATGACATGGAAGCTTTGTGTCACGGGCGTAGCGGGCAAATAGCTGGCGTTGCCCGGCTGAGAGGCCACTATGGAGCACAGGCCGCCTTTCACCAGCGTCACCGTGTTACCGGCCACGGTGCAAATCGTGGTGGTAGTGGAGGCAAAGCTCACGGGGAGCCCGGACGTGGCGGTAGCCGAAACAGTGAATGGCGGCGTGTTGACGGGTACGTTGGGCAGCGCGGCAAACGTGATGGTCTGCGACTGCTGCACTGGCAGGGTGGAGAAATACCACGCGCCGCGGCCATGCGTGGCCAGGGCCAGCTCATGCAAGCTGGAATTCAGTTCGAGATGCACTCCCTGCGCGTGGGGCAGTCCGCCGCCCACCGCCGTCCAGGTGGTGTACGGACTGGGGGAAGAATAGACGCCGGTCTCATTGGACACATACATCGTATGGTTGGCGTCCGTGTCGATCTTGGCCGACCAGGTGGGTATGGCCGGAAGGTTGCCGGTGATGTTGCTCCAACTCGTGCCGCCATTGACCGTTCTGTAAACCTGTCCGTTTGGCGAGTTGAAGGTATTGATCACGGCGATCACCGTGGCCCCGGTATGGTCGTTCGGATCGACGTCGAGTTCCTGCACACGGCCGCCCACGGGCAGGTTGCGCGCCGTCCAGGTGGTGCCGCTGTTGGTGGTGATCCAGATCTGGCTGGACGTGGCGAAAGATCCGCCGGTGGCGATGTAGAACGTAGCGCTGCCCGGGAGCATCGCTATGGTGTCGATCGCATTGCCGCTGGGGCTGGTGAAACCGCTCCAACTGGTGGCGGCGTTTATCGACTCATACAGCTTGTCGCCGCCCAGGGAGATGTTATTTCCATTGCTCGGATCGGCATAGATCGGCGCATAGAAATTGAAAACGTTGGAATTCGAGACCACCGGCGTCCGGGATGAAAACGTATTGCATCCGTCCGTGGAGACACGGAAAAAGTTGGTCGGGCCAAAACTGGCGATGGGATGATTCACGTAGCAGATGCTGGGGCTGGTCTGGCTGATCTGCGAGTAGCCTCCGTCGCCGCCATCAACCTCGTTCCACACCAGGCTTCCGGTCGTTAATTCGGTGCCGTTGTCCTGGCTGCCGCCCACGATCGTCTGGCCGTTGGTGGGGTGGACGCCGATTCCGGTGAACTGGATGGTGTTGAGATTTCCGTTGAGGTTGGTCCAGCTTGGAACGGTTGGATCGAATCGCCAGACCCCGCCGTCGGAACCCAGCAGCAGCCGGCGGGAAGAATCGAAGGCCATGGCGTGAGAGTCGGTGTGGGGAGTGATGCCGCCCACGGTTGAAATGTTGGTCCAGTTGACGCCGCTATTGGTCGACTGGAGGACGTTGTTCGGCGTCACGCCGGCGGCATAAACGTTGGCCGAATTTGCGGGATCCACGCCCACGATTATGTCGTACCAGCCCTGCCCTCCGAGGAAGTTGGGCGTGGTCGAAAGGATGGTGAATGTGGGCGTGGCGGCGTCCGCATTGTCGGAGCGCAGCATCTGATACAACCCCCCGGAGCCGGTACTCAGGTTCGTTGTGATCGCCACGTAAAGTACGTGTTGCCCGGAGTTGGAAGCCGAGGGCGCCACCGCCAGGGCGATTCTGCCAATTGTAGTGCCACCGTTAGGAGCGTTGGACAGAATGGACCAGGTCGTTCCGCTATCGAGCGAGCGGTACACTCCGTTCGTGCCGTTGACGTTGAAGACATCCCCGTGCGCGGCGTAGATAATGTTAGGGCTGTTGGGGTCCACGATCACGTCCGACCAGGGGTAAGCAGCGTCCTTTCCGGCCGCGGAGGTGACGTTGGTCCAGGTGGCGCCGCCATCGCTGGTTTTGTAAATGCCGGTGTTGGCGCAGCAAAGGCTGTTTTCATCGAAGTCGTTCACGGCGGCGTAGGCGGTGTTGGCATCGGTGGGATGTACCGAGATCTTGGAGAAGGACAGCCGGTTGAAGACCCCGCTCGGTCCCGTGGAAAGGGACCAGGTGGCACCGCCGTCACTCGACACCAGGATACCTACACCGAAATTCGAGTCGGCGGAGTTGTTGCCTTCGCCGGTGCCGGCATAGATTCTCAGATGGTTGGAGGGGGCCACCGCGATGGCTCCCATGGCGAGACTGCCCTGGAAGTCGGTCAGAGGAGTGTAAGTGGAGCCGCCGTCGGTGGTCTGCCAGACTCCGCCTCCGGCCGCCGCGACATAAATATTGTTGGCATTGGTGGGGTCGACAGCCACGCCCGCGACACGGCCGCTGATGCTCCCTCCGGCATTCAACGGCGCCGGGCCCAGGGCGGTCCAGGTGGAGCTGTTGGGCGCCGGAAAATTGGCGGTGGCAGCCGGCTCCGGCCCGGTCCTACCGACGCGCGGCTCCGGCGAGAGGGGCGGTGGATTCATGTGCCCGGGCCGTTGTGGCGAGGACTGTGAAAAGGCGGTCCCGGCCATGGCCAGAATCGAGATCCAAGATACGATTGCGGATGTATTTTTGCGATTTTTCATGATTTCCCCTGCTGTGCGCGCCGCACAGCTACGATGATTTGCGAGAGAGCGCGGTCTTGATCATGGAACGGAAGTTGAAGCCACGTGGGGCTCTTGCGTAGTCTTTACAAGCTAGCCTGTATTGCCCCGGTTGTATAGTCCCCTGGGCCAATTTTGAGCGTACCGGTACTTCCATGCGGATATTCATCGGACGCGGTCCTGGCGACATCCGCCGCTGTTCAAAGCTGCGATAATCGGATCGTCATGCACGCGGCGATCGCGCGACCATTGCGGCCTGTACGTTCCGCCCGCTGGATGCCATCGCCACCGCTCTGGGCGTAGCCTGCGAAGATCCGTTTTATCAATGTCGCGGCGACATGATGGACATTTCAGCCGAAGTCCCGAGGATCAAGCCGAACACGCTGGTGCCTACGAGACGGAGGCTCGCGGCCGATTATCCGATCGCCGCGGATGGCTCCCCGCGGGATTTTCGCAGCTCGCCCTTCGGGTACCGGCTCCACATCGACGAGGACGGTTACTTTTCTTTGTGCCGACCCACACTCGCAACGCACGGCACGCAGCGTGTTGAAGCGCCTGGGACTGAACAGGTGGCACATGCGCTGCGATACCGGGTTCCGCAACATCGACCTGAATTGACCAGGCACGTCACGGCTGGCCGTTTACGCGATCGTAGAAGCTGCCGCCGACGTACATCCTGACAACTTTCCCGTCTTGTTCCACAAAGCGCGCGATTTCTCCGACCGGGCCGCCGCCGGTGGCTGCCTCCATGCGAAATTGCCCGTTGCCGACTGGTTCCAGATGAGCGGGGTGCTCCGGCCAGGGGGTCGACGGATCGAAGATCACGAAGCGGTGATTCAACTCGACGACCGCCATCTCGCCTCCGGTCCGGCCGCGATAGTTTCCAGCGAAGCGGCTCCACGCCGGATCCCAGGTCACCACCCCCGGACTCACGTGAGATGCTTTTGCGGCCGCCTCACCCACCGATTGCATCAGGTGGAGCGCTATGTCTCTGGGATTCGAGTCGTCGCCGTTTGTCAACACAATCACGCCGACCTTGGGCTCCAGTTGTATGAGCGTCTGGGTCTTGTAGCCGGGGTACGAACCACCGTGGCCCACGTAGGTCTTATCTCCCTCGCGGGACACGCCGAAGCCGATGGCATTGCCGGACTGCCAGTTATTGTCGAGCACCCGCACGCGATGCATCTGCCTCAGCGCGCCGGTTGAGAGGATCTGGCTGCCGCCGGCTTTGCCCTCGCGGAACTGGAGAGATACGAACCTGGCCATATCTTCCACGTTGGAAGTAATGCCGGTCGCCGGGGCCATCGCGCGCGCATCCACGAAAGGCCTCTTCTCTCGCGTGCCGTCCGGCATTCGTGCACCGTAGCCCGTGGCCATGCCCTCCACATCGCGATCCACGCTGGAAACCGTCATGCCCAGAGGGTCGAAGATGTGTTTCTGTACGTAGTCGGCATACTTCTCGCCGGACACGGCTTCCACCACCATGCCGGCGATGGTAAATCCTAAATTGGAATACTTCCAGCGAACCTCCGGCGCGAAGGCCGCCTGGTGTGTTTTGACGAATTGCTGTACGCCCTCGGCGTCGGGAAAGTTCAGATCGGACCAGTGCGGGCCGGCCTCGCGCGGGAGTCCCGCGCTGTGGGTGAGAAGTTCTTCGATCGTAATGGCAGGGTCGTCCGCGTTGGCCGGACCGATGCGGAACCAGGGAAGGTAGG
>DATGGM010000086.1:0-23470 GCA_035308525.1 Bryobacteraceae bacterium
TCCAGCAGCACCGGCCCGCGCAAACCGAGGAACGTAGCGAAACACAAGTCCACCCCCAACCCCCGCGGCCACAAGCCCCTCACCCCCCGCTGGAAGCCAACCAGCCGATGGCCCTGAAGGCCAACGGGCATGCGCCCGTGCCAGCCGGCGACACCCGTTAACAGAAACCCACCCCTGATCTTTGACAACCTCACCGCCAGTCGCCACTGGCCCGCTCCCCGTGTCTCTTCACCCCGCATGGATCCCGTGCTGACTGGCCCGCGCACTCGCTGAGTCGTGCCAGACACCCTCGCCGAGGAACTGGCCGATCAAAAGGAGCCATTTATATTTAATAACTTACACTTTGATCGTCCACCTACACCGGCACTCCGCACGACCACAGCAGATACCCCACCGCCTGCCGTACATAGTTCCACCGCTCCCGCATGCTGTCCCGCGCGTTCTCGTGCCGCGGCGACCCGTAAACCGTCAGCCCCCGGCTCTCCAGCATCTTCTTCACCCGGTAAATGTGGTACCCGTCGCTGACCACGATCGCCGACACCAGCCCCATCCGCTTCATGATCTCGCCCGCCAGTGCCGTGGACGCCACCGTGCTCCCGCCTTCGCTCTCCACTACGATGTCCTCCGGAGGCACTCCCTGGCTCGCCAGATAGGCGCGCCCCACCTCGCCTTCCGTGAACACCGGATCGCCGCCCGCGCCGCCCGTGGTCATGATGCGCGGCGCCAGGTGCCTGCGGTATAGCTCCAGCGCATGATCCAGCCGCGCCTTCAGCACCGGCGACGGCCGCCCGCGATACTCCGCCGCGCCCAGCACCAGGATCACGTCCGCCGGCTGCGCCTCGTCGCGCGCGGCCTGCCGCTCCACTTGGATCGCCATCCACGACGTCGAAAGCATCGCCAGCGAGAAGAGCGCCACCACTGTATTGAGGACGGCCCGTTTCATGTGCGCTATGCTGATCCCTGACACATTGTAAGATGCTCAAACCCGAAATGATATCCAGTCCGGCGAATCCCTTGTTAAGAGACGTCCGGCGCGCCATCGCCCGCGGCGGCCTGACCCAGGAAGGCTACCTTGTCGCCGAGACGTTTCATCTGCTCGAGGAAGCCCTCCGCAGTGATTGCGCGGTCCGCGTGGTGCTCTGCTCGGAATCCGTGCAATCCGCCGTCGAGAGCCATGTAAAGCGCCTCGCGGGCCTGCGCGTGGCGGTCGTCGCCGATCAGCTCTTCCCGTACATCTCCGGCACCGAAGCCAGCCAGGGCGTCATCGCGCTGGTGCGCCCGCCCGTCTGGAACCTGCCGCAACTGTTCCGCGGGCGCAGCCTCGTCGTCGTGCTCGACGGCTTGCAAGACCCCGGCAATGCCGGCAGCATCGTGCGCGCCGCCGAGGCCTTCGGCGCCACCGGCATCATGTTTCTGAAAGGTTCCGTTAGCCCGTTCAATCCCAAAACCCTGCGCGCCGCCGCCGGATCTCTCTTCCGCGTGCCTTTCGCGTATGGCCTCGATTCCGCCCTTGGCCGCGCCTCCCTCCAGCAGAACAAGCTGGATGTCTACGCCGGCGTGCCCGCCAACTCGCCGCTTCCTTCCAAGCCGCTGGGCGAAGCGGACCTCGCCCGCAAGTGCGCGCTCATTGTCGGCAACGAGGCCCGCGGCGTCAGCCCCGAACTCCGCGCCGCCGCTATCGATATCTCCATCCCGACCTCCGGCGTCGAGTCCCTGAACGCCGCCGTCGCGGCCGGCATCCTGCTTTACGAAGCCCGGCGCCAGAGGTCGCTGCGCGATTGAGCCTGTTCGATACATCCGCGCTGAGCCATCCCGAGAAGGTCGACAAGAAACGCCCGCTCGCCGACCGCATGCGCCCCGTCACCCTCGATGAGTTCGCCGGCCAGGAGCACGTGCTGGGTCCCGGTAAACCCCTGCGCGGCCAGATCGAGCGCGACGAGCTGAGTTCCGTCATCCTGTGGGGACCGCCTGGCGTCGGCAAGACCAGCCTGGCCCGCCTGATCGCGCGCCTTACGCGCTGCGAGTTCATCCCCTTCAGCGCCGTGCTCAGCGGCATCAAGGAAATCAAGGCTGTCATGTCGGATGCCGAGCGTCTGCGCCGCACGGGCCGCCGCACCATCGTCTTCATCGACGAGATCCACCGCTTCAATAAGGCCCAGCAGGATGCCTTCCTGCCCTACGTCGAGCGCGGCGACATTATCCTGATCGGCGCCACCACCGAGAACCCGTCGTTCGAGGTGATCGCCGCGCTGCTCTCCCGCTCCCGCGTCTATGCGCTGCGCGCGCTCACCACTGAAGAGATCGTGGGACTGTTGCAGCGCGCCCTGGCCGATCGCGAGCGCGGTCTCGGAGAACTGGAGATCGCCGCGCCGCCTGCCCTGCTCGAGCAGATCGCCATCTTCTCGAACGGCGATGCCCGGGGCGCCTACAACACGCTCGAGGCCGCCGTGGCCGCCTCGCCTCCGCACGAACTCGCCGAACAGGCCGTGCAGGACGCCATCGAGCGCAAGGTGCTGCTCTACGACAAGGCCGGCGAGGAGCATTACAACCTCATCTCGGCCCTGCACAAGTCGGTCCGCTCGAGCGACACCGACGCCGCCCTTTACTGGCTGGCGCGCATGTTGGAAGCCGGTGAAGACCGCCTGTATATTGCGCGCCGCCTCATGCGCATGGCTATCGAAGACATCGGTCTGGCCGATCCCCGCGCCCTCGAGCAGGCCGTGGCGGCCATGCAGGCCGTTCACTTTCTGGGCATCGGCGAAGGCGATCTGGCCCTGGCGCAGGCCGCCATCTATCTGTCGGTGGCTCCTAAGTCCGACGCCTCTTATCGCGCTTTGGCGGCGGTGCAGGCCGACGTCCAGCAGACTATGGCCGAGCCGGTCCCTTTGCATCTGCGTAATGCGCCCACCGCCGCCATGAAGCAATGGGGCTACGGCGCAGGTTATCAGCACGCCCACAAGTTCGAGGACGCCATCACCGGCATGCATTGCCTCCCACCCTCCCTGGCCGGCAAGCGCTACTACTTCCCCACCGGCCGCGGCGTCGAGAAGCGCATCGCCGAGCGCCTCGACGAGGTCCGCAAAGCCCGCGAAGAGCTCAAAGACGGCCAGGGCTAGCGCTGCGGCGTTCATGGTAGCCTGACGGTGTGAACGTCGGCATCACCTGCTATCCCACCTACGGCGGCAGCGGCATCGTGGCCACCGAGCTGGGCCTGGAGCTAGCCAACCGCGGCCACCAGGTTCACTTCATCACCTACGCCAATCCCATTCGCCTGGACCCCGGCATCCCGCGCATTCATTACCACGAGGTCGAAGTCTCCACCTATCCGCTGTTCCAGTATCCGCCGTATTGCCTCGCGCTGGCCTCCCGCATGGCCGAAGTCGCCGAGTCTTACAACCTCGACCTGCTCCACGTGCATTACGCCATCCCTCACTCCATCTCCGCCATGCTCGCCAAAGACATGTTGGCGCCCGTGCGGCGTCTGCCGTTCATCACCACCCTGCACGGCACCGATATCACCCTCGTGGGGACTGACCGGTCGTACTTCCCCATCACCAAGTTCTCCATCGAAAAGTCCGACGGCATCACCTCCATCAGCGAATACCTGCGCCGCCAGACTGTCGACGTCTTCGGCGTCCGCAACGAAATCCGCGTGATCAAGAACTTCGTCAACTGCGACGTCTACAAACCGGATCGCGAAAAAGCCATGGCCAGATGCTATGCCCCCGAAGAGGGCAAGCTGCTGATCCATGTATCCAACTTCCGGCCCGTGAAGCGCGTCCAGGATTGCGTGCGCATTCTGGCGGAGGTCGTGAAGCAAACGCCCGCGCACCTGTTGATGGTGGGCGACGGCCCCGAGCGCGGCCCCGCCGAACACCTGGCGCGCGAGTTGGGCGTGGAGCGCCACGTCTCGTTCCTGGGCAAGCAGAACCACGTCGAGCGCATCATTCCCCTGGCCCACGTGCTGCTGATGCCCAGCGAGCTGGAGTCATTCGGTCTGGTGGCGCTCGAAGCCATGGCCTGCGGCGTGCCCCCCGTCGCCACCCGCGTGGGCGGCGTGCCGGAGCTGATTACTGATGGCGTGGATGGCTACCTGGAAGCCGTGGGCGACATCCCCGCGCTGGGCGCGCGTGTGGCGGCCCTGATAACCGATGATGAGCTGCACGACGGGATGGCCCAGGCCGCGCGCCGCACCGCCACCAGCCGCTTCTGTACCGACAAGATCATTCCCCTGTACGAGCAATACTACGAGCAGGTGGCGGGATCCTAGCCCAGCAACCCTGTGGCGGCAATGATAATGCCCGCCACGCCCGCGATCACGCCGATGATCGGAAATAACATCTTGCGCGAAATGAAGTAGAGCGAGCTGAGCACCAGCGCGATCTCCAGCAGCCCTTCGCCGAAGTCGTAGTGCAGTGCCCGCCGCTCCGCCGCTTCCGACTCCTGCGTCTTGCCCTCCGCCTTCTCCTGCAGTTCCTTGGCTTGTTCGGTATACTTCTCCTTTTCCTTCCGGATCTGCTCCAGGTGCTGCTGCGCCTTCGGGCCGCTAGCCTCCAGCGCTTCGATCAGCCGCTCGCCCAATTCCAGGTTGTGATACTTCAGGCGGCTCGACTGATAGTGCTGCCACTCGTCTACCGAGTCCGACTTCTTGATAATCGCTTCGGTGTGTGTGCGGTGCGACATAATAGTCACGACCGCCAGAAAGACTGCCAGCAGCGCGGCCAGGATTCCTACCTTCTTTCCGATGGGGTCGTGCTCGTTTCCTTCTTCGTGGTGGATCTCCAGTTCGGCCATGCTATTTGGCTGCCGGCACCGCGTCCTCGGCCAGCAGTTCTCCTTTTTCGAGATGCCGTACTTTGGTGGCGAAGCGCGCCGCGTGCGGATCGTGCGTCACCATCACGACGGTCTTACCATATTCCTTGTTCAGCTTGGAAAGGATCGTCAGCACATCGTCGGCGGAAGCCGCATCCAGGTTGCCCGTGGGCTCGTCCGCCAGGATCAATGCCGGATCCGTAACGATGGCGCGCGCGATGGCCACCCGCTGCTCCTGCCCGCCCGAGAGTTGCCGCGGATAATGGCCCAGCCGGTCGCCCAGCCCCACCAGCTTCAGCGCAGTGGCGGCATGCTCATTGCGTTCCTGCTTCTTCAGGTTGGTGAGTTTCAGCGGCAGTTCCACGTTCTCGAGCGCCGTCAGCACCGGAATCAAATTGAACTGCTGGAAGATGAAGCCCACGTGCTCGTTGCGCCAGTGCGCGATCTGCCGGTCGCTGAGCTCGCGCAGGTTGTGCCCCAGCACCCGGATCTCTCCACCCGTGGCTTTGTCCATGGCGGCGATCAGATGCAGCAGCGTGGACTTGCCCGATCCCGATGGCCCCATCAGCGCCACGAACTCGCCTTTGTCGATCCGTACATCGATGTTCTTGAGCGCCACCACGTGGAACTCGTCGCGAATAAATTCCTTGGTCAGATTGCGCGTTTCAATGATCGTCTCGCTCATATCGCATCAGGCCTTCTGCCGCACTCGGTCTCCGTCCTTCAAAGTCGCGGGCGGGTTCACGATCAGGTCTTCGCCGCCCATCAGTCCCTGCTCCACGCGCACGCCCTGGCTGTTGGCGGGCCCCGCCTTAATCGGCCGCGTCACGGCCCGCCCGTCCAGCACCACGAACACCTTGTTGTCGCGGATGGCGTTGGCCGGCACCACCACGATCGGCTGCGACGGAGTGGCCGCCGCGTTCTTCTCGTCGGACAGAAAAGACACGCTGGCGTTCATCTCCGGCCGCAGATAATCGTCCGGATGCGCCACCTTCACCTTCACCTGCACCGTGGCCTTCTGCCGGTTGGCCTCCGGCGACACTTCCCGGATGAAGCCGCCGTACTTGCGGTCCGGGAACGCGTCCGTGGTGATGATGCCATTCTGCTTCATGTGCAGCTTGGCGAAATCGTTCTGGCTGATATCCAGTTCCACTTCCAGGTCATTTAGATCCGCCAGCGAAACCACGTACCCTTTGGCGCCGCGATCGCCCACGAAGCTGGTGGTGACGAACTCGCCGATCTCCACCGCCCGCTCCAGAATCGTGCCGGTGACCGGCGAACGGATAATCGTATTCGCCAGGTTGGTCTCCGCGTAGGACACCGCGCCGCGGGCCTGCTCCACCTGTCCGCGCATGGCGTCGATCTGCTCCTGCCGCGGGCCCAGCTTCACCAGGTCATAGGCCTTCTGCAGCGAATTCACCTTGGCGGCTGAAGAGTCGTAGCGGGCCTGCGCGTCGTCCAGGTTCTGCTGCGACATCACCGCCTGCGCCACCAGTTTGCGCGTGCGCTCCAGGCTCACGCGCGCATTCTCCAGATCCGCCTTGGACGAGTTCAGGTTCGCCAGCGCCTGCGCCACTTCTTCCGGACGCGAGCCGTGCTCCAGCTCGGCCAGCTTGGCCTGCAGGTTCGCCAGGTTGCCCTTGGCCTGATCGAGCTGCGCGCGGTATTCGTCGTCCTCCAGCCGCACCAGGACCTGGCCTTCTTTCACCCTGTCGCCTTTATCCACCCCGATCCACTTCACCTTGCCCACTACCTTGGCGGCCAGCTCGATCTTGTGCGCGGCCACGATGTAGCCCGTGGCATTCAACACCACGCCTTGCGCCGCCTGCCCCGTGCTGATGGCCTTCACGCGCTGCACTTCCACTTCGGTGGCCGCGTTCAAACGGCTGTAAGCGAACCGGCCCGCTCCGAGCAGCACGAACAGCGTCACGCCGCCGATGATCCAGCGCGTGGCCCACTTGGAGGGCTCGCCGGAGCGCTTCTTGCCGCGATCGATCTGCAGAGACTTCAGTTCCGCATCCATGTCCGCTAAACCTCGCGCAGGGCCGTCAGGATCTCCTTTTTGGCCGCCAGGCGCGCCGGGAACAGGCCGCCCGCCGCTCCCAAAACCATCGCGAAGGTCAATCCAGCCAGCATGATCGGCGGTGTTACCTTGAATGCGAACGCCAGCTCGCTGAACGTGGTGCTCCCGATCCCGGTAGTCACGCCGTTCAGGGGAAATACCAGCAGACAACCCAGCAGTCCGCCGAGCGCCGCCAGCAGCACCGATTCCAGAAAGAAGCTGAACAGGATGCTGCCTTGCGAGAAGCCCAGTACCCGCAATGTGCCGATCTCCCGCGCCCGCCGCGCCACCGCCGCGTACATGGTGTTCATCGCCGCGAAGCTGCTGCCGATGGCCATGATCACCGCCACGAAGATCCCGATGAATTCGATGGGCCGCGCCGCCACCGTTTGCAGCTCATAGTATTGCTTCTCGGATTCGGCGTTCATGTTCAGGCGTTGATCGTCGTTGATGCTGTTGGCCAGAGCCGGCGCCGAAGCGGCATCCACGGCGCGCACCAGCGCGGAGCTGAGCACTTCCGTCCGATCCAGGTCCCCGCTCACCCGGTCCAAGCCGCCGAAGATCTCGCTGTTCTGCGCGCTCTGCCCCGCGTCCATCACGCCCACTACTTCCCAATCGCCGCGCCCGAACGTGATGTGCTGGCCCAGCCTCGCCCCCGGATACCGCCGCGCGATTGACTTGCCCACCACCAGTTCCCGTTTGCCCGGATCGAACCAGCGGCCGCTTTCCAGCCTGAGCCCTCTGCGCATCTCGATCCCTATCGGCAGCAGGCCGCGCACCGAGACGTTCATGCCCTCCGGCGCGTCCACGCTCGCCAGGTTGATGATGCTGACTACCTCCAGCGACGCCATGGGATCGCCATTGGCCGTGCGCGCGATGCCCGCCTTGAACTTCAGATCCTGAAACTGTTGGCGCGTGAAGTTGGAAACCAGCTCCGTTTCCGATCCCTTTCGCAGCACGATCACTTGCAAGGGATCACCGCTGGCGGAGAGCGTACTGCGCAAGCCGCCCAACAACGCCATCATCGCCAGCAGCACCGCCACCGTCAGCGCAATGCCCAGCGCCGTCATCAGCGTGGTGGTCTTACGGACGATCAGGTTGCGAAAATTGTACGCGACGGGAATGGCCATACGTGAACTCCTAGTCGGTACTCCGCAGGGCTTCCACGATGGGTGTCCGCGAAGCCCCCCAAGCCGGCACGAATGAACTCAACAGGCCCACCGCGCCCGCCACCAGGATGCACGCGGCGGCTACCGTCGGGTCGAACGGATGAATCGGCGGCAGGAAGAACCCGGCCGGGCTCTTACGAATCCCGCTCGTCAGAAACGTCGACAGCAGGAACCCGATCGCGCCGCCCGCCACCGAGATCGCCAATGCCTCGCCCAGGATGATAAACAGGATGTTTCCGCCCGTGAAGCCCAGCGTCTTCAGCACGCCGACTTCGCGCACGCGCTCGCGCACGCTCATCGCCATGGTGTTGGCCGAGACCAGCAGCACCGTGAACATCACCGCGCCGCAGATGCTGAACAGGAACATCTTCACGTTGCCCAGCATCGAAGCGAAGCTCAGCGTGAAGGCCTGCTCGGTCTCCGTGCGCGTCTGCACCGGAGCGTTGTGGAACTCGTCGTCGATCGTCTTGGCCACCCGCGCAACCACCGCCGGGCTGTCGCAGAGTATGTTGAACGTGCCTACGTCGCCTTTACGGGCTTCCGGCAGGCCTTCCCGCACGTACGCCCAATTGAAGTACAGCACCTCGCTCTTGCGCGGGCTGTCGAAGATGCCGCGCACCGTCAGTTCCAACGTGCCGGGAAAGATGTCGCCTGTGATGGTGATGCGATCGCCCAGGTGGAAGTTGAACTTGTCCGCCAGATCGCGGCCGATCACCGTGCCCGTGCGGTCGTGAATGAAGGCCTTCTTCTGATCTTCCGGGATGCGCAGCTCGGTATAAATCTGGAACATCTTCTCCGGGTCCACTCCGAACCGCGCGAAGAAGTTCTTCGGATCGCGTGCGTCTTTGTAGACGCCGTTGTACCACTGCGACGGCATCACTTCCTTCACGCCCGGCACCTGCTGGATGCGCTGCATGTAAAACTGCGGGATCTGCACCGTCAGCGAGATCCGGTTGCGGGTGACCAGCCGCAGGGCCTGTTCGGGTGTCGGGTCGCTCAGGTACATGGCGTGATAAACCGCCATCAGCACGCCCAGCAGGCACATCGACACGCCCACGCTGATGATGGTCAGCGTGGTGCGGCGGCGATTGCGCCAGCAGTTCTTGATGATCAATGGAATGTACCGCATGGGGATCTTTTCATTCTAAGGGATTGCTGCATTCCGTGGCGGATTCGGCTTTCCCTGATTGCAGGTTAGCCTGCGCGGCCCTGCCAGGTCCCGCGTTTTTCGGCCAAAACCGGCGCGCTACCGGCGAGCGGCGAAAATCAAAGTAACGGGTACGCCGGTGACAGAAAACAGTATATTACTTTAAGCGATGAATCTCGGAATCCTCGTGGCCTTTTGGCTCGCCGGCGCACAGGGCGGCCCAGCCCCGCTGCCCGCCGTCACCATCGACGCCCAACGCCTCAGCCGCCGGCCGGTGCTGAAGCCCGCGCCGGCGCCCTGGATGGCGGCCGGAGCATTCAACCCGGCGGCCATTATCGTGAGCGGGAAGACCGTGCTGCTGTTCCGCGCCACTGATGCCCGCGGGACATCCCGCATCGGAATTGCGGAAGCCGGCGACGGGCTGCATTTCAAAGTCGATCCGCGGCCGGTGCTGGAGCCCTCCGCTCCGTACGAGCAGGGCGGCGGTGTGGAAGATCCGCGGCTGATACGCATCGAAGGCACGTATTACCTGACCTACACCGGCTATAACCGGCACGACGCGCAACTGTGTCTGGCCACTTCCACCGACCTCCGTCACTGGCAGCGCCGCGGCGTCATTCTTCCGGCGTACAAAGGAGCCTGGAACAACGGCTGGACTAAGTCCGGCGCTATCGTGCCGGAGCGCATCAACGGCAAGTGGTGGATGTACTACCTGGGCACGCGCCACGACCCCGACGGCAAGGATCGCGACTACATGGGGCTCGCCAGTTCCGACGACCTGCTGCATTGGGCGGATGCCACCACCCAGCCGGTGCTCGAGCGCCGCCCCGGCGCATTCGATTCGCGCGTCATGGAACCCGGACCGCCGCCGCTGATTACCAGCGCGGGCATCCTGCTGCTGTACAACGGCGCCAGCGACCAGCTGGTCTACGGGCCAGGCTGGATTCTGTTCGACAAGGCCGATCCCCGCCGCGTGCTGGCGCGTTGCGGCAGCCCGTTCCTTTTGCCCAGCCTGACTTGGGAAAAAATCGGAACCGTACCCGACGTCGTCTTCCTGGAGGGCGCCGTGCCCCGCGCCGGCGATCCGCTGGACCTGACCGGTTACTACGGCGGCGCCGACCAGTATATTGGAGCTGTGCGTCTGCGTATCAACTTACGCTAGCCGGTCAAGACTGACGGAACGGGCGGCGCCTATGGCTGCGGTGGCGCGCCGGCGATGCCCTGCCGGACCTGCTGCTTGGTCTGCTCCAACTTTTCCGAGGTTTCCTTCAGCAGTTTAAACTCGCGTTGCGCATCTGCTTTGCGGCCCGCGCGCGAGTAGGCCGTCGCCAGACTGAAGTGCGCGATGGGGCTGCCTGGATCGAGCTTGATAGCGGTTTCAAGCGGCTGAATGGCATCGGCTGCGCGGTTGTCTGTCAGAAAGGTGCGGCCCAACCCGATGAAAGCGTCCGCGAATCCGGCGTCCAGTTTCGTAGCGCGGCTGAAATGGTCGATGGCCGCCGCGTCCTTACCCTCCTGGCGGGCCAGTTCGCCGAGCACGTACTCGGCGCCGGCGTTGTTGGGGTCGATCTTCAACTCCTCTTCCAATTCGCGGCGCGCGGCGCCTTTGACATCGGGAGGAGCGGCTTGGGCATCGCCATTGACGGGCGTGTCCGGGGGCGCCGAAAGCAGCAGCCGTGCGATGCGATAGTGGATGCCGGGCAACTGCGGATCCCTCTTGAGCACCTCGCGATATTCCGCCTCGGCGTCGCTCCACTTGCCCTGGGTCTCCAGAGCCTCCGCGTTCAGTTCGTGCACCTGGTAGGCGGTGGGAGCCGACACCATGAGCTTGTGGGAAGAGCGAATGGACAGATCGGAAAAAACATGGACGGAGAGATACAGCACCTCGGCATCGCCGGGGAAATTCCTGTTGAGACCGCGCAGAAAGTCGAGGGTGGCATCCAGGTCGTCGAGCGTCATGCCACAGCGGACACCATCCACTCCGAGGCGCTTCTGCACATCCGCGGCGGTGGCTTTCGCCAGTTCGGCTTTCAGCAATGGCAAAGCTTCCCGGCAGTGGCCGGATTCGGCAAGCTGCTGGGAGGATTGGCCGGCAGCGACAGCGGCAGCCAGCGCACCAAGGAGAAAGAGTTTCACTAGATCCATTGTACGCTGCAATAAAAAAGGGGGAGCCGACGCTGCGGCTCCCCGAAGATTCTACGGTTTTGTGGGGTCTAGAAAATAAACTTCAAACCCAATTGAATGTTGCGGGGGGGTTGGGTGGCGGTAATCACGCCCAAACCACCGCCTAGCGCGAGGTTCGGCGCGTCAAAGATGGGGTGGTTCGCAACGTTGATAAAATCGCCACGGAACTGGACCTTCCCTCTTTCCCCGATGGGGAAGTCCTTCTGCACGCTAAGGTCCAGGTTACCCATCCCGGGACTGCGCACCACTCCGTTTCCGCAATTGCCGAACGCGCCGTTGGCGGGAGTGGCAAAAGCGTTTGGATTGAACCACTGAATGCCGCCGGCGGAGTAATTGGTATTCAGGATGTTGGCGGGCGAGACACAGTCCGCGCGCGTCGAGAATACGTTGCCGAGACCCGTCCCGGAAGTATCGGTCCAGGTGTAAGGTGTCATTGGGAAGCCGGAGTGAAAGGTCAGAATTGCGGAGACGTTCCAGTCGCCCGCTATCGCGTTGAGGACTGGGTTGGTATCCTTACCGTACTGCCGACCCTTCCCGAACGGTAGCTCATAGAGCGCATAAGTCGTCAGGTCCTGCGTCAGATCATAGAAGCAGGGACCCCATTCGGCTTTGGAGTCGTATAAGTTCTGCCAGTAAGTTGGGCCGTACCAGGCCTGCCCGCCCCAGCTTCCGTAGTAACCGCCGTTGTTGGTCATACACTTCGAATAAGTGTAGGCTACTTGGCCTTGCAGTCCGTTGCTGAGACGCTTCTGGAAAACCGCCTGCAATGCATTGTACTCCTGGGTTCCGGCGGAGGAGGTCCCGGCAATGAACCCGATCTCATTCGCGAGCGTCGGGTTGCCTGATATATAGGGACTGGGCGAAGTCGTACCATTGGGGTTCAGGTACGTCTGCGAGTAAAGCTCAGGCTCCATCAGGTGCGTGCCGTGCTGTCCCACATAGCTGGCCTGCAGCGTCGCATTGTTGGAGAACTGATGCTGAATACTGAAATTCCACTGTTGCACGGCGGCAGGCTTGTCGTTGGGGTCCCAAAGCCGGAGTTCCGCGCCTTGGAACGGATTGCCGGCCGGCGGCACGATCAAGCCTTGATCGGTGGTCGTCGGAGGCAAGGGTCCATCCGCGGCTATAGAGTACGTAGCGCCGAAGTTAGGCTGACGCACCGGCGGATTCATAGGCAGCCGTAGGTTGGTACCGGTGCCCTCCAGATAGGAAGATAAGGTATACGCGCCGCGAAAGACCGTCTTGCCACCCAGGGCTTGCGGCGACCAGGCGAACCCGACGCGCGGTTGGAAGTCATAGCCGAAGTTGTAGGCGTTATAGAGTGCCCTGCAATTGCTGAAGGGGCAACTTTGGCCCGCCACGTAGACTGTGCCGCTGAAGAGTCCGAAGTTCGCCTGACGGTTGTCGACCTCGACCCACGGCGTATGGTTTTCATACCGGACTCCCAGGTTGAGGGTCAGGCTCTTGGACACATGGAAATCGTCCTGCAGAAAGCCCGCTATGATGTTGGAGCGCTGGCCCCAAGTGCCGTTCTGGGCGCTGCCGCCGCCATAACCGCTGGGCAGTCCAAGGAAGAAGTCGCTCTCACCCGTACCGGAATACTGGCCGCCAAAGGTGATGGAACCTTGGTTGCCGTTGTTGCCGGCGTAGTATACGTTGATGCGTTCGCGGAAGAACTGGAACCCGGCGTGGAAGGTGTGTTGACCTTTGGTGATAACCGCGGTGTCGTCGAACTGGATCACGGTACTGGCAAAGAGCTGCTGGCTGCCGACGATGCTACTCCCGATACCGTTGGCGTATCCGTTGTTGAAGTTGAGGCCCAATAGCCCAGGGCCTACGTTATTGCCGTTGGCGATGCCTATCGTCGTGCTCAGATCGCCCAAACCGGCCTTAGGATTGTTGCCATTGTTCACCAGCACGTAGTTCACGCCGACGCGCGCTTCGTTGACGATATTCGGGCCAAAGGTGTGAGTCCAATTCGCCACGCCGCTGTGCGCATTGTCATAGGTAAACGCGTCGTCGAATAGCTTGAAAGTGTTGGCTGACGGATCATTGGCCCATAACCGCGAGTAACGCCCGGAGATACGGTCGTTGGTGCCGAGGTTATAATCTATTTTGACGTCGCCCTGATCCTGATCGATGGCTGAGTTCGACCCGTAAAGATAATTGTTCGTCAGGCCATTGTTAGTGCCTGTCGCATTGGGCAGCGGGTAAAAGCCGGAGGCAAAAAGGTTCTTGGCTACCGGGTCGATCATGCTGACCGGGATCTGGTTATTGGCGAACGGCGCTCCGTTGGCGAAAGGGTTCTTGAGCTGATAGGGCGTGCCGGCCCCCAGCAGCGCCGAAAAGTCGCCATTGCGCTCAGCCGCTGTCAATACACTTGCATAGCCGAGCGAGGTCGGATAATCGAGGCGCTGACCTTGGTAGTCCGCGAAGAAGAAGAGTTTATCCTTTTTGATAGGTCCGCCAATTACCCCGCCGAACTGGTTCCAGCGAAGCGCCCCTTTGGGCAGGTCGTTCCAGTTGTTCGCCCAGGAATTTGCATTGAGCACATTGTTGCGGAAGAACTCGAATACATCGCCGTGATACTGGTTAGTACCCGATTTGATGGTCGTGTTGATGATACCGCCCTCAAAATTCCCGAATTCCGCAGAGGCGTTCTGGGTGATCATATTGAATTCGGCGATAGCGTCCGCGTTGGGTGTGTAACCCATCAGGTTGTCGGAGACCTGATTGTTATCCAGGCCGTCGAGCAGGAAATTGTTGGCCTGTTCGTGATTGCCGTTGATATAGGGCCGGGAGGCGTCATTGCCGCCGGGGCCCAGTCCGGTCGTGATGCCATTCGTGAAGCCGCTCGGATCGGTGGTCACGGCGCCTGGGGCGAGCAAGGTCAACTGCGCGTAGTTGCGCGAGCCCAACGGGAGGTTTTCCGTCACATTGGAGTCGATCACCGTGCTCAATTGGGTCGTCTCAGTTTCGAGCAGCGGCGCGGCTCCGGTCACCTCCACGGTTTCCGATACCTGGCCGATCTTCATCTGAAAGTCGACGCGGGCCGTCTGGTTGACGTCCAAGGTCATTGCCGGCTGCACCGACGTTTGAAATCCCTGTGCCTCCGCCCTGACTTCATAACGTCCGATGGGCAGGCGGGGCAGGTTGTACGCGCCTTGAGTGTTGGACTCCGCCGGGAACACCACGCCGCGATCCAGATCCTTCACAATCACTTTTGCGCCCACGATCGGGGCGCCGGAGGGATCGGTGATGGTCCCGGTGATCGCGGCGGTCACCTGCTGGCCCCACAGGGAGCCAGTCAAGGCGCACAGCGCCACCACCAGAGCCAGCCACCGGTTGCCGCTCCGTAGGTTCATTCGTTGTTTCACGAGATATCTCCAGTCGTTGAGGAGAAGCTAAGCCTTCTCCGGCCTCTATTGCAGCGGGAGTGGCGCTATATCGCACCCGTGTAACCCGCCAAGAACCCCTTGCATACAGCTATATAGCAGAAAGCTACTATGCGGAAGTATAAATCCGGTTGTAACCTTACGTCAAGGGGAAAATATTAAATTAATCTGGAAATCACGCCCGCGCAGGGGTAAAATACCATCGTTGATGCTCTATAGCACATGGCCCGGGAAGCTCTATAGCACGTGCCATCGCTTGCAACTTGCTGGTAGCATTGCCCGAATCGCTTCGGAGACGGAGTTTTGATGTTCGAAAACACGGAATCGGATGCGCCCGCATACCGCCGGATCCAATATGCGCTCCAGCGGCGAATCCAGGCCGGTGAGCTGCAGCCGGGCGATGCCGTGCCGTCGGAAAGAGAGCTGGCGCGCAGCCACGAAGTGAGCCTGATGACCGCGCGGCACGCGTTGGCCGAACTCGAGCGCGACGGCTTGGTCGACCGCCGGCGCGGTGCCGGCACGTTCGTCGCCCTGCCCAAGATCCACTTCAACCGCCTGGCCAGCTTCACCGAGCAGATGGCCAGCCGCGGCTTGCCCGCGCGTTCCCGCATCCTGTGCGCCGAACTCGTGGAAGGCGAGCAGGAGGCCGCTGCGCGCCTGTCTCTGCCGGCCCACAGCTCTCTGGTAAAGGTGGAGCGGCTGCGGCAATCCGGCGAGCAGCCTTTTGCCCTGGAGACGTGCTATCTTCCCGGGGAAGATTTCTCCGGTTTGCTTAGCCTGCCCTTGGAGCGGCGCTCGCTCTTCGCCACGCTGGAGCGCGAATACGGCGTGGATCTGCAATACGCCGATGAAGAAGTGGATGCCACGCCCGCCAGCGCCCGCACTGCCGAGCTGCTGGGGATTCACCACGGCGCGCCCGTGCTGCGCATTCGCCAGGCTTTGTTCTCCACCGCGGGCAAGGCCACTCTTTATGTGATCGGCTTCTACCGGTCCGACAGGCACACGCTGCTGATCCGCCGCTTCCGCAAGTAACGTTCTATTTGGTCGCGGGCGGCAACGTCCCCGCTGTCATTCATTCATGCTCATCCCCGGCGGAATGCCTTCTCCGCGCTTCTCCATGATCCGGTCATATTTCTCTCAGTATGCTGGTAGCCTTAACCGCGCGCCCGCTGGGACAATAAGCGTATGTCGAAACGAGCAACTGTCCTCTGGTTGATATGGTGCGCCGCCCCTTTGCGGTCGGAAGTGCACACCATGACTCTACGGCAGGCGATGGAGCGCGCCTTACAGCAGAATCCGGAGATCGCCATCGCCCGTCTCGATGAATTGAAGGCGCACGAAGCCGTCCGCTTGCAGAAGGATCCGTTTGCACCCCACCTCTTCTTCGGCAGCGGGTTGGCGTACACCAACGGCTTTCCGATGAGCATCGACGGCGCCGCGCCGTCGGTCGTGCAGGGGCGCGTCTCGCAATACCTGTTCAACCGGCAGCAGAGCTATGTGGTGGCGCGCGCCAAAGAAGAAGCCCGCGGCGCCGGCATCGCGTCCGCGGCGAAGCGGGAAGATGTCGCCTTCCGCACCGCCTCTTTGTTTATGGACGCGGAGCGCGCCGCGCGCGCCGGCGAGATGGAGCGCAAGGAACTCGACAGCCTGCAGAAAGTGCTCGCCACCGTCGAAAGCCGCGTGCAGGAAGGGCGCGAATTGCCCATCGATGCCAAACGCGCGGCGTTCAACCTGGCGCAAGCGCGGCAGACCGCGGATGCCCTGGATGCGGACCGCGAATCCGCCGAAACCACCCTGGCCATCGTGCTGGGATACAACGCGGACGATCGCGTGCGTCCGGCCGCCGAGGAGCGCGCCGCGCCGCCCATGCCCGCCTCCGAAGAGGCTGCTGTCGAGAGCGCCCTGCAGTCCAGCAGCGAGTTGCGGCATCTGGAATCGCAGATCGCGGCGAAAGGGCTGGACAGCCGGGCAGCCAAGGCTGCGCGCCTGCCGCACATGGACCTGGTGGCGCAATACGGCCTCTTCGCCACCTTCAATCACTACCAGGATTACTTCCTCAAATACCAGCGCAACAACGGCGAGATTGGAGTTTCATTCGTGCTCCCGCTGCTGCCCGGGCCCGGCGTGAGCGCGTCCGCCGCGCAGGCCGACACGGAGGCGTCCAAGCTCCGCATCCAACTGGCCAACGCGCGCAACCAGATTACCGCCGACACGCGCCGGGCTTACCGCGAATTGCGCAAGGCCGAGGAACTCCGGGATGTGTCGCGCCTGGATCTGGAGGTGGCCCGCGAACAGGTGGCTGTCAATCTGGCGTTGCTGCAGGAAGGAAGGATCCGGTTAAGCCAGGTGGAGGAATCGCGGATTACGGAAAGCGCGAAGTGGATCGCGTTCTATGACTCGCAGTACACCGTCGAGCGCGCCCACTGGGATCTCGCGCGGCAAACCGGAGATCTGCTGGCGGCGTTGCGTTAGCCGGCGATGGACGCCCTCCGGAAACCGCCGCCTACGATGTCCTTACCGTTGCGGCTCGGCTGAGAGCTGTCCGATTCCGTGGCCACACCCATCCGGAGACGATAGAAAGCTAACAATTCGGCTTCGTCGAAATCGATGGCTTTGGCGTATTGGCGAATATAGCTGGTGTTATAAATGCCGCCGGGCAGTTTCTTGAAATCGCCGCCCTCGATAGCCTTCAGGCTGCGAATGTTGATCTTCGTGGATTGCGCTATCTCTTCGAGCGAAATGCCTCGATTTCGCCGTATGGTAGCCAAGCCCAAGATGCTCCCATCTTCTTCTTGCATAGGCCGGTTCTCCCTCGAGTGCTGTACACCCGTTCGTTTATGAAAAAGTATTAAGCAAGACAACATACCATAAATTAAACAGGATTGCTAAACTCTAACCGGATGGCTATCTCCCGCAGACGCTTCGCCGTAGGGACTTTAGCCGGGCTGGCGGGCTGCCTGCCGGACGGTTTGCGGGCCTTGCGGCCTCGTCCTAAGCTGTTTGTTTTCATTATCGCGGAGCAATTCCGCCAGATCTATCTGGATCGGGTTGCAAACCGCTTGTCGCCAGGCGGCTTCCGCGAACTACTAACTAAAGGTATCTATTATCCAAACTGTGGATCGGCTGCCAGCGGCTTCACGGCGAGCGGCCTGGCTACCCTGGCGACAGGCGCGTATCCACAAGTGCACGGCATAGTGGCGGACCAGTGGTGGGATCGCCGGACCCGCGCTATGGCCCAGGCCCGCAGCGAATTGTTGGAAGCTACCACCCTGGCCGATGAAGCCATGCGCGCCACCCGCAGCCGCATCTTTGCTCTCGGCTTGACTGAAGGACCCACTTCGCTCCTGGCGGGCCGTTCGCGCGGGCAGGTGTTCTGGATGAATACGCAGGCCGAATTCAAAACGCGCGGTAACATCCCGGAATGGCTCACGCCGTTCAACGACCTGCGTTCCATCGAGAGCCTGCATGACAAGAGATGGAACGCCATCGGCGCCGGGCCGGATACGCCGCCATTGCGGACCCTGACTTACGATCCCAAGCGTCCCCAGGAATTCCTGGTGCTGTATCAATCGTCGCCGTACTGCCAGGAAGCGCAGTTCGACTTGCTCCAGAATATGCTCGCGGCCGAAAAACTGGGCCAGGGCGACACTTTGGATTTCGTTTTTCTGGCGCTCGAATCCATCGCGTTGCTGGGCTATGAGACCGGATCGGATTCGCCGCTCATGGAGCAGATGACGTTGCAACTTGACGCGCAGGTGCAGCGCATTCTGGATGCGCTGAACAAATCGCCGGGCAAGGGAAACTACAACCTGATCTTCGCCGCCGCGCACGGCGCGCCGCCCGAACCGGATCCCGCCACGCGCTCGCGCACGGCCATCTCCGGAGAAAACCTGGCGCGCGCCATCGATAAAGGACTCTCCGAATGGGTCGAGAAGGGCCCGGCCAAAACAGTCTACGTGGACAAATATGTCTACCCGTTTCTGTATCTGAAACTGGATAATCTGCGCAAGCAAAACACCCCCCCGCGCGCCGCGCGCAAGGTGGCGGGCGAACTCGCCCTGCGTTTGCCGGGTGTGGCCGGTTACTACACCGCCGATGGAGACTGCTCGCACACTGGCGACTGGCGCCGCCGCTTCGAAAACAGTTTCAATGAACTGCGTTCCGGCGACGTGATGATCTCCTACGATGCGGAAACCGTGGAAGACTTCAACGCCGGCCGTGGCGTCTCGTATGGCTCGCTCTACAATTACGATACGCGCGTGCCGCTGTTCCTCTACGGTCCGCAATTCGGGCGCAAACAAATTGAGCGCGCCATTGAGGCTGTGTCCGTGGCGCCTACGGTGGCCCGGGCCGCGCTGATCGCGGCGCCTTCTTCCTGTACAGGCGAGGTGCTGGCGGAGGCCTTCGCGGAAGGTCCCGAAGACGGCGCGAAATGAGCCTGGACGATAACCGCCTGGCGTCGTCGCTTTGCGGTGTGGCGCTGCGGAACCCGGTGCTGGCGGCCTCCGGCACGTTCGGCTATGGCGTGGAGTTCGAGCGCCAGGTGGACTTGAACGATCTGGGCGCGCTGGTGGTGAAGGGGCTTTCACGCGAGCCGATGGAGGGCAACGCGCCGCCGCGCATCTGGGAAACGCCGGCCGGAATGCTGAATTCCATCGGCCTGCAAAATATCGGCGTGCAGGCGTTTGTCCGCGACAAGCTGCCGCAACTGGCGCGCCTGCGCACCGCGGTCTTTGCCAATATATTCGGATACGCTACCGAAGATTACGTCGAAGTAGTGCGGGCGCTCGAAGCCGCTGAAGGGCTGGCGGGCTACGAGCTGAATGTTTCGTGTCCCAATACGCGCCACGGCGGCATCTTTTTTTCGAGCGATCCGGCGCTGCTGGCGGAGGTGGTGACGGCGGTGAAGCGCGTGGCGCGGCGGCCGGTAATCGTGAAGCTGTCGCCCAACGTAGCCGCAATCGAGCCGCTGACGCGTGCGGCGGAAGAGAGCGGCGCCGATGCCATTTCGCTGGTCAACACATTCGTGGCCCTGGCCGTGGATGCGCGCACCCGGCGTCCGCGCTTAGGGGCGGGCTTTGGAGGGCTTTCCGGACCTGCCATCAAACCGATCGCGCTGCGGCTGGTGTACCAGGCCGCGCAGGCGGTCAAGATCCCGGTAATCGGATTGGGCGGCATCGCGACGGGGGAGGACGCCGCGGAATTTCTGGTGGCCGGCGCGTGCGCGGTGGAAGTCGGCACGGCCACGTTCTGGGATGCGCGCTCGCCCGTGCGCGTGGCGCGCGAGTTGGGTGAGTTTCTGAAAAAAGAAGGAATCTCCAACGTGCGGGAGATCGTCGGCACCCTGAAGATGTAACAACACTGCGCGCTGATCCTGTTGACATCCCACAGAAGTCCTGGCATACTCCTGTGTGTAGGCCACAGGAAGGGGGTGGAGCAGATGTTCGACTGGATGCGAGTGCTGGCTTCCCGGATCCGCGCGCGTTTCTCCCTGGGCCGCCTCGATCGCGAGTTCGGCGACGAAGTGGAGTCGCACCTCAACCTCCTCACGGAGGAGAACGTCCAGCGGGGCTTACCGCCGGAAGAGGCTCGCCGGGCTGCCCGCGTGCGGCTGGGCGGTCTCACGCAACTGCGCGAGACCCACCGCGACCTGCGCGGTCTGCCGTGGGTCGAAACCCTGGCGCAGGACATCCGTTATGCTCTGCGCACCTTGCGCAAGAATCCCGGCTTTACGGCGGTGGCCATCGTGACACTAGCGCTGGGGGTGGGCGCCAACACTGCCATCTTCACGGTGATCGAAGCCGTGCTGCTGCGTCCGCTGGAGTATTCGAAGCCGCGCGAACTGGTCACCTGGCGCGGCAATGAATCCCAGATGGACATCGACGACATCCGCGCCCAGAGCCGCCTGTTCAGCGCGGGCGGCGGCGTGAATCCCGAGGTGATGGATTACACCGGCGGCGCCGAACCGCTGGGTGTGCGCGCCGGTTATGTGGACGCCGGGCTGTTCCAGGCGTTGGGCGTTCCGGCCATGCTGGGCCGCACCATTTCGCCGGAGGAGGATCGCCGCGGCGGCCCGCGCGCCGTGGTCCTGGCGTATCCTTTCTGGCGCGAGCATTTCTCCGCCGGCCCGAACATTCTGGGAAAGACCATACCGCTTAGCGGCAACCGCTACACGGTGATCGGAGTCATGCCGGCGACCTTCGCCGTTCCGGAATACGCACTGGAAGTCTTCGTCTCATTGCGGGTCGCCTACCCGGAGGCCGCCGCCTATCGCGGTGTGCATTTCATGCGATCATACTGGCGGCTGAAGCCCGGCGCTACGCTGGCCCAGGCGGGCGCGGAGATGGCGGCCATCGATGCGCGGCTGGCCGCGGCTTATCCCGCCGACGACAAGGATCGCCGCACCGTGCTGGTGCCGCTGCAGCAGTGGGTCACCGGCGATATCCGGCCGGCGCTGCGAGTGCTGTTCGGCGCGGTTTGCGTGGTGCTCCTGATCGCCTGCGCCAACTTCGCGTCTCTTTTGATGGCGCGCACCGCAGCGCGGCGCCGCGAGATGCTGATTCGTGCGGCGCTGGGAGGCGGACGCAGCCGCCTGATTCGCCAGGCGCTTACGGAGAGCACCCTGCTGGCCGTGCTGGGTGGCTTTGCCGGGTTGCTCCTGGCCGGGCTGGCGACCAGGCTGCTGGTGGCCGCCAAGCCCGCCGCGCTGCAGCATCTGAATCAAGTTTCCATGGACCCCGTGGTACTGGCATTCGGTCTCGTGGTGTCCACTTTGACGGGCCTGATCTTTGGCCTCGCTCCGGCCTGGAGCCTCTCGCGCGCGGGAGTTGCCGGTAACCTGAAACAACACGGACGCAACGCGGCCGCCGGACCCACCGGGCACAACTTCCGTAAACTGCTGGTGGTGTCGGAGATGGCAATGGCGCTGGTGCTGCTGGCCGGATCCGGACTGCTCATCAAAGGGTTCGCGCGATTGCGCGCGGTCGAACCGGGCTTCAACCCGGCGCATGTGATCTCAATCGACATGCAGTTGCCGGCCAACCGCTACGCGGAGACAACGAAACAAACCCAATTCCGGCGTGAACTGCTCGACCGGTTGAATGCCCTGCCCGGCATCCAGGCCGCCATGGTCGGTGACGCTCCACTGAACGGCAGCGAGGTGGGTCACCGGCTGGCTTTCGAGGGACGCCCAGCGGCCTCAACGGGCGACGAGCCGGAGGTCGACACGTTCTGCGTGATGGGTGACTACTTTCGCGTGATGCAGGTTCCGCTGCGCGCGGGCCGCACATTGACGGACGCGGACCGCGAGGATCAGCCGCTGGCGGTGGTAGTAAACCAGGCGCTCGTCCGCCAGTACTTCGCCGGCCGGAATCCCATCGGCCAGCGCATCCGCTATGCGCGCGAAACCGGGCCGCCCAGATGGATGACCATCGTGGGAGTGGCCGGCGATATCAAACAGTACTCACTCGCGCAGCCGGCTCTTCCGGCGATCTTCACGCCCTTCGCGCAGTCCAACGAGAACTGGCGGCGCTGGATGTCCGTGGTTCTGCGCACGCCGGACGCCTCGGCGGGCCTGATTCCCGCCGCGAAGCGTGAGATCTGGGCCCTGGATAGCCAGATTCCATTGAATCGCATCCGCAGCATGGATGACCTGCTGCGCGCGTCGCTGGCCGAGCGCCGGTTCAATATGTTTCTGCTGAGCCTCTTTGCCGGCCTGGCGACCACGCTGGCGGCGGTGGGGCTCTATGGCGTGATGTCCTACAGCGTGAGCCAGCGCACGCAGGAGATCGGCATCCGCATCGCAATAGGCGCGGGCCGCGGCGACGTGCTGCAGTTCGTGATGCGCCAGGGTGCCCGCCTGGCGGCGTTCGGTTTGGCGGCGGGCATCCTGAGCGCGCTGGCGTTGACCCGCCTGATGACCAGCCTCCTTTTTGCGGTCACGCCAAACGATCCCGCTACGCTGGCCACGGTCGTGGTGTTGATGACCGCGGTGGTGCTGGCGGCGTGTTGGGTTCCGGCGCGCCGCGCGATGAAAGTCGACCCCATGGTGGCGCTGCGCTACGAATAGCGCCGTAACTGCGCCATAATCTGTGAATGAGCAGAGGGTTGACCCGGCGAGCCATGCTGGGCCTGTTGACCATTCCGGCAGTTCGCGCCCGCGCGCAGGGCATCTCCAGCCGCGGCGTCAAGCCCATGCCACGAGGAAAGCCCTCGGGACTGCCCTGGCATTCCCGGTTCGTGGACGTCGCGGAGCAGGCGGGGCTGCGCGCGCCGGTGATTTACGGCGGGGTGGTGCGCAAGGACTACATCCTCGAGACCGTGGGCTGCGGCGTGGCCTTCATCGATTACGACAACGATGGCTGGCTGGATATCTTCATCCTCAGCGGTACCCGCATGGGCGGCACGCCCGACGGGGCTTATAACCGGCTGTATAAGAATAATCGCGACGGCACCTTTACTGACGTGACTATCGCGGCCGGGCTGAAGCGCTCCGGCTGGGCGTCGGCGGTGTGCGTGGGCGACTACGACAACGACGGCAACGACGACCTGTTCATTACCTATTGGGGCCAGAACGTCCTGTATCACAACAACGGCGACGGCACCTTTACCGACGTAACCGATAAATCTGGTCTCGGCGGCGAAGGACATTACGGCCAGGGCGTAGCTGTCGGCGACTACGACAACGACGGCTACAGATCGG
>DATGGM010000087.1:0-38075 GCA_035308525.1 Bryobacteraceae bacterium
TCCAGCAGCACCGGCCCGCGCAAACCGAGGAACGTAGCGAAACACAAGTCCACCCCCAACCCCCGCGGCCACAAGCCCCTCACCCCCCGCTGGAAGCCAACCAGCCGATGGCCCTGAAGGCCAACGGGCATGCGCCCGTGCAAGCCGGCGACACCCGTTAACAGAACCAACCCCTGATCTTTGACAACCTGACCGCCAGTCGCCACTGGCCCGCTCCCCGTGTCTCTTCACCCCGCATAGATGCCGTGCTGACTGGCCCGCGCACCCCCTACCTGGTGCCGAGCAACCCCGCCGCAAAACCGGCAATCTCAAATAAGCCATTTAAATACAATATCTTACGCTTTAATCGTCCATAAACAAGACCGCGATGCTACCATGGCGCGAATGCTCCGCCTACTGACGCTTATCCTGGTTCTCTCCTGCGGCCTGCGCGCCCAGCCGTCCCTCTCCGAACTGCTCCAGAACAAAACGGTGGCCGAGCTCCGCCGCTTCGACGAAACCTTCGACGGCGCCCTGGGCGTCACCGCCATCGATCTCACCGCCGCACGCACCTTCGGCCTGCATGGCGACACTGTCTTTCCGCAGGCCAGCGTCATCAAGATCCCCATCCTGGCGCGTATGTACCAGGCCGCCCGCGCCGGCAAGTTCACCTTGGACGGCCGCGTCACCATCGAACCGCGCGAAGCCGTCGGCGGCAGCGGCCATCTGCGGGAACGCCTCAAGAGCGCGCCCGTCACCCTTACCGTCCGAGAGCTCATCACCGCCATGATCGAATGGAGCGACAACACCGCCACCAATAAGTGCATCGAGCTGGCCGGCATGGACGACGTCAACCACATGATGGAAGAGCTCGGCCTGCGCCACACCCGCCTGAGACGCAAAATGATGGATACGGCCGCGGTAGGGCGAGGCGAGGAAAACGTCTCCACCCCCGACGAGATGGCCCGCCTGGTCGAAGCCATCTATCGCGGCAAGCTGGTCGACCAGGCCGCCAGCCGCGAAATGCTCGACGTCATGAAGAAGGTTTCGGCCGGCATTCACGAAGGCCTGCCGCTGGATATCGAGACAGCTTCCAAGACCGGCGAACTGCCCGGCGCGCGCGGCGAAACCGGCATCGTGTTTCTGGAGAACCGCCCCTTCGTGCTGAGTGTGATGTCGGCCTTCATCGACGACCGCCGCACACCCGTCCCTGAAGTCACGCGCATCGTGTACCGCTACTTCGAGAAGCTGTCACTCGCCAACCAATGGGGCAACAGGTTGAGATAGCCGCCGCCTTGTTAGAATACGCCGGTGTCCAAGTTATTGCTACTCGCCGTCATGTTAGCCGCCCTCGTGCCGGCTCAGAACTTCACCGACCTGCGGCCCAGCCCCCAACAAGTTGCCTGGCAGGATCTCGAAATCGGCGTCCTCATCCACTTCGGCCCCAATACCTTCATGGACCGCGAGTGGGGCGACGGCGCCGCCGATCCCCGCGTCTTCAACCCTACCGAGCTCGACGCCGCGCAGTGGGTGGCGGCCGCCAAATCGGCTGGCGCGCGCTACGTCGTGCTGGTCGCCAAGCATCACGATGGCTTCTGCCTGTGGCCCAGCCAAGAGACCCCCTACAGCGTCAAGGCCAGCCCCTGGCGCGCCGGGCACGGCGACCTGGTCCGCGAAGTGGCAGATGCGGCTCGCCGCCAGGGCCTGCGCTTCGGCGTCTACCTCTCGCCATGGGACCGCCACGAGCCGCGCTATAAGGACAACTCCCGCTACGACGGCTATTATTGCCGCCAATTGACCGAACTGGTCACCCGCTACGGCGAACTCACCGAGTTCTGGCTGGATGGCGCCGGCAGCGAAGGACACGTCTACGACTTCGACAGTTACGTCCGCACCCTTCGCACCTACCAGCCCAATACCCTGATCTTCGCCGATGTCGGCTTCCTGCCATACGCCGACATACGCTGGGTGGGTAACGAGAGCGGCTTCGCCCCCGAGGACAACTGGAACGTGGTGGACCGCCTCGGCTACCTGCGCTGGCGTCCCGCCGAAGCCGATACTCCCCTGCGCACCGATCACTGGTTCTGGCATCCGCGCGACGAGCACAGCCTCAAGCCGCTGTCTGAATTGGTGGAGACCTATCACAAGACCGTCGGCCGCGGCGCCCAGCTTGTGATGGGCCTCGCGCCCGACCAGCGCGGCCTGCTGCCTGAGTCCGACGTCGCCCGCTTGAAAGAGTTCGGTGACGAGATCCGCCGCATCTATGGCCAGGATGCCGCGCCGCCCGGCGAGTCCTGGTCGTCATTCGCCCCTCTCGAAATCACGGCCCCACACCCCATGACCTTCGACCGCGCCGTGATGATGGAACGGCTCACCGCCGGGCAGCACGTCCAGCGTTACGCCGTCGAAGCCTGGGACGGACGCGCGTGGAAAGCCCTATCGTCGGGGACCACCATCGGCCACAAGAAGATCGACATCTTCCCGCGCACCACCGCCGCCCGCGTGCGCCTGCGCGTGATGGGAGCCTCCGCCGCCCCGCAAATCCGCCTCTTCCGCCTCCACGACGGAAGCCGCTAAGCAGCAGCGCGAACCCGTCGCCCATGCAGTCATCGCGTCAATGCCAGTCCAGTTGCGCAATGGCTCCGAATGCCGGCTTCAACTCTGGATACAGCGAGCGATAGACTTGGTGCCCCCGCGCATAGAACGCCGCTTCTCTCGCCCGCGGCCCCCGTGCGTCCACTTCGCGAATCGTCGCGCGGCACACTTCCGGCACGGACCCATACTCGCCCGTGCCCGTCAGCGCCAACAGCGCCGCGCCGTAAGCCGAGCCTTCCTGCGTCTCCAGCGTCACCACCTTCTTCGCCAGGATGTCCGCCAGCAACTGCCGCCAGAACGGGCTGCGCGCTCCGCCTCCCGACGCGCGCACCGATTCGATCGCCACGCCCAGCTCCTCGATAATATCCAGGCAATCGCGCTGGCTATACGAGACGCCTTCGATCACCGCGCGGATCAGGTCCGCCCGCCGGTGGCTGGCAGTCAGCCCGATCCAACCCCCGCGCGCCGTCGCGTCCAGGTGCGGCGTGCGCTCGCCCATCAGGTAAGGCAGCCAGTAGAGGCCCTGCGCGCCCGCCGGCGCCGTGGCGGCTTCCGCGGTCAGCGCGTCGTACTCCGTGCCCGGCGCCAGTTGATTGCGGAACCATTGCAGGCTGAGGCCCGCGCCCTGCGTCACCCCCATCACGTGCCACTTGTCCCGCACCGCGTGGCAGAATGTGTGGACGCGCCCGGCCGGATCGTAGGCCACGTGCTCCATGTGCGCGAACACCACGCCCGAAGTGCCCAGCGTGCATGACACGATGCCCGGTTCCACGATGCCATTGCCCACCGCGCTGGATGCCTGATCGCCGCCGCCGCCCACCACCGCCGTGCCTTCCGCCAGCCCTGTGGCCGCGGCAGCCGCGCGCGTGATGCGGCCCGTCACCTCGCTCGATTCATGGCAGGTAGGCATAATCGCGCGGTCGAGCGACAGCGCATCCAGCATGTCGCGCGACCAGCGCCGCGCCACCACGTCGAACAACGACGTGCCCGAAGCGTCCGAGACTTCCGTGGCATACTCGCCGGTGAGCTGGAAGCGCAGGTAGTCCTTGGGCAGCAGCAGATGCCGCACGCGCGCAAACGCCCGCGGCTCGTTGTCGCGCACCCACAGCAGCTTCGGCAGCGTGAAGCCCGTCAGCACCGGATTGGCCGTGTACTTCAGAACGTTTTCGCGGCCGACCTTCTGGTTGATCGCGTCCACCTGCGCCTGGCTGCGCTGATCGCACCAGATCAGCGCCGGACGGATCACCGCGTTCGACTCGTCGAGTATCACCAGGCCATGCATCTGGCCGGAAAGGCCGATGCCGCGCACCTGCGCTCCCGTGACGCCGGCTTGCGCCAGTGCGCCGCGAATGGCATCGCGCGCCGCGTCCCACCAATTCTCCGGGCGCTGCTCGGCCCACAGCGGCCGCTCCATCCGCATGTCTTCGTGCGCCGCCGTAAAGCCCGCGGCCACCCGGCCCTGCGCGTCCACCAGTAAGGCGCGGGTGCCTCCCGTGCCGACATCGATTCCCATCCACATGGTTGATTTACTCCGCGACTGCGTGCCTCGCCGGCGCTTCCACCCAGGGCAGGTAGGCCGCCCCGAACAGTCCCGCTTCGTTGCCCAGCGTGGCTTTCTCAATGCGTGTGGCGGTCGTGCGGAAGGTGAACGAGCGCCTTCGCACCTCGTCCAGCATGGGCGGCGCAAACAGGTCCCACGCCGCTAGCACGCCGCCGCTCAGCAGGTACAGCGGAAAGTTGAACGCGTTCACCAGCGTGGCCAGCGCGACGCCCAGCGCCTGCCCCATGGCCACGAAGATCCGGGAAGCCTTCTCGTTGCCGCCCAAAGCCATATCGTAGACCTCGCGCGCGCTCAGGTTTTCTCCCAGCTTCAGCATGCTGGCCATGGCCGCCACCGCCGTCGCCGATGCGTGCTTCTCCAGGCACCCCTGGTTGCCGCATCCGCACGGGTTGCCGTTGGGAACCACCGTGATGTGTCCCAGCTCGCCGGCCATCCCCAGGTAACCTTGCAGCACTCTTCCGCCCGAGATGATGCCGCCGCCCACCCCCGTGCCGAGCGTCAGCAGCACCAGGTCGTCCACGTCGCGGCCCGCGCCCATCCACTTCTCGCCCAGGGCCGCGGCGTTGGCGTCGTTCTCCAGGATCACGTGCGCGCCCAGCCGCCGCTCGATCTCGTCGCGGATCGGGAAATCCTCCAGACATGCGATGTTATTCGAGTTTCGGATAATGCCCTGCTTCAGCAGAATGAAGCCGGGCACTCCGATGCCGATACCCGCCAGTCCGTCCGCGCCGCATGAGTCCCGCAGCTCCGCGATGGCGTTCACCATGTGCCCCAGCATGGCCTCCCGGCCGGCGGCGGGATCCGTGGCCGTCGCCCGGCGATCCAGAATGTGACCCGCCTGGTCGATGGCCGCGGCCCTCAAGTTAGTGCCGCCCAGGTCCAGCCCGATCGCGTATTCCGGCATGAAGGCGCATGATAACACCCGCTAGCCCGCGCGTGGCGGCCGAACCATAACAGTTGTTAATGAGACCGATTCCAAATTTCTTAGGCGACGCACACCAGGATGTGTTAAAAGATGGAACAGAGAACGGCAGTTTGCGTCGATATATATGTAGAGGGTGGTCGGGACCATGGGCTACCGTGAGTACGTGAACATTCCGGGCAACAAAATGCACGAGCTGCCTCCACTGCTCGTGCGCGGACTAACCGAAACTCCCGCTGTGGATATGTCTTCGGCGATTCTGGGAGCCGAGGAAATGCTGCCCGAAGTTGACGTCGAGGAAGCTCTGCTCGAACGCCGCAAGTTCGATCTGGCACTCACTCTGGCCGAACAATACCGCGGCTTGATCGCCCACTGGCAGTGGGGCGAATCCATCGTCGAGTGGATCCGCCAGTGTGAAATCACTTTTCAATCCGAGTCTGCCCTGCGCGATCTGCTCCACCCGGATGTGTGGCCGCACGCCGGCCGCAGCAGCTTCGTGATCCTGCTCGCAGATAAGCATGTTACTGCCCCCGGCGTGGCTCTCGAAAAAGCCGTGGGCCTGCGGCTCACGTTCCGGCAGCCTCCGCCCATCGATTGCTGCACCAGCGAGTTTCTTTTCTGCCTCAACTCATCCATTGCCGGATCGGCCTATCAGGCCTGGGCCAGCATGGGCGCCGGTGTGCCCGCGCTGCTTCCGCCCGACCGCTTCCACTTCGACGTGTTTGATTCCGATCTGCAATAGCGCTCCCGCCTCCGCGTGCTACCGTGTGACTTGACCGGCGGCTTTTCCCATTATCTGGTCGATTGCTTATCGATCATCGTCATCGATCTGCTGCTGGCCGGCGACAATGCGCTGGTCATCGCCATGGCCGTCCGCGCGTTGCCCCAGAAGCAGCGCCGCATCGCTCTCCTTTTGGGCGCCTGGCTGGCGGTCGTGATCCGGGTGGCGGTCACCTTCCTCGCCGCCAGGCTCCTGGAAGTCCGCTTTCTTCAACTGGCGGGCGGAGTGTTCGTCATCTGGATCGCCGTGCGAGTGCTCCGCGACGCACGCGCCGCCGAACGCACCGCCGATGCTGCACGCGATCTGTGGCGCGCCATCGGTTCCATCGTGGTGGCCGACCTGACCATGTCCACTGACAACATCCTGGCGGTAGCCGGCGCCTCCCGGGGCAATGTGTGGCTGATCGTCTTCGGGCTGGGGCTGAGTATTCCGCTGGTGGTATCCTCCAGCGCCTTCCTTGCGCGCATCATGGACCGGTACCCGCTGACCATATATCTGGGCGCCGCCATCCTGGGCCGTGTGGGCGGCGAGATGATGCTCGGTGACGCCTTCGTCCGCAATCTGCTGCATCCCACTGACGCACAGCGCTACGCTGTCGAACTCGCCCTCATGGCCGCCATCGTCCTGGCCGGCCGCTGGCTCAGCCGCCGTTGACAATCATTTACAGGCGTCCTCCAGGCTGCTGCGTCGAATGAATTGGAGGGTGATTAAGATGTTAAAGAAAATCGGATTTTCCGCAATCGCGATGCTGGGCTTGCTGGCATTCGCACCGCACCAGGCCAAGGCTGCCGTGAGATTCGGCGTGGTCGTAGGACGCCCCGCTTATAACTATCCGGTGTACCCGGCGTATCCTCCGGCTGCGGTGGTTGAGGCTCCGGCTTACGCTCCGGTGTACGTGAACGGTGGGTGGGTGCGGCGCGACGTCCGCCGCGACTGGGATCGCGATGCGCGTTTCCACCGCGACCGCGATGATCGCGGCTTCCGCGATCGCCGGTAACGGCTCATGAATCACGCGAGGCGGCTGGCCGTATCTGCCCAAAGGCGGCCCATCCGCCTCGCAAAATGCCCCGGTTTCTCCCCGTAGATATGTCTTCCCAGCTCCAGCGCATTCGCGCGCAGTTCCTTGTGATACTTTCCGATCAGCCCGACAAGCAGCGCGATGTCCGCCGGCTCCCCATAGAAGGCCGCCTCCGCCCGCACTTTCGCGGCGAGCAGCACCAGGTTGTGATCTTCCCCCAACGCGTTCTCCAGCTCTTTCAGGCTCTTCTCGTAAGCTTCGGTCGCGCCGGTCCAGAAACTCTCCAGCAGGCGGATATGATACCAATGCTCCTTTACGCGTTTACGCCATTCGTGATAGTTCTCCGCCCGCGGATACTTGCGCACCCGCGCCAGCGCCTTGCGTCCGCGTCGGAACGTGGCTTTAAGGCCCGGCGCGATGGCCGCGAAGCCGTCCTTGGCGAGAGGCCACCTGGTCACGCGCTTCCCTGACCGCCGGAACTCAGCCGCCATCGCAGGCAGGACGCTCGCAATATTGTTTCGCTGCTCGGCCTGCTCTTTGCGTGCGGCCAGCCCGCGCCGTATGGACGCCAGCTTCCGTCCGCTCAACTCCGTCCGGTACCTTTTCACCAGCCCATCGAAAGTCTCCAGCATGGCGCCCGCGTCCCGAAATTCCGACAGCTTGCGGCCCGCATCGCGGAAGTGGATGTTCTCCCGGCCATAGACTTCGCCCAGCTCCGGTTGCACCAGCCGCAGCACGCCGCGGATCTTCTTCACGTTCTTGCGGGCTTCGTGGATGGCGTCGTCGCGGTCCGCTTCCCCCTCCCCGCGCAACTGGCGGGCGGCTGATTCAATCTCCTCGCGCACGATGCGCCGCACGCCGGCCGGAACCGCCTCACCCCGCTGGAAATGATATGGCACGCTCTCGTTACAGGTTAACAATCTGCGCGGTTTGCCGCTGCCCGCGCCTTGCTATCATCGAATCTCCGATGCTGTCAGTTTCCCGAGCCGCGGCACTTTGTGGCGCCGCGCTATGGACGGTCATGCCCTCCCTTTGCCAGGAACGTACCCAGGCGCGATCCATGGTGATCTCCAGGCACGGAATCGCCGCCACCAGCCAGACGCTGGCCTCCCAAGCCGCAGCTCAGGTGCTGGCGCGCGGTGGATCCGCAATGGATGCGGCCATCGCCGCGAACGCGCTGCTGGGCCTCGTCGAGCCCATGAGCTGCGGTATCGGCGGCGACCTGTTCGTCATCTACTGGGATGCCCACACCCGCAAGCTCACCGGCCTGAACGCCAGCGGATGGGCGCCCCGCGCGCTCACCATCGATTTCCTGAAGTCCGACGGCCGCTACTCCATGCCCCAGGAGGGCATTCAGTCCGTAACAGTACCAGGCTGCGTCAACGGCTGGGAGATGCTGCACAAGCGCTTCGGCAAGCTGAGCTGGCGGGAGCTCTTCCAGCCCGCAATTTATTACGCGGAGAACGGCTTCCCGGTCACCGAGATCATCCAGGACACGTGGAAGGCCGCCGAGACCAAGCTCTTGGGCGACGCCGCCGGCGGCCAGATCTTCCTGCCCGAAGGACGCGTGCCGCAGGTCGGACAAATCTTCCGCAACCGGCGCCTGGCCGCGGCGTACACGCTGATTGCCGCGCAGGGCGCCGCCGCATTTTACAAGGGTGACGTGGCGCGCGCCATCCTGAAAATTTCCGCGCGCCTGGGCGGCAAGATGTCCGCCGGCGATCTTGCCGAGTTCCAGTCCGAGTGGGTGCAGCCGGTCTCGACGGATTACCGCGGCTGGAAGGTCTATGAGCTGCCGCCCAACAGCCAGGGCATCGCCGCGCTCGAAATGCTCAACATCCTGGAGACCTTTCCGCTATTCAACTACGGGCCCTCCAGCGTGGACGACCTGCACTTGAAGATGGAAGCACAGAAGCTGGCCTACGAGGATCTGCGCCGCTACGTGGCCGATCCGCGCTTCGCGCAGGTTCCCACCGGCGGGATCATCTCCAGGAGTTACGCCGGCGAGCGCGCCGCGCTGATACGTCGCGATGAAGCCAACTGCTCGCCGGCGCCGGGCAAGCCGCCGGCCACTGCGGGAGATACCATCTATCTCTCAGTGGTCGACCGCGAAGGCAACATCGCCTCGCTGATCCAGAGCGTCTACCTGAGCTTCGGCTCGGCCGTGGCAGTCGAAGAATATGGATTCCACCTCCAGAATCGCGGCGCGCTATTCGAGCTGGAACCCGGGCATCCCAATGCGCTCGCGCCGCGCAAGCGGCCGCTGCACACCATCATCCCGGCCTTCATGGAGAAGGACAACATCCATATCGGTTTCGGCATCATGGGCGGCTACAACCAGGCGCAGGCGCACGCACAGTTCGTCTCCAACCTGGTGGACCACAACATGAACATCCAGGCGGCACTCGAGGCCCCCCGCTTTACCAAGCTCACTTTCGGCGGCTGCGACGTGATGATCGAGAACCGTGTGGCTCCGGCCGTGCGCGACGCGCTGACGGCGCGCGGCCATCGTCTGGAAGTGCTGTCCGATTTCTCCGGCTGGATGGGAGGCGGCCAGGCTGTGCTGCGCGATGCAGAGGCGCAAATCAACTACGGCGCCTCCGATCCGCGCAAGGACGGCGCCGCCGTGCCCGAGCCGCCCCCCTACTTCCCGCCCAAGTAACCGTGGCCGCCCGCCCGTTCAATAAGGCGGCGCCAGCCGGCTGAACTCAAACCGCAGCGGATCGAGGCCCCGCGCGGTCAGTTGCTTGATGCAGTCCTGCACGCTGTCTCCGATAGCCTCGATTCGCCGCAGCGGTAGTTCGTCCGGCGTGTAGATCTCCAGAGCGATGTACTTGCCCGTCAGGGCGTGGCGCTCGTCCAGACTGAGGCGGTCCGGGGAGCGCCCTAGGGCGCGCTGCGGGTCTTTGGCGGCGGTGGTGGTCACGGTGTTCTAGAACATCAAGTGTAGCGCGACCTGCAGAATACGAGGCGACGCCGTCGTCGTGATCTGGCCGAAGGTCAGAGAATTGATCCCCGTATCGGGATTCCCGAATTGCGTGTGGTTGAAAAGGTTGAACGCGTCGCCGCGCAGTTCGAGCACGGCGCCCTCGCGCAGCTTGAACTTCTTGGCGATCGCCAGGTCCACATTCGTCGCGCCGGGCCCCCGGAAAGAGTTCCGGGGCAAGGTGCCGTAGGTGTAGCCCGGAAGCTGCGAGGCGTCATTCGACGCAATGTTGTCCAGGTTCAGCAGGCGGGTGTTCGAGAAATTACTGGGGTTGAAGTAATAATTGCCCGCGTTGCCGCCGAGAGTTTGATACGTCTGCGGATTCAGGGTGCCGATCGAGTTACCCACCAGGTCGGCATGCACACTGCCCCCGTCGCCCGCGCCCGAGGGTGAAGGATCGCTGGGCGTGGTCTGCAGACCCGCGAAGACGTCCAACGGAAACCCTGTGCGGTAGGTCACGATGGGATAGAGACTCCATCCTGAAGTGATTACTTTGGGGCCGCTTTGCCACAAGTGATCGAAAGGCAGTTCCCACCCGCCCGAGAATACGATGGCATGCCGCAAATCGGTGTCACCCGAAGCATAAAACTCGTCGGGATGATAAAAGGGTACGCTGCTGTTGCGCTGGCGGAATCCGGACACATTGTCCAGTTCGTGCGACCACGTGTAGCCCAGCGTAAAGAAGCTCGAGCCCCAGCCGTGCATGTCGCTAAACGTTCTCCGCAGGTTGACGGTCATGCCGTTATAGAGGGCATGCGTTTCGTTCTGAAATTCTTCCAGGTAACTGAAGTTGGTGTTGAGCCGTGAGTTGGTGCCCAGGGGGAACGGGTTCACATCCACCAGGCCGGTCAGGCCGCTCGCCTTGTAACCCAGGTAGGAAACCTCCAGCACCATGCTTCCCGCCAGTTGTTGTTGCAGCGAGAGGTTATACTGGTAAACGCGCGGCGTGCGCAGGTGCGGATCCACGAAGAACACGCCGCCGCCGCCGAACGGGATGTACCCGTTGGCCGCGAAATCGATGTTGCTGGCGGGCGGTTTGGAGGGGAACGGATTCGGCGCGTTCGAGGCCCCGAACGGATCCGACAATCCGGTCCCCGCGCTGGTGCCGTTGCTGCCCGACGGAAAGAGATATGCGAAACCGAAGAAGGGCGGCTGCCCATTGAACTGCAGGTTGTCTTCGCCCTTCAGGATGTCGTAGAAGACGCCGAAACCGCCGCGCAGGGAGGTTTTGGCATTACCAAAAACGTCCCAGGCGAAACCGGCCCGCGGCGCCCAATCCCTGCGGTCCGGAAAATTCGAGCCTCGCGGAGTGCCTGCGTCAAACGGAAAGACCAGACCTGTCGGGGCGTTCGGAAAACGCGTCGACTGCAAGCCGGGAATGTACGAGAAAGACCGCCCTTGCGTGTCGTACTTGGGCTGCGAGTATTCATAGCGCAAGCCCAGCGTCAGGGTCAGGTGGCTGGTTGCCTTCCAGGTATCCTGAGCGTAGCCCGCGTACTGTTGTGAGCGAATGTTCGAAGGCGCTCTACCAAACTGGAGGTAGTCGTCCGGAAGACCCAGCATGAAGTCCGCCAGGTCGAAACCGGAACCGACGCCCGTGGAGGGACCGTAAAAATCGAAGGCCCCATTCACAAAGAAGTCGTACACCGTGTTGTTTTGATACGGCGAAAAGTAGAAGCCGTATTTCCAGTTGTGCCGGCCCGTGGTCCACGACACGTTGTCGTACAAAGCATACGTGTTGTCCACTTCCCGCGTGGGGCCCTGATAGCTGAAGCCCACGGTCATGCCAGTTCCATCGAAGAACATGATCGGCGGTCCGGTGTTCTGGTCCGGCGTAATGTTGATCCCCAGATTGCTGGCAAATGGCTGCGTTGTCGCCGGAATGTCCTGCTTGTGGTCCAGGCGCTGGGCAGTGATCCGCAGCTCATTCAACAGCGCAGGCGTGAAGGTATGCGTGTAAGTCACTGAACCCGAGAATGTGTCATTGCCGCGGGTGATCGGGAAGCCCGGCACGTTGTTATTCCAATACGGGTAGTACTGCGGGTAAAGCTGGTGCGTGAACGTGAAGCTGAAAATATCGCGCGCCGTGATGTTGTAGTCCAGCTTGCCGAGATACTGGTTGTAGTTCGCCTTGGCTGCCCCTTGCGGGAACAGGAATCCGGAGCCCGTAGTCGGGATCAGGTTATTGGCAAAATACGCCTTGGCCACCGGACTGATGCGGGAGGGATCGATAATGCCCTGCGCGGCCAGGTTGGGATCGGACTGGTAGTAAGGATTGTTCGCCAGAAAATTGGCCACCGCAGTCTGGCCCTGGGACCCCGAGAAGTTACCCTGCGCTTCCAGCGGCGTGTAGACGGTGGTCTCGCCCAAGGCCTCGTTGGAGGTCTGCCTCTGGCCCTCATAGGAGAAAAAGAAGAACACCTTGTTGCGGCCGTTCACCACCTTGGGAATATAGATCGGGCCGCCGACCGTGCCGCCGAACTGATTGCGCTTCAGCACGCCTACCGGCAGTCCTTGTTCGTTATTGAAAAAGCTGTTGGCGTCGAAGTCCGTGTTGCGCACGTAATCGTATGCCGTGCCGTGCAGCGCGTTGGTGCCGCTCTTGGTCACGATGCTCACGATACCGCCAGCATTACGCCCGTACTCCGCGGTGTAGTTGTTCTCCAACACCTTGAATTCGGCAACGGCGTCGGGATTGGGGTTGGCCACCACGGCGTTACCCAGCAGGCTGTTGTTGTTGCCGCCATCCAACAGATAGGTGACCGAGTCGGTGCGTTGTCCGCCAATGCTGTACTCGCCCTGCGCGCCCGAGTCGGGATTGGTGGGAGTCACGCCCGGCTGCGTCTTCAGCAGATCCAGAGTATTGCGGCCGTTCAGCGGCAGCTCCATGATGGCCATGCCCGAAACTACCGCGCCCACCGTGGCGGTTTCTGTCTCCACCAGGCTGGCGGTGCTCTCCACTACCACCGTGTCGCTCAGTTTGCCGACCGGCAACTGGATATCGACGCGCATGGTCTGGTTGATTTCCAGAGCATTCTGCGGCACCATCGTCACCTTCTCGAACCCGGCGGCGCTGGCATTGATTTTGTATCTGCCGATGGGCAGCAGCGGGACCTGATAGAAGCCCGACGCGTCCGTCTTAGTCTCTTTGCTGACGTTGGTATCGAGGTTGGTCACGACCACCGCCGCATTGGACACCAACGCGCCGGAGGGGTCGGTGACCACCCCGGTAATCTTGCCGGTGGCGTCTTGCGCCAACAGGCCAGCAGGAATCAGAATAGCGCCCAGAATCGATACACCCAGGCTCCTAACAGCCGTTCTCATAGTCATTTCCCCCTAAGACTTCTTTCGTGAAAATTGGAGATAGCTTATCACGCCGGGCTGCCAACTAGCAAGGGGCACTGCCTGAATTTTCCAAGCCTTACGGCGCGGACGGCTCCAGCATCCGTTCGAGATCCTCTCGCCGCAAGATCTCTACGGTGGCGCCCACGTGCCCGCCTTCCGCCGCCTCGATCACGGCGGTCGCGTGCTGCAGGGCTTCCAGCAGGTCCGGCCGTTCCAGCATAGGCCAGGGATTCTGAAAGTCGGTTGCGAAGACCCGATAGCGGCCCGGCGGCATGCCGTCGAATTCGACATGCCCCGTGCCCGAGGCTTGCACCACGCGCTCCACCCCCGCGCCCAGTTGATCCGGATTGTCCGGGTAAATGACGGCCCAGATCTGTCCTCCGTCCGCCACCGCGGCGAAGCTCACACTCACCCGCGCCAGCTTGCATCCCATCACGATGCGCAGCGGCCCCGCGGTCGACGCGCCCATCTGAAAGCCCTCGGGCGAGACCGGTTGACCGCCCAGCGAGACGGACTTCGCATAACCCGGCACGCTCACCGTCAAACGCCAGCGGCCGGACGGCACGCCGGCCAGCGTGAACGCACCGTCCCTGTCGATTTGCGTAGCCACTTGTGACACGTACGGCGGCGCATCCAGCGGCGAAACCATCACCTGGCCGTTCTCGAACGGTGGGTGATCATCGCAATCGAACTGCACGCTGCCCTGCAACTCCGCGCCGCTCGAGATCGAAATCTCCAGCGGATCCGGCTGCGAGGCGCCCACTTGCATAATCCGCTGAGCCGTAAGTTGCCGCCCGTTCTGAATAGCGAAGGCGAACAGCACGTACGAGCCCGGGACCACGGCCGGGATCTCAAAGGTGTGGTTCTGCGCATCCGTGGCCGCGCCGAATGACATCAAGTTTCGCAGCAGGCGATTCGCGGGCAGCAGCATAATGTTCACGCCGGCCGCCAGAACCTCTTGATCGCCGCCGGCCACACTCCCCCGCAGCGTGAATGCCGGCGCGCGGACCACCTGGAAATCCACGCTGTCGAGGTTGGCCCCCGCCGGCAGACTCAACTTGCCGGCCGCGGGATCCAGTCCGCCGCCATAGAACTGCGGCAGGTAGGTTTCGTGCGGGGTTCTTGGATCGCCGCGCGGCAGCAGTGCATGCGCCGCGGGTAACTCGGTCTGGCAGTGCGCGAATACGTAATAGTTGCCGGGCGCCAGATTGGAGATGCGGTAGTCGCCCGTATCGTTGGTCGCCGTGCCACCCGCGCCGGCGAGCGGCCCGCGGCGGGTTTTCTCGAACCCGGCCGGTACTGCGGTCACGTTGCAGCCCCGCACCGCTGCGCCTTCCTGGTTCACCACCTTCCCGGCGATCGTGCCGCCGGGCACCAGGGAGATTTCGACGTTCCTCTTTTGCTCATCCTCCTTGAGCTGGATCGGGGCGTTGGCCCTGGGGCTCGGCATCGCCTGCGGCGGGTCGTAGCCGGGTTTCGATGCGTTCAGCCAATAGTCGCCGGGGGCCAGATCGTGGAAAACGAAACGGCCGCCGGCGTCGGTCACCGCCGTCAAGGTGTTAGCCCCGGGCCGAATGACAGTAACCAGGACTTTCTTGAGCGGCGCGTGCCTGGCGCCATCCGTAACCACTCCTCCGATGCTGCCCTTTCCCACCGGCATGGGCGGCGGCTGCTGGATCTGTGCCAGGCCCGCCGCCGCCAGGAAATAGGCCATGAGCGCGCGCCGCATCAGTTTCTCCGTGCAGCCCCATCGGCCACGATCAGCTCCGTCTGCCGCTCGACGTGCGCGCCCTCCGGCACATCGAAAGCCTCACCCAGCTCTTCGAACGGTTTCAGGAAGCCGGGATCCTGGTAGGCCGAGCCATCCAGCTCTTCGAACGCGTACAGCTGGTACCGCCCGGGTGTGACGCCCTTGAATTCGAAGTGTCCGGCATCGTCCGCCGCGCCGATTGCGTAAAAGCTCAAAACGCCCGCATATTTTCCGCGAGGCGCCAGCAGCACCTGGGCGCGCGCGGACCTGGCCACGCCGCGCGGCACCGTCACCGTTCCCGTGACCACCCCGCCCCGTGAACTCACCAGGATGCGCAACGGTTCGCGCGTGCCGCGTTCGATCGTCATGTCCTCCGTGAGCACGTCCTGGTCGCCCAGCCGCATGGCCTTGATGTAGCCTCCGTCCGGTACCGGGGAGACGTTGATATCCCAGATTCCCGGCGTCACGTTGGCGACCATGAAGGCGCCGTCGGGCTGCGCCTCGGCTTCCAGTTGCGCTCTTCCTGGCGGAAAGCCGGCGGGCTCTAGCGTGACATGGAAGGGACCCGCCGGCCCCGCGCCGCCTTCCAGGTCCACGCGGCCGGTTACATCCATGGCGCGCTCGGGATGCAGCGTAATCTCCTGGCCGCCGGATGGTAGTTCGATTCGCTCCACGGTGCGGTATTCGCGGCCCGCCACCGATAAAAGGGCCTCGATCACATACGGCCCGGCGATCAGATTGCTGATCTCGAACTCGAAATTGGGCGGCGTGGCCGCCGCACCCATACTCTGTTCGCCGGTGCCCGGCACATCCTGCGGGTACACGTTCACCGACACGGTGGTATTGGCCGGCAGATCGCCGGAGAACACTACCCGCCCGCGCAGGACGGCAACGGCCCGGGTGGTGAGATGGAAATCGATCCCCCCGGTGTCTTGGCCGCCGGCGACCTGCACGGGCGCCGCCGCCGACAGCCGGCTGGCATCCGGGTAAAACACGGGCGCGAACGCCCTCTGTTGCGCGGATTGTCCCGGAGCAGCTTCCGGTTGAATGGTAAGGGGAGTCCCATAGGTCTGCGAGGCCAGGACGAGATAGGAGCCCGGTAGAACCTCCGCGAAACGGTATTGGCCGCGCTCGTCCGTGCTGGCCCAGAGTTCGATGTGGTACGCGGGGCTGCGGCGCTCCCACACGGCCTTCAGCAGCCGGACTTGCGCGTTGGCGACCGGATCGCCGTCCGGATCGAGCACCATGCCGGATACCGATCCGAGTGGGCGCAAGCGGAAGGTGATGCCGTAACGGATGTCGCCCGCCGCGAGCTTCAACGTCCCTGGCGGGCGCCTGGGCGTGCCCGCGCCGAACCAGGCCTGCTGATAGCCATCCAGTTCCACATGCAGTTGGTATGGGCCGGGCGGTATGGTGTTGAAGCCGAACGCGCCGTTCGATTCGCTGAACGTGACCGCTTCGAGGGGAGTAGCGTCCAGCGTAGAGAGGGTGACCACGGCCCGGCGCACGGGATCTCCCGTCGCGTCGTTCAACACCACGCCGCTCACGGCCGCGAAAGGCGAGCGGGCCGCTTGAGCCCACCCGGGAGCCGCAGGACACGCTGCCAACAGCCAGATCCAGCCGATACGCATGGTCGCCTGCCTGTATTTGACACGCCTGGCGCGCGGGCGGTTCCGTGTTTATCGCGTGGCCACCTCGGCGGGCGCATAGCGTAGCTCGCGGTCCAGCACCATTTCCAGGGTCGTGCCCTTGGGCAAAATGACGTCCGGGCCGCGCGATAGCAAAACGGCGGCCACGCCGATGGCCGCTCCGCCAATGGCTCCGACGCCGGCCCCCATGGCGCTGCGGCCCGCGATGGCCCCGATGCTGGCGCCCGCCCCGGCTGCCTCACCTACCGTCTTCACATCGCCGGCCTTGTTCCCTTCGCCGCGGATCTTGCCTTCCTGGCGTTCCACATCCTGGCCGTCGGCATTGTCCAGCCGCGAACGAAACTCCCTGGTCACGCCATTGGGCAGGATCAGCGAATCGAATCGCAGGAACAGTTCCGCTTTGCCTCGCATGCGGCCCGCGCGCTTAACCTCCGTCACGGTGCCCGACACATAGCTGCCCTTGGGGATCACGATGCGCCCCTGCTGCGTAACCGGAAACGCTGTTTCCAGGTACACCCGGTCGCCTTCTCCCGTGTGCCTGGTGTTCAGGCTGTTCACCAGGGAAAGCGGGATCTTGGTGCCGGCCGCGATCACAATCTCGTCGGAATTCTCTGCCGCCGCAAGCCAGCCGAGCGGAAGCAGTAATAAGAGAGCGGGTCGAGCGGCGCGCATATTACTGCATCGATTATAGCGGGAAACCCTGAAATTCACGCGGCCGCCAGGCGGGCCTGTGCTAGAATTGCCTGTCCCATGCGCTTGCTGGATCTGGCGATCATATTCGCCTATCTCATAGCCATTACCGGATTCGGTGCGCGCTTCCGCAAGGGACAGACCGGCCTCAGCGACTATTTTCTTGGCGGCCGCAGCGCGCCCTGGTGGGCCATCAGCCTGTCGATCGTTTCCGCCGAGACCAGCACGCTCACCATCGTCGGCACGCCAGGCCTGTCCTTCGCCGGAAACCTGGGATTTCTGCAGGTGGTTTTCGGATATCTGCTCGCGCGCGTGGCTATCTCGGCGCTGTTTCTGCCTCTTTATTTCCAAGGCACGATGTTCACCGCGTACGAGTTGATGCGCCGCCGTTTCGGCGAACGCATCCGCCGGCTGACCGGGACGATCTTCCTCATCACCCGCGCCCTGGCCGAAGGCGTGCGTGTGTTCGCTATTTCGCTGGTCATCTCGATCGTCCTGGGAACCGGTGAAGTAGCCTCGATCATTCTCATCGTCTGCCTTACGCTGTTCTACACATTCGAGGGAGGCATGACCGCCGTGATCTGGACAGATGTCGCGCAAATGTGTCTCTATGTGTTCGGCGCCGCCGTCAGCCTGGTTGTCATTCTGGGCGGGATCCCCGGCGGTTGGGCGCACGTGGCGCACGTCGCGGGTCAGGCGGGCAAGCTGCAGGTGTTCGACTTCAGGTTCGCGCTCAACATGCAGTTCTTCTCCCGGACTTATACTTTCTGGGCGGGACTGGCCGGCGGTTGCTTTCTGACCATGGCCAGCCACGGCACCGACCAGCTCATGGTGCAGAGGCTGTTGAGCGCGCGGGATGAATCCCAGAGCCGCCTGGCGCTGTTGTCGAGCTGGCTGGTCATCTTTGTCCAGTTCAGCCTTTTTCTTGCGATTGGTTTGGCGCTGTTCGTGTACTACCAGGACGCGCGCCTGGTCGCGCCGCACGATCTGGACCGGATTTATCCGGAATTCGTCTGGCGGCATCTGCCGGTGGGTCTCGCCGGGCTGGTGACGGCCGCAATTCTGGCCGCCGCCATGGCCAATCTGAGCGCCGCTCTGAACTCGCTGGCGTCTACTACCGTGATCGACTTCGTAAGGCCGATGCGGCGAGGGCGCCAAGGCACGGCGGCTGGCGATCTGAAGCTGGCTCGCGCCATGACGGTCGTGTGGGGTATCGTATTGGTGGCTATCGGCATGCTCGCTCGCCACTGGGGATCGGTGCTGGAATCTGGGCTTTCCATCGCGTCGGTAACGCTGGGCCTGCTGCTGGGCGTGTTCCTGCTGGGAGTCCTCACTAAGCGCACCGGCGAGTGGGCGGCTATGGCAGGCGTCCTGGCGGGGCTGGCCACCATCCTTTTCGTGCGTTACGCAACCCCCGTAGCCTGGACCTGGTGGGTCCTGATCGGCGCCACCGTAACTTTCGCGGTTGGCTATGGCGCGTCGTTGTTCCAGCCGGATGCCCCGGAGGCCGCAACGTGAAAAAAGACGCAAAAGTAATAGAACTCCGGCGGGACTTGGGACTTTGGGGCGCTATTGCCATCGTGGTTGGCACCGTAATTGGCAGCGGCATTTTCCTGGTACCGCGCGCCATGGTTCTGCGGGTCGGCTCGCCATCCATGGTGTTCGTGGTTTGGGTGTTTGGGGGAATCCTCACCTTGTCCGGCGCACTCAGCTACGCCGAGTTGGCGGCGGCCATGCCGGAGGCCGGCGGGGAATACGTCTATTTGCGCGAAGCATACGGTCCGCTGTGGGGCTTTCTCTATGGCTGGACGCAGATGTTCGTCGCCAAGAGCGGCTCTATTGCTACGCTCGCCACAGGCTTCTTCTACTATCTTTCGAACTTCTTTCCGGTCCTTGATCGGGCCTTCTACACCGTGCCGTCTCGCCTCAGGGCATTTGGCGCTCCGCCCGATCTGCGTTATGGGCAACTGCTCGGCATGGCGTTGATTCTGTTTCTGGCCTTCGTGAATTACTTCGGCGTCAAGCTGAGTGGCGAGATACAAATCGGGGTGACGGTTGTAAAGATATTGTTAATAGCTTTTATTATCGTGGCTGGCTTGGCCTTCGGAAAGGCGCACGCGCTGGCTCCGGTGGCCGCTGCGCACCCGCTCACCGTCTCCGGATTCTTTGCGGCGCTGGTTGCGGCGCTGTGGGCTTACGATGGCTGGAACAACGTCAGCATGGTCTCTTCCGAAATTCGCCAGCCGCAGCGTAGCCTGCCGCTGGCTCTGATCGCCGGAACTCTGGTGGTCATCGGCATCTACCTGGCTGCGAATGCCGCGTATTTTCATGTGCTGACTGCGCCGGAAGTGGGCGCCAGCCAGCGGGTGGCCGCGGAAATGATGCGGCGGGTGGTGGGCAATTGGGGTGGGAATGCGGTCGCCGTGGCCGCCATGATCAGTATTTTCGCGGCGCTCAACGGCTCCATTCTTACGGGATCCCGCGTCCCCTACGCCATGGCTCGGGACGGCCGGTTTTTTGCGGGCGTTGCAAACGTCAACACCGCATATCACACGCCTGGTGTGGCTATCATGGCTCTCAGTCTTTGGTCAGCCCTGCTGGTGCTTTCGGGACGGTACGAGCAGCTTTTTACATATGTGATTTTTGCCAGCTGGATCCTTTACGGAATGACCACGGCCTCGGTAATCGTGCTGCGATTTAAGCGGCCAGATCTTCCACGGCCATACAAGACCCTGGCCTATCCTGTACTTCCGGTACTGTTCGTGCTGGCGGCGCTATCGCTGGTACTTTCAACCCTGTTCGATTCTCCACGAGAATCGGTGCTGGGACTAGGGTGTATTTTTCTAGGATTGCCATTCTATTTCTATTGGAAGCGCCGTCGGGCGTAAGGTATCGCCCATCGGTTCTATTGGTTCTAATGCTTATTTTGCAGACCTTTTAGTCCAATATTATGACTATGCCCACTTGATATTCCACGCACCGTACGTTAAAAAAGATGTGGGCCAGTATGGCGCGATTTTGTTCAGCCGCGCAGCGCCGGTTCAACGTCACACAGCACCGGGGAGACCAGAATGGACGTCGCCAAGATTCTTGTGGAATTACGCCAAGAACGAGAGCAGATCGAAGAGGCAATCCTGAGCTTGGAGAGACTGGCCAGAGGCCGCGGGAGGAGACGCGGCAGGCCGCCGTCATGGATGACGGAAATCACCGCCAAGCGCCGCGGCCGCCCGCCGGGCAGCAAGAATAAAGCTCCGAAATCACTCAGCACCGCAAGCATTGGGTGAGTCTGGCGGGCATCATAATGCCTGCGGAGCCTCTCCCAACTTGACGCGCACCTGCTGCGTCTTGCCGTTCCGAAAAATCGTGAGCGCCAATGTATCGCCGACTCGCTTGCGGTTCAGCACGCGCTGCAGTGTTTCGGCATTTTCGATGGGTTGGCCGTCGACCGCGACGATGAAGTCGCCGCCGATGCCCACCTGGTAGACACCCACGATCGCCCGACGGGTCATGCCGTGCAGACCCGCCTCCTGAGCGGGCGACCCAGCCTCCAGTTGCTGGATCAGCAAGCCGCCCTCGTTCGGCAGCCCCAGATCGTCGGCCACATCTCCCGAGACGAATACGGTGTGAATACCGAGGTAGGGACGGGTCACGCGTCCCTTGGCCTGGAACTCGTCCAGCATGGCCTTGGCGCGGTTGATGGGCATGGCGAACCCGATCCCGATGTTCCCCTGCGGCCCGTATATCGCGGTGTTGATGCCGATCACGGCGCCATGGGAATCGAGCAGCGGCCCGCCGCTGTTGCCCGGATTGATGGCGGCGTCGGTCTGTATCATATCCTCCAGGCGGCGGCCTTCTTGCGGTTGCAGGGAGCGTCTCAGTGAACTGACGATTCCGGTCGTCAAGGTGCCCCCTAAACCGAATGGGTTGCCGATGGCCAGCACCTTTTGTCCTACCTGCAGGGCATCCGAATCGCCCAATTTCAGAAAGGGCAGCTGGTGGTCGGCCTGTATCTTCACCAGGGCCAGGTCATTGCGCGGATCCGTTCCCAGCAGTTTGGCTTTGTACTGTTTCTTGTCGCCGGTCAGGCTCACGGTGAGCTGCGCGCTGCCCGCCACCACGTGGTTGTTGGTCAGGATCAACCCGTCCGGCTTGACGATGAAGCCGGAGCCGGTGCCTTCCGACGGATACACCTGGAAGAAGAAATCCTCGTGATAAACGATGCTGGTGATATTCGCCGTGGCGGGACGAGCCATCTTGTAAATTTCAATATTGTTGTTCTCATCCACGGTGAAGCCCGCGGAGCTTGCCGCGGCCGGCGCGGTCCAAAACCGTTCCGTCTGGCGGATCGGTTGCAGTAACCGGACGGGACTCCAATGCGCCGCCGAGGTGAGATACCAGAAGCCGGCCACCAACAGAGCCGCCAGAATGAAGGGTCGCATTCTCATTGTTCGATTCTCCGCAAGGATTCGTACACGGCGCGCGTCTGGCGCAGGGTTTCCTCTTTTGTGCCTGATGTATTGATCACGAAATCCGCATACCGGCGCTTCTCAGCGAGCGGCATCTGGCGCCGCAGGCGCGCCAGCACATCTTCGCGCGTCGCGCCGTCGCGCTTTATGGACCGCAGCACCTGCTGCTCCTCCTCGCAAACCACCACGATCAGCTTGTCGAAACGGTTATAACTGCCGGTTTCAATCAGGATGGCGGCCTCCACCACCGCGATCGCGCGCGGGTCCTGGGCGGTCACACGCGCCAGCCATTCCTCCTCCTTGCGCATCACCGGCGGATGCACGAAGCTGTTAAGCAGCGCCAGCCGCTGCGGGTCCGCAAAGGCCTGCGCGGCCAGCGCGCGCCGGTCGATAACCCCATTTTCGCCCAAAATGCCCGGACCAAATTCGCGAACCACGGGTTCGTACGCCTCCCCGCCCGGCAGCAGCACTTCGTGCCCCAGCTGGTCGGCACAGAGCAGGTGGCATCCTAAGTCGGCCAGCGCCTCCCCCACGAAGCTCTTGCCGCAGGCCAACCCGCCAGTGAGGCCTACCTTTAACATACGTTTCATGATAACGGCTGGCGGCATCACCCGTTTCTTTTACAACCGTTTAACAAAAGACAGCCTTGTTTTCAGCCACCTCGGCTGGCAATCTCACTCCAGGGTGGTGCTGTCTGCATATGCCAAGAGCTATCAGTGTGATTGTTAATGGCTGCTTATTGTTAGGCGTCGTTTCCGCCGGCGCTCTGCGGGCCACGGACATCGAAGGCACGGTGGTCATTAAGCGCAAGCTCACCAAGCCACGGGTCACCGCGCCGGCAAGCGCGTACGAGCGCGGCGTGGCGGTGGATCTGGCTTCCGGCCCGGTGCTCGATCCTCTATCCTTCGAACGGTCGCGCGTGGTGGTCTACCTGGATGGGCAGTTTCCATCCATACCCACGACCGCGGTTCTGGAACAGAAGAACCGGCAGTTCGTCACCGACACGCTGGTGGTGCCGGCCGGATCCACGGTTTCCTTTCCCAACCGGGATCCCATCTTCCACAATGTCTTTTCGCTGTCGAAGCCGAAGACTTTCGACCTGGGGAATTATCCGAAAGACCACACCCGCACGGTGGACTTCGACAAGCCCGGCATAGTTTTCGTGAACTGCCACCTGCACCCGAACATGTCCGCGGCCATTGTCGTCAGCCCCAATCAATGGGCCACCAAAGCCGATGGCGCCGGCCATTTCACGCTGCTGGATGTGCCTCCGGGCAGCTACACGATCGTTGCCTGGCACCGCACGGCCGGCTTCTTCCGCCATACGGTCAAGGTAGGAAAGGATCACGCGGGGGCCGTCGAGTTCATCATTCCGCTCGACGAGTCCGGTGATCCAAAAGTTTTGGCCCGCAGGTGACCGGATGCGCTTCGCCACCCGCACGTTCCTCTGGTCCTTCGTTCCCTTCGTGCTGCTCCTGCTGGGCAGCTTTTGGGCGATCCAAAAGCTCGTGGAGCATACTGTGCGCGATGGCCTGCGTTCGTCGCTGCGCCAGACGCATGTGTCGGTAGCCCGGGTGCACGCCCATAGCGAACTGCAGAACAGCCGCTTTTTGAAGATCCTGGGCGAGAACGCGACTCTCAAAGCCGGTCTGCAGTTATTACTGGCCGCGCCCAAGAGCAGCGACGCGCAGCGCACGGTCGAGGATCAACTGCGCGAGATCTGCGAAAAACTGGGATTCGATTTTCTGCTGGTCTCGAATCCCGACGGCGCCGCCCTGGCCGGGGTGATGCGGGTCGGCGAGCAGTTGGTGGGCATGGATATCGCCCGCATTCAACCGCCCCAGCAGGGTTTCGCTACGGTGGGTGAGCGATCCTACCAGGTGGTCTCCACGCCCATCGACCAGGGCGACGCGAACATCGGAACCCTCTCCGTGGGTGAGCCGTTCGATTTCTCGGAGTTCACCACCCCAGCCGTGCTGACGCATCACGGGAAGGTGCTGAAGTCCAGCATTCCGGGGATTCCCGCGGAGGACGTGGAAGCCGCGCTGAAAGCCTGCCGCGACCGGTCCGAATGCGAGGTCCGGCTGCGTGGGGAGACTTACATCTCGCTGCCCATGGACAGCATCTCGTTCGGCCAGGGTTACGTGCTGCGCAGCCTGCAGAGCATCGATGCCGCGGGTGGTCCGGTGCAGGGCATCCTGGCAAATGTCTTCGGCATCGCCGGTTTCGGCGCGCTGCTGGCTACGGCGATTATCAGCGTCCTGTCGTCCCAATCGATCGTGCGGCCCATCAACGGCGTGGTGGCGCACCTGCGCGAGAGCGAAGGCACCGGGCTGCTGCCGGAATTTCATGACCGGAAGCCCGCGAGCATCCAGGAAATCCGCGACCTGACGGAGAGCTTCAATCGCGCGGCGTCCGCCATTCGCGAAGGGCGCGAGAGCCTGCACCGTGCATATGTCGAGTTCGTGGGATCGCTGGCCAGTGCGCTGGACGCCCGCGACCGCTACACGGCCGGCCATAGCCGACGCGTCAGCGAACTGTCCTGCGCCATCGCCCGTGCGATGAACCTGGGAGCCACGGATCTCGACATCGTCAAGATAGGCGCACTGCTGCACGACATCGGCAAGATCGGAATCGCCGACAGCGTGCTGCAAAAGCCAGGCAAGCTCACCAATGAGGAGTTCGCGCTCATTCAGCAGCATCCCACTATTGGGCGCCGGATTCTGGAAGGCGTAAACGGGTTCCAGGATTACCTTTCCATCGTGGAACTGCATCACGAAGACTGGAACGGCAGCGGCTACCCTTGGGGGCTGCGCGGCGACGCTACGCCGCTGCCGGCCCGCATCGTGCACGTGGCGGACGCGTACGACGCCATGACATCGGACCGGCCGTATCGACGCGGCATGAGTGGTGAGCAAGCCATCCGGGTGTTGCAGCAAAATACCGGTACGCAGTTCGATCCGGCCATCGTGCCCGTGCTCACCAGGGTAGTGGACCTGTCCCAGGAGTTATCGGGCGGCGCCGCAGCGCCCACGGGCCCCAGCCGCGTGCACGTGCTACCCCGCGCAGTGAATGATCCGCGGGATGTATGAAAGGGCTCGTTTACATCAGTTGCCTGTTGCCCGTCGGTCTTCTGGCGCAGGAGGCCAACTCAGGATTTGAACTGCGTACCACGATCAGCGCGGGAGCCTTTTATAGTCCGCAGCTCTCCACGCCTCCGCGGGACGGCGCGCCGGCCACCGGCGGTTTCCGGCTGATGTTATACCCCACCTGGAAGTTGAGCAAGCACTGGACCGTGGCCGGCGCGGTGCAATCCGAATCGCGGCCCTACCTGTTTGCCGATTTCACCACGCCAGGCTACGGTGTCAGAACCAATGTCTTGCAGACGTATCTCTGTTACTCCCGGTTCTGGAACGGCGGCTCACTGACGGTCCGCATCGGGCAACTGTCTACCGCGTTCGGCGCCTTCCTGCTGCGCTACGACGACTCCGACAACCCCCTCATTGACGTACCCATGGCTTACGGCTACTACTACACGCCGGTCTCTTTCGTGGGTCAGATGGGTACGGAGGTGGACGGCAGCATCGGCAAGGTGGACATGCGCGCGCAGTTTGTCAACTCATCGCCTGCCAACCCCCGCAGTATTCTGGATCACGATCAATACGGCAACTGGGCGGGCGGCGCGGGCTACACCATCCGGCAGGGCCTGCGGGTGGGCGCTTCGACTTATCACGGCCCCTACCTGGATCGCCATTACGACTTCTTCTTCCCGGGCGAGGCTCCGCCGCGCACTCTGCCCGCGACGGCCGTGGGCCTGGACGCGCAATGGGGCCACGGTCCGTGGAATGTTTATGCTGAATGGCAGCACTTTCAGATGGACTATCGCCTGATCCCGACGTTTACGCAGCACACGGGATACGCCGAGGCGCGGCGCGTGCTGAGCCCGCGCTGGTACGCCGCGGCCCGCTGCGGATACATCCGTGCGAACGCCTTCCCCGGCCACCAGGCCTACGAACTCGTGGCGGGCTTTCGACCCAACCGGTATCAACTGGCGAAGGTGGGTTACGAGATCCAGCAAGGCCCGCTGTTCCAGGGCGCACAGGGAAACACGCTGGCACTCCAACTGGTGACGTCGTTCCGGCCGATCTCCATCGCGCGGGACTAGTCCGGCAGCGCGAAGGACACCACATTTCCGCCCGCCGCCACTGCCACGAACTGCCTGCCCTTCACCAAGTACGTCATGGGCGAGGCTTTCCATGAGGTGTTGAGCTGCATGTGCCAGAGGGGCACGCCGGAGCCCGAATCGACCGCCGCGAAAGCGCCCGAGTCGTCGCAATAGAACAACAGTCCGGCGGAGGTGGCCAGCGCGCCGCCCCAACTTTCGGATTCTCCGGTCTGTGGAACTTCCCAGGCGATTTTGCCGGTATCCAGATCCAGGGCGCGCAGGTACTGGCGGGGCGTTTCGCCGCGGACTTCCCGCGTGCCGCCGTTGTAATACGATTCACCGGCTTTCCATTCGGCGGATGATTTCGAGAAAACGTTGCACTTCTCGAGCGCCATAAGGTAGAAAAGCCGGCGGCCCGGATCGAAGGCTGTGGACATCCAGTTGGTTGCGCCATCCATGGACGGGCAGGCGCGAGCGCCGGCCGCGGTGGGCTCGCTGCCGGGCAACAGCACCGGCCGTCCGTCCTTTCCAATGCCGCTGGCCCACGTAAGCGCGTGCACAAACGGCGCCGCGCTCAGGAACTGGCCATTAGTGCGATCGAGGACATAGAAGAATCCATTGCGATCTCCGTGCAACAGAAGCTGCCGCGGGCGGCCGCCGTAGGTTGCATCCACCAGCATGGGAGTCTCCGTGGCATCCCAATCGTGCAGATCGTGCGGCGTGAACTGGTAGTGCCACTTGAGCGCGCCGGTGGCCGGATCAAGCGCCACCACGGAATCGGAGTAAAGATTATCGCCTTTGCGCTCGTCGCCGTTGAAATCCGGGCAGGGATTGCCTACCGGCCAGAAGAGCGTATCGGTTCCGGCGTCGTACGTGCCCGTGAGCCAGGTGGATGCGCAGCCATGCTCGCCGGCGCGTCCCACCCAGGTTGCCGCGGCGGGTTCGCCGGGAGCGGGCACCGTCCAGAAACGCCAGGCGCGCTTGCCTGTCGCGGTGCTGTATCCGGACACAAATCCGCGAATGCCCTCGTCGCCGCCTGAAGTTCCGGAGATGACCAAGTCCTTCACCACCAGCGGCGCCGAAGTGGCGCCATAGTTTTCGCCCGAATCGGCCATCCGGATGTCCCAGAGCAGCGCGCCGGTCAGACGGTGCAGCGCGAGCAGATGGGCGTTGTCGGTGACCATGAATACCCGGTCACCCATGAGCGCTACGCCGCGATTGATGCCGCCCGCGGCGTCGCCCGAAAGCCCCTTGCTGCGCGGCCGTTCGTAGTGCCAGATTTCGCGCCCGGTGGCGGCGTCCAGGGCCCAGGCGGCATTCACATTTGTGACATACATCACACCGCCGGCGACCACCGGCGTCACTTCCAGGTGCCGCGCGCCGGGTATGGGGAAGATCCAGCGCGGGGCGAGTTGGTTGACGTTGCGCGGGTTGACCTGGTCGAGGGTGCTGTAGCGGTTGCCGCTCAGTTGCCCGTGATAGGTGGGCCACTCGCCCAGTTGCGGATGTGCCACATGCTCCCAGGTGATGGCGCCCGGCAGGTCGGCGGCTGGATGGGCCGGCTCTTCAGCCCGTGGGTTTGCCAGGTACGCGATCAGGTCCTGCATCTCCGTCCTGCCGGCCTTGAGCGCGGGCATGTACGATTGCGGCTCGCGGTCTATGGCGGCCACCTCGTCGCGGCGCAGCAGGTGGAGGCTTCCGTCGAAGCTCTGCACCTGCAGATCGTAGAGGCTTTCGTTGCGCAACAGGCCGCGCACTGCCGCGCCCGACCGTGGCCGCACCGTGACCACCCGATAGCCCGGCTGGCGCCGCGCCGCGGGATTCAACAGCGACTGCTCCAACTCCGCCAGCGTCAGTTTTTCTCCGGCGTTGCTCAAGTCCGGGCCGGTTACTCCACCGCGGCCATTCATCATGTGACATTGGCTGCACTGGCCAGCGCCAAAGAAGAAAGCTTGGCCCGCTTCCGAATCGCCTGGCGGCGGGTTTTCGCGGACCGGCGTGACCCGCGACCGCACAAAAGCCACGATCTGCGACATCTCGGCGTCGTCCAGCCGGAAGCTGGGCATGCCTGCGTCCGGGAGGCCCTCGCGGATCAGGTTGCGCACACTCTCCTCCGACCGCAGCCGCGCGCGATCCTCGCTGCCGATGGCCGGCGCGCGTTCTCCGCCCATGCCATCCGCTCCGTGGCAACCGCCGCAGCGTACCTCAAAGCGCGATCTGCCCGCCGCCACCGCGTCGTCGCCGGTGAACACCAGCGTGCCAAAGTTCTCCGGGACATGGTTTGGATCGCGGTTGACCACGCAGGTCGGCTGCCAGCAGAGGAAATGGCGTTTTTCGTCCGGCCCCAGGCCCTCGATGCGATACAAATTTGCCCGCCATTTCGTGCCCGGTTTCACCGGAGATGCGCTGACGGCAATGAGCGGAATGCGGGCAGCCGCATACCAGACCTTTCGGGCTTCGTCTATACGCGCGGCCGTCTTCCATCCCGAGCGCCAGCTTTGGTCGTAGCTTTCGCGATCCAGATCAATGGCCAGGTCGATCCAATCGCCCGTGGGCGCGATCTCAAACTCCCGGTAGTGCCGGATATTCTGCCAGTCGTCGCCAAGAAACATTTCCACCACATCGCGATCCCAGAGCTTGTTGCGCGGGCCGCCGCCCAGCGGGGGCAGGAACAGGTTCAACTCGTGGTAGGGGCAACTGAAGAGCAGGTACAGATGCGTATCGGTCCAGAATGACCGCACTTCACTGCGCAACTCCGGATAGTCGATTTGCTTGCTGCAATCCTTCGAGATGGCCGTAGTGCCGGCGTTGCGCCAGACGGGCGAGGCGGGGTCGGCTTCGAGCGGCGGGTCGCCCGCGACGTGCGGAACGCTGAAGGTCGCCGTGGGACGGGTCACGGTGCACCGTTCCTGGGCCGTGGCGAGCGCCGCCGCCAAAACCAGCAGGAGGACAACCCTCACGATGCCACCGCCGGATGCACCCACGGCGCGCGATAGGGCCGCGCCAGCAGCCGGTTGGCCTCTTCATCGCCGGCCACCTGCTGTTTCTCCGGGTCCCACGCCAGTGTGCGCCCGAGCTGCATCGACAGGTTGGCCAGAATGCAACTGGTCGTCGAGATGTATCCCTGTTCGATGTCGGCCACCGGCTTGGAACGCGCATCGATGGCGGCGAGAAAATCCTTCATGTGATACCGGATGGCCGGCGCCACATGCCTTTCCAGATCCTGCTCCGTTCTGTCCACGGGGAACTGTTCGAACTCGTAGGTGACATCCCGGTGGATGCCGTTTTTGCCGCCCTCCGGCACGAAGTCATAACTGTAAACGCTCACCTTCAACGTGCCCTTGTCGCCATAGAACGTTGCGCTCCAGGCGTAGTTGGGATCGGGATCGGGAGCCGCGCCCCAGGTGCGGTGCTGCCACACGATCTTCAGGTTGTCGTAGTCGAAGGTAGCTGTCTGCGTATCGGAAATATTCGCCTTGGACCGCTTGTCAACCAGGATGCCGCCTTCCGACGACACGCGCTTCGGCCAGCCCAAGCCGAGCATCCAGCGCACCATATCGAACATGTGGATGCACATGTCGCCCACGATGCCGTTGCCGTATTCCATGAACGCGCGCCAGCCTCGCGGGTGCACCAGCCGGTTATACGGACGCATGGGCGCGGGGCCCGTCCACATGTCGTAATCCAGGTCCGGCGGGGGAGTTGTGTCCGGCGGATTGTCCGTGGCACGCATGTGATAGTAACAGCAGATATCCACCAGCCCGATGGTGCCCAGCTTGCCCTCCCGGATAAACCGGTCGCGCGCCTCGATGATATGCGGCGTGCTGCGGCGCTGGGTGCCCACCTGCACGACCCGCTTGTTATGCCTGGCCGCCGCCAGCATGGCTTGACCCTCGCGTACATCCACGCTGATGGGCTTCTGCACGTAGACATCGGCGCCCGCCTCCACGGCTGCGATCATGGCCAGGGCGTGCCAGTGATCGGGCGTGGCGATCAGCACGATATCGAGATCCTTCTCCTTCAGCATGTCCCGGTAGTCGGCGTAGGTGCGCGGCTTGCGGCCGGATGCCTGGCGCGCGGCGGTCATCTCGGCGGCGCGTGCCAGCATCTGTTTGTCGACGTCGCAGAGCGACACCACCTCCACCGGCGCCACCTGGATCAGCCGGAACAGGTCCGTCTTGCCGTACCAGCCGGGCCCGATCAGGCCCACGCGGCGGGGCTTGTCGTCGGCGTAGGCGGCGGACAGGGCCACACCAGCGGCGCTGGTGAAGAGGAATTGACGGCGATTCATAAAGTGAGTATACGATAGAGCATCATGCGAGCCGCCTTGCTGCTTTTGCTGATGGCTTCCATGGGCTTGCGCGCGGCCGGCCCGGTTTACGTGGTGCTCTGGTTCGATACCGAAGACTACCTCGAGCCATCCGCCGACGATGCCGCGCTGCGCATCGCGCGCGATCTGACCAGCCTGGGCGTGCGCGCCACTTTCAAGGTTGTGGGAGAGAAAGCGCGCGTGCTGGAGCAGCGCGGGCGGCGCGATGTATTGCAGGCGCTGGCGCTGCAAGATATCGGCTATCATTCCAACTTCCACAGCGTGCAGCCTACGCCGGCGCTGTACCTGCGCGATCTCGGATTTCTGGAAGGCGCCGCCGAATTCGAGCGCCGCGAGGGTCCGGGAGCGCGCGACCTGGCGCGCATATTCGGCGTGCGGCCGAGTTGTTACGGCCAGCCCGGCAGTTCCTGGGCGCCGCAGACCATGGCCGCGCTCAGGAGCATGGGAATCCCCATGTATCTCGACGAGGGGTCGCACGTGGGCGTCGGCGAGCAGCCGTTTTGGTACGGCGGACTGCTGCATGTCTACAACATGGGGCGCTTCCAGTTGCGCGCGCCGCTGGATGGCGGCGAGCCGCTGTCGAAAGCCTGCGAGCGGTTCGACCACGCGGCCGCGGAGCTTGCAGTACGCGGCGGCGGCGTGATCAGCATCTACTACCATCCGACGGAATTCGTCACCACCGAATTCTGGGATGCCGTGAATTTCGCGAGGGGCGCGAACCCCGAGCGCGCCGGCTGGGTGCGTCCCCACCGGCGTAGCGAAGCCGAGTCCGAGCGCTGCTACGGCATTCTGCATGGCTACGTAACGCACGCCAGGGATATACCGGGTGTGCGGTTTGTCACGGCGCGCGAGCTGCAGCAGCTCTACGGCAACCCGTCCCCGCCGCAGCTTTCGCGTGCGAAGATCGCGGCTCACATGTCCGCGCGGCAGACGTTTCTCGAAACCGATGAGGGCGTACTTTCCGCGGCGGACATGCTGTTAGCTTTGCTCGGCATGCAGCCCGGGATGGTCGATGGACCGGCCACCCGCCTGGCCAGCACTTTTCTCGGCGATGGCGTTCCTCGCGCCGCTTTCGAGCATGCCAAGGCAGACGCGGTTTCCTTTATCGCCGCCAATAAACGGCTGCCGGCGGAGGTCTGGATCGGGTCCGCCGCACTGTCGATCGGCGATTTCGCCGCAACCCTGGCGGCTGATAACGGCGCGGCGGAAAGCGTCCCGGTCCGGCGCGCCAACCTGGAGTTTGAAAAATATTTTTCCAACGAACCCCAAAAAGCTTTTGACTGGCTTATCCATCCGGCGGATTTCCGGGCGCCCGAGTTGCTGGAACTGGCGCGGCTGCAAGGGTGGACGCTGAAGCCGGCGCGGCTGCGTTAGCCTGTTGCTGTAACATTTGCCTTGCTTTCGAGCATCTTATACTGAAGGAAATATGAACCAGGATCGACCGGCCGCCCTCGAACCCACAGCCTCTCCGGAACAGCCAATCAAGCGCGCCCCCATCCCGCCCGGACACGCCGGAGGCGGGGCGCCGCGCCATTCCGGCAAGGGTTGGGTCTGGTTCGCGATACTGGTTCTGGCGGCGGTGGGCGCTTATTATTTCTGGTCGAAGAAAACTCCCGCCGAGGGCGGCGCATCGGGGCAGGGCGGGGCCGGCGCGAATCAGAAGAAAGGGTTCGGCGCGATACCGGTGGTCGCGGCGAGGGCCTTTAAGGGACAGATCCCGGTCTACTTCACCGGCCTGGGTGCGGTGACTCCCATCTACACTGTAGAAGTCAAGAGCCGCGTGGATGGCGAATTGATGACGGTCCATTTCAAAGAGGGGGACCTGGTTCACAAGGGCGACCCGCTCCTGGAAATCGATCCACGGCCGTACCAAGCTCAACTGACCCAGGCGGAAGGACAACTGGTCCGGGACCAGGCGCTGCTCGAAAACGCGAAGATCGATCTGGCGCGCTACGAGACGCTGGTAACGCAGAACGCCGTGCCGGAACAGCAGGTGGCCACCCAAAAGGCGCTGGTGACGCAGGACGAAGGGATTGTCAAAACCGATCAGGGCCTGATCGACACCGCGAAACTCAACATCGTCTACAGCCACATTCTGGCGCCCATCACAGGACGCATCGGCCTGCGCCTGGTGGATCCCGGGAACATCGTGCACGCCAGCGACACAAATGCGCTGCTGGTGATCACGCAAATCGATCCGATCAGCGTAATCTTCACCCTTCCAGAAGATCAGCTTCCCGTGGTGGTGCAGAGGTTTTCGGCCGGGCAGCGGCTGGGCGTGGAGGCGGACGATCGTAATCCCGCGCCGCTCACCAAGAAGCTGGCTATGGGAACGCTGACCACCCTGGACAATCAGATCGATCCGACCACCGGGTCGCTGCGGCTCCGCGCCACCTTCGACAACAAGAGCAACAATCTGTTTCCCAATCAATTTGTGAATGTGAAGCTGCTGGTGCAAATGAAACAGAACGTCACGCTGCTCCCCGCCGCGACCGTGCAGCGTAATACCCAGACCACCTATGTCTTTCTCGTGCAGCCGAACAACAAAGTTACGGTCCGGCCGATTACCATCGGCACGACCGAAGGCGACAACAGCGAAGTCACGTCGGGGCTGGCGCCCGGCGACATGGTCGTGATGACGGGCGTCGATAAGCTGCAGGAAGGCACCCAGGTCGTACCGCATCTGACCAGCGACACCGGGCCAGCGACGGGCCGCCCGGGAAGCGCGCCACCGGCTGCCGGCGCGCCCGTGCCGGCGTCGCCGCGGCCAGGAACCACGCCTACCTCCAAAGGCGCGCACAAAGGCACGCACAAAGGAAGGTAGATGAGCCCGTCCCGCACATTCATTCTCCGGCCGATTGCCACGTCTTTGCTCATGGTGGCGATCGTTCTTACCGGCCTGGTGGCGTACAAGCAGCTGCCCATCTCGGCTCTGCCGGAAGTGGACTATCCGACCATCCAGGTGATCACGTTTTATCCGGGCGCCAATCCTGACGTAATGGCTTCCTCGGTCACCGCGCCGCTCGAGCGGCAATTCGGCCAGGTTCCCGGTCTGCAGCAAATGACTTCCACCAGTTCCGATGGCTCATCGGTGATCACGCTGCAATTCAGTCTCAGCCTGAACATCGACGTGGCGGAACAGGAAGTGCAGCAATCCATCAATGCCGCCGGAACCTACCTGCCGGCGGACCTGCCGAATCCGCCCATTTACAGCAAGAGCAATCCGGCGGACGCTCCGATTCTGACGCTGGCGCTGACCTCCGCCGATTTGCCCCTTTCGCAGGTGGAAGACCTGGCCGACACGCGGCTGGCGCCCAAGATTTCGCAACTGCCTGGCGTGGGACTGGTGAGCATCAGCGGAGGCCAGAAGCCGGCCGTGCGGATTCGCGCCAATCCCACGGCGCTGGCATCCTACGGCTTGAACCTGGAAGATGTCCGCAGCGCGCTGGTAGCCGCCAATGTCAACCAGGCCAAGGGCAACTTCGATGGTCCCCACCAGGCGTATCAGATTGGCGCCAACGATCAATTGCTTTCCAGCGCCGACTATAAGCCGCTGATCGTCGCCTACCGGAACGGCGCGCCGGTGAAGCTGACGGATGTCGCCAACGTGACCGACGATACGGAAAACGTGCGGCAGGCGGCCTGGATGAACGACGTGCCGGCGGTCATCGTCAACATCCAGCGGCAGCCGGGCGCGAACATTATCGCGGTGGTGGATCGCATCAAGCTGCTGCTGCCGCAGTTGACGGCGACGCTGCCGCAGTCGGTGCAGGTCCCCATTCTCATCGACCGGACCAATACCATCCGGGCGTCGGTGAAAGATGTCCAATTTGAATTGGGATTGACGGTGGTGCTGGTGGTGCTGGTGATTTTTCTGTTCCTGCGCAACGTGTCGGCTACCATCATTCCGAGCATCGCCGTGCCCCTCTCGCTGGTCGGCACTCTGGGCGTGATGTATCTGCTGGGATACAGCTTGAATAACCTGACGTTGATGGCGCTGGTGATCGCCACGGGGTTTGTGGTGGACGACGCCATCGTGATGATCGAAAACATCGCGCGCTACATCGAGGAAGGCGAGAGTCCCATCAAAGCGGCCCTGCGCGGCGCGGAGCAAATCGGCTTCACCATCATCTCGCTGACCATCTCGCTGATCGCCGTGTTGATACCGCTTTTGTTCATGGGAGACATCGTGGGGCGGCTCTTCCGGGAGTTTGCCGTAACGTTGAGCGTTACCATTCTGGTGTCCGCGGTGGTTTCCCTCACGCTGACACCTATGATGGCTTCCAAACTGCTCAAGCACAGACCCGAAGCCAGCCAGGGGCGTTTGTTCCGCGCTTCCGAGAATGCCTTCAACTCGATCATCGCGTTCTACGGCAGAACGCTGCGGTTCGTACTGCGCTTCCAGACCATTACGCTGCTGGTCGCGGTGGCCACCCTGGTGGTAACCATTCTCCTGTTCATCCAGATCCCCAAGGGTTTCTTTCCCATCCAGGACACGGGCGTGATTCAGGGAGTCTCGGAAGCGGCGCAGACCATCTCCTTCCCGGAGATGTCCACCGAGCAGCAAGCGCTGGCGCGGATCATTATGAAGGATCCGGCGGTGGATACGCTTTCCTCGTTCATCGGGATCGACGGCACCAATACGACCTTGAACAGCGGACGCATTCAGATCAACCTGAAGCCGCTCGACGAACGCAAGATCAGCGCCACCGACGTGATTCGGCGCCTGCAGCCGGAACTGGCCCAAGTTCCGGGCATTACCCTTTTCATGCAGCCGGTTCAAGACCTGTCGGTGGACGACCGGGTAAGCCGCACGCAATTTCAGTACACGCTGGAGGATGCCAGCCCCGACGAGCTGAGCGAGTTCGCCCCCAAGATGCTGGAGAAGCTGAAAGAGCAGCCGGAGTTGCGCGACGTGGCCAGCGATCAACAAGTCGGCGGCCTGCGAGCCAGCGTGGTATTCGACCGTCCGACGGCTTACCGGCTGGGCATCACGCCTTCGGAGATCGATCAAACGCTCTATGATGCATACGGCCAGCGGCAGGTCTCCACCATCTTCACGCAATTGAACCAATACCACGTGGTGCTGGAAGTGGCGCCCGGATTTGGCAAGAATCCGCTGGATCTGCGCGACTTGTACATCCGGACAGGCATGGGGGCGGCCACCGGTGGCGCAGGGGTGGTCTCCGGCGGCTCGTCAGCTACCCAGACATTCGGTCCGCAGAGCGGCTCGGGGGCGGCGGTAGCCAGTGCTTCGACGGCGGCGTCGGCCAACAACCCCGTGATCTCATCCAGCACTGCGTTCGGCGGCGGAACTTCTTCCTCCACGGCCTTTCCGAACGGGGGACAGGTGCCGCTGAGCGCCTTCACTCACATCGAGACATCCAGCGCTCCGCTCACCGTGAACCATCAAGGGCAATTCCCGGTGGTGACGCTCTCGTTCAACCTGGCGCCGGATGCTTCGCTGGGCGATGCGGTGAACGCGGTAAACAAAGTCAAGAGTGAAATCGGCATGCCGCCCAGCATCCAGGCCGCCTTTCAGGGTACGGCGGAAGCGTTTCAGGCGTCGCTGGCAAACGAGCCGGTCTTGATCCTGGCGGCGCTGGTTACCGTTTACATCGTGCTGGGCGTGTTGTATGAGAGCTACATCCATCCGATCACGATTCTTTCCACGCTGCCTTCGGCGGGGGTGGGCGCGCTGCTTTCGCTCTCGCTGTTCCATCAGGATTTCAGCGTCATTTCTCTGATCGGCATCATTCTGCTGATCGGCATTGTAAAAAAGAACGGCATCATGATGATCGACTTTGCTCTGGAAGCGGAGCGCAAGGAAGGCATGCCGGCAGTGGACGCGATCTACCAGGCATGCCTGCTGCGTTTCCGTCCCATCATGATGACCACCATGGCGGCGCTGCTGGGCGCCGTGCCACTGGCGTTCGGCAGCGGCACGGGATCGGAATTGCGGCGCCCGCTGGGCATCACCATGATCGGGGGATTGATTTTCAGCCAGGCGCTGACTTTGTATACTACGCCAGTCATTTATCTCTGGTTCGACCGGCTGGCCCAGCGCTTCGCCGGCAAGGAGGCGGGTGAGGCGAGTTCCGGCGCGGAACCGGTCCCGGCACAGTCATGAATATTTCGGAAATCTTCATCAAGCGGCCGGTGGCCACTACCCTGCTGACCATCGCCATTGCGCTGGCCGGCGCGGTGGCCTTCCGTATTCTTCCGGTATCGCCGCTGCCGCAGGTGGATTTTCCGACGATTTCGGTGCAGGCTGGTCTGCCGGGCGCCAGTCCCGAGACCATGGCCTCGTCGGTGGCCACCCCGCTCGAGCGCCAGTTCACGCGCATCGCGTCGGTCACCGAGATGACCTCGTCGAGCAGCCTGGGATCCACCAATATCACGCTGCAATTCGATCTGAACCGCAACATCGACGCGGCCGCCCGCGATGTGCAGGCGGCCATCAACGCGGCGCGCGGATACCTGCCCACCAATCTTCCGAATAACCCCACCTACCGGAAGGTGAATCCGGCGGATTCTCCCATCATCCTGCTGGCGCTGACCTCGCCTATTCTCAGCAGGGCCCAGATGTACGATGCCGCCTCGTCCATCATGGCGCAGAAGCTGTCGCAGTTGAGCGGAGTGGGCCAGGTATCGGTTTGGGGCAGTTCGCTGCCCAGCGTGCGCGTCGAACTCAATCCCACCGTGCTGAATAAATACGGCATCGGCCTGGAGCAGGTGCGGGGCGTACTTGCCGCGGCGAATGCCAACACGCCCAAAGGGCACTTCTCGGACGGCCACCGGGCCTGGGAGGTGGGCGCCAACGACCAGATGTTCAAAGCCGCCGATTACCGGCCGTTGATCGTGTCGTACCACAACGGAGCCCCCGTCCGGGTCTCGGACGTGGCCGACGTGGTGGATTCGGTGGAAGATCTTCGCAATGCGGGTTATGCCAACGGCCTGCCTTCCATACTGGTGGTGGTCTTCCGCCAGCCCGGCGCCAATATTATCGATACGGTGGACCGCATCCGGACCGAGCTTCCGGTGTTGAAGGCGTCCATTCCGCAATCCATCAACCTGATGGTGGCCATGGATCAGACGGTCACCATTCGCGCTTCGGTACACGACGTAGAGCGGTCGCTGCTGATCTCGGTAGCGCTGGTGGTGCTGGTGGTGTTCGCGTTCCTGCGAAGTCCGCGCAGCACGTTCATTCCCAGCGTGGCGGTGCCGGTCTCGCTGATCGGCACGTTCGGCGTGATGTACCTGCTGCACTACAGCATCGACAATCTGTCGTTGATGGCGTTGACCATCTCCACGGGCTTCGTGGTGGACGACGCCATCGTGGTGATCGAAAACATTACGCGTTACCTGGAGCAGGGTATACCGCCCTTCCAGGCCGCGCTGAAGGGCGCTAAGGAAATAGGCTTCACGGTGGTGTCCATGAGCACCTCGCTGATCGCCGTGTTCATTCCCCTGCTGCTGATGGGCGGCATCGTGGGCCGTCTCTTCCGCGAGTTCGCGGTCACGCTCTCGGTGGCCATCGCCGTGTCGATGGTCATCTCGCTCACCGCGACGCCGATGATGTGCGCCTATCTCTTGAAGGAGCAGCGGTCGCACGGCTGGATGTACCGGACCAGCGAGCGGGCGTTCACCTGGGTGGTGGAGACCTACGGGCGGACGCTGTCCGTCGCGCTTCGCTTCCGGGCGGTCACACTGGCGGTCCTGCTGGCGACGGTCGCGCTCAACGTGTACCTGTTCATCCGTGTGCCCAAGGGTTTCTTTCCCCAGCAGGATAACGGGCGCATACAGGGATCCATTCAGGGCGACCAGGATATGTCCTT
>DATGGM010000088.1:0-1781 GCA_035308525.1 Bryobacteraceae bacterium
GGGTTCGAGTCCGTAACCGTTCAGTCTACTGTTCAGCCCGCTTGCGCCCCTAACATAACCCGTCCAATAATGTGACGTGAATCTGACGGGTAATGTTCATTCCTGCCGCAACTGCCAAAGACTTGAGGTGCACATTGCGGAGCTGAAGGAAGCCAACGCCAAGCTTCAGGAACGCGTCGCCAACCTCCAGCGGCGCAACCAGGCACTCATTGGCCGGGCGCGATTCTTCCAGGCTCAGTTCCATCGCGAGCAGGCACTTCACCTGGCGGCCGAAGATCGAATCAAGGATCTGGAAGAACGCGTCAGCAGCAACGCCTCCAACAGCCATCTTCCTCCTTCGGCCAATCCTCCGGGATCGCCGCGGCCGACGGTCAAGAAGCCGACCGGCCGAAAACGCGGCGCCCAGATCGGGCACCCCGGCCACTGCCGCGAGTTGATTCCCTCCGACCAGGCCGATGAGCGGATCGAGCACAGGCCACAGGTCTGCCAGCACTGCCACACCAGCCTGCAGGGACAACCCGCCATGCTCATCGGCCGTCATCAGGTGGCGGAACTGCCGGTTCGCGCGGTGAGGATCATCGAGCACCAGTCGTGGGCCTGTCGCTGCGAAAAGTGCGGGACCGTCAACCGCGGACAAATACCCGACGCCGTGCGGGTCAGCGCCACCGGCGAAAGGCTGGGCGCGGCCATTGGGCTGCTCAGCGCCCGCGTGCAAGGCTCGCGCAGGGCCGTGGCCGAAGCCGTGACAGAGTTGCTGGGCAGCCCCATTGCCCTGGGCAGTATCAGCGCCCGCGAGCGTGAGTTGAGCCGGGCGCTGGCCGGCCCTTATAACCAACTGGTCAGCGAAGTCGCCGACAGTGATGTGAAGTACGCCGACGAAACCGGCTGGCTGCTCAAGGGGAAAAAGATCTGGCTGTTCACGGCGGTAACGGAAACCGCCGTGATCTTCCGCGTGGAAAAGGCCCACACCCGCCCCTCGCTCAGGGCCCTGTTTGGCGGGAACCTCCATGGAACCTTCTGCACCGACCGCCATTCGATCTATGACGTGCTGCCCGCCGACAGACGTGGGCTGTGCTGGGCGCATCTCAAACGCGACTTCATGCGTTGCCTGGAACGCGGCGGCGCCAGCGCGCCGATCGGCACTGCCGCACTGGAGATCAGCCAATCGGTGTTCGCCCTCTGGCGCGACCACCGCGACGGGCGGATCACCCGCCAGCAGTTGCAGGAGCAGGTCGCGCCGCTTCGCACCCGCCTGCACGAAGTGCTGCAGGCGGGAGTCGCCACCGGCGTGAAAAAGACCAAGGGGCTGTGCCAGCACCTGCTCAAGCGCGAAGAGTCGATGTGGCTCTTCGCCTCGGTGCCGGGCCTGGAGCCCACCAACAATCTGGCCGAGCGGATGCTTCGCCCGGCGGTGATCTGGCGGAAAAAGAGCTTCGGCAGCGACAGCAAGCGCGGATGCCGCTTCGCCAGCCGGATCATGAGCGTCGTCCAGACGCTGAAACTACGCGGGCACAACGCCATCGACTACCTGGCATCGGCACTGAAGGCCAACCGCCAAGGCGCCGACCCAGTCCCCATCCCCCCGCCGGTACGGCGGGAATGACAGAAAATTGACTGAACGGTTACTGCAGTCATCTGGTCAACAAAAACTCTCGAGGTTGTTGTCTTTTTTTATTCGTCGAGTGCCAATGAAACCACCGGTGTCAAGGCACGTTAAGGAAGGCGAGGCGCATTTGCTTGCCGATTCGCGATCAAGTACGTACCATGTACGTACCGATCTG
>DATGGM010000089.1:0-2203 GCA_035308525.1 Bryobacteraceae bacterium
GCCTTGGTGGTAAAGAATGGATCGAAGACCTTGCTGCGGATACCCTCCGGGATGCCAGCGCCCGTATCGCGCACCGAGATCAGGAAAGCCTCGGTGTTCTGGCTGGTAGAGACCACGATCGTCCCCTCCGCGGCGATGGCGTCGACCGCGTTACCGATCAGGTTCATGATTACCTGGTGGAGCCGCCCGCCATAGCAACACAGAGTGCGCCCGGCGGCGTAGTGCTTCTCCACGCGAATGCGAGCGTTCATTTTGTGCTTGAACAGCAGCAGCACGGCATCGATCGTCTCTACCACGTCCACGGTTTTCAACTCGGCTTCATCCAGCCGGGAGAACGTCCGCAAATCGAGCACCAGCGCCTTCACGCGATCCAGACCTTCCTTCATCTCTCCCAGGCGGGCCCGCACATTGCGTAATTTTTTTCCCGCTGCCTCCGCCAGGTGCGGCTCCACTTCAGGACTCAGACTCTCCAGGCCGCTCTCGACCAGAAACAGGTTGTTCACGACGAAGGCCAGAGGGTTGTTGATCTCGTGGGCGATGCCGGCGACCAGTTGCCCGAGTGAAGCCATCTTTTCGTTCTGAATCAATTGGGTCTGCGTCTCCTTCAACTTCTGGTTGACCTGCTGGAGATCGTGATTGGCTTGTACCAGCTTCTCGGCCATCGCCACCCGCGCTTCCGCCATCTGGCGGGCGTCCTGGGCGTGGCGCATTTCCAGCTCCCGGGCCTTGATCTCTTCGACTATGCGGCTGTTTTCCTCCTGAAAAAAACGCCGGCGCATCAGCGCCTGGATACGGGCCCGCAAGACGGCCAAATCGCTCGACTTGCTTACGAAATCATCGGCCCCGGCCTCGAAGCCGCGGTTGATATCGCCTTTATCCTCGCTGCCGGTGAGGATGATGATCAGGGGGGCGTTGTCCAGAGCGGGACGCATGGTGGCGATCTGCCGGCACACCTCGACACCGTCCATCCCGGCCATCAGCAGATCGACCAGGACGCAGTCGAAGCTTTGTGCCCCAATCAGAGCCAGCCCGTCGGCCCCGTTGTTGGCCGTCTCCAGCTCGTAGCCTTGATGCCGCAACTCATCGCCGAGGAAGGCGAGATAAGTTGGGCTATCGTCGATGGTCAGAATGCGGGCGGAGCGGAAGACCGAATCCTGGCGATCCAGAATGGCGGCCTGCGCAGGCAACTGGCTCAAGCGCGCACGGATGCGGAGCAGCAGGATTTCCGGAAGCTCGAACTTGGAGACGTAATCGTCAGCCCCGCTTTCCAGGCTGTTGATCTCCGCGGTCGCCGGCGCCGAAGCGGTCATCATCAGAATCGGTATGCCGCGCGTATTCAGGTTCATGCGAATGCGCCGGCAGAACTCGTCGCCGCGCATTCCGGGCAGGTTGTAATCCACCAGTATCAGGTCGGGGAGCGGGTCGCCGAGAGCGGCCAGGGCCTCCTCCGCCGCGCCGGCCACGGAAACCTCCCAGCCCTGTTCCTCCAGCAGCAGGCGCAGCTTAAAGGCCTGCGTCTCGGAATCCTCGACCACCACAATGTGGAAAGCGCGCGCAACGCCTTTCCCGGCCACTTTGCCAATGCTGTCGACCAGGGCGGTCATGTCACCAACTCCAGGATCCGGGTGCCGATCGCCGGCAGTGGCAGCGACTCGCACACGGCCCCCATCTTCACCGCCGCAGCCGGCATGCCGTACACGACCGCCGTCGTCTCATCCTCGGCAATCGTGTATCCGCCGGACCGCCGCACGTCCAGCAGGCCGGCGGCGCCATCCTCGCCCATGCCCGTTAACAGAACGCCCAGCACGCCAGCGCCTAGGGACTGCGCCATGGATTGAAACAGAACCGTTCCGGACGGGCGTTGAAAGCACACCGGGTTGCCGGTGTCGAGGCGCAGGCGTCCGCCTTCCAGGCGCAGGTGGCGCTCGGCCGGAGCCATGTGCACGGAATGCGCGGCCGGTATGCAGCCATCTGCCACCACCGTTACCCGAAACGGACAAACGCCGCCCAGCCAGGTGGCAAACCCTTCGAGAAAGCTGGCCGTCATGTGTTGGACCAGCAGAATCGGCAGCGGAAAATCGGGACCGAGCGCTCCCAGCAGTTCAATCAATGCCGCCGGCCCTCCGGTCGAACTGACAATTCCCAGCGCCCGGAACTCTCCCGGACTGCCGCTCCACTGCCGCCGCTGCAGGCCTGCGGCGGA
>DATGGM010000090.1:0-28326 GCA_035308525.1 Bryobacteraceae bacterium
TAATTCGTTGCAGATGACCTTGGCGTATTGGGTACCGCCGAATTGGGCTTCGTCGCACTCGCCGATGCCGCCCAGCAGAATGATCGGCCGTCCGGGGACTTTAAAGTCGCGAGTCACGGGAGCGGCGGTTTTCAGGAGTCCGACAATGCCGATGACGGGCGTAGGCCAGATGCCTTCGCCGAGGGTTTCGTTGTAGAGGCTGACATTACCGCCGGTGATGGGGGTGTCGAAGAAGCGGCAGGCTTCGGACATGCCCTCGATGGCTTCGACGAGCTGGCCCATTATCTCGGGGCGCTCGGGGTTGCCGAAGTTGAGGCAGTTGGTGGCGGCGATGGGCTGGGCGCCCAGGGTCGCCAGATTACGGCAGCATTCGGCCACGGCCAGCATGGCGCCATCGCGCGGCGAGAGGTAGCAGTAGCGGCTGTTGCCGTCCAGGGACATGGCCACCGAGACGCCGTTCTCCTTGATGCGCACGATGGCGGCGTCGGCGCCGGGCCCGGCGATGGTGTTGGTGCGAACCTGGTAATCGTACTGCTCCCAGATATAGCGCTTGTCGCAGAGGTCGCCGGAAGCCAGCAGTTTTTCGAGGGCGCGGGCCGGGTCGATTGCGGGCCGGGCACACGAGGGGGCCAGGGGACGAGCCGGCGGAGCGGTAAACGGACGATCGTACAGCGGGGCTTCGTCAGCCAGTTCGCGGTTGGGGATTTCGGCAACCGTGCGTCCGTGCTGCTTCACGCGCAGGAGCCCGTCGCCGGTGACCCGTCCGATGGTGACGGCATCCAGGCCCCACTTGCGGAAGACCCGGAAGACTTCGTCTTCCCTGCCCTTCTCGGCTACCAGCAACATGCGCTCCTGGGATTCGGAGAGCATGATTTCGTAGGGCGTCATGCCGGTTTCGCGCTGGGGCACCAAGTCCAGTTCGATTTCGATGCCGGTGCCGCCGCGGCTGCCCATTTCGCAGGTCGAGCAGGTCAGTCCGGCGGCTCCCATATCCTGTATACCCACGATGGCGCCAGTCTGCATGGCTTCCAGGCAGGCTTCGAGCAGCAGCTTCTCTAGAAACGGATCGCCAACCTGGACGTTGGGGCGCTTCTGTTTGGACTCTTCGGTGAACTCAGCCGAAGCCATGGACGCGCCGTGGATGCCGTCGCGCCCGGTCTTGGCGCCCACGTAGATGACCGGATTGCCGAGGCCGGCGGCGCGCGCGTAGAAGATATCCTGCTTCCTGGCCACGCCCAGCGCGAAGACATTGACCAGCGGATTGCCGTTGTAGCAGGACTCGAAGACGCATTCGCCGCCCACGGTGGGCACGCCGAAACAGTTGCCGTAGTGGGCGATGCCGGCCACCACGCCTTGCAGGATGCGGCGGTTGCGCGGGCCATTGTGCGGATCGTCCAGCGGTCCGAAGCGCAGCGAATCGAGCACCGCAATCGGCCGTGCGCCCATGGTGAAAATGTCGCGCAGAATGCCGCCCACGCCAGTGGCGGCGCCCTGGAAAGGCTCGATGAAGCTGGGGTGATTGTGGGATTCGATCTTAAAGGCGATCACATATCCGCCGCCCACATCGATGATGCCGGCGTTCTCACCGGGGCCACAGACCACCAGTTTGCCGCGGGTGGGCAGCTTCTTGAGATGCAGGCGGGAACTCTTGTAGGAGCAGTGCTCGCTCCACATGACGCTGAAGACGCCCAGCTCGGTATAGCTCGGCTCACGGCCCAGGATGGCGACGATCTTCCGGTATTCGGGCTCGGTGAGCTGGTGCTGGGCGACGACGTCCGGGGTAATGGCCAGGGTGCTCATTGTTGGAGCGCCGCGGGCTGCGCGGCCATCACCATGGAGCGGAAAATCACCAGGCCATCGCTCGAGCCCATCAGCGGTTCGCTGGCGCGCTCGGGATGGGGCATGAGGCCCAGCACGTTGCGGCGTTCATTCAGGATGCCGGCGATGTCGCGCATGGAGCCGTTGGGGTTGTCGAGGTAGCGGAAGGCTACGCGGTCCTGGGCCTCGAGTTGGTCGAGGGTGCGCTCGTCGGCCACGTAACAGCCTTCGCCGTGGGCGATGGGCATGCGCAGAATCTGATGGGGTTGGGCCGCCGCGGTGAAGGGTGAATCGAGCGTCTCGGTGCGCAGGCGCAGCTCGCGGCAGATGAATTTCAGGTTGCGGTTGCGCATCAGCGCGCCGGGGAGCAGACCGGCTTCGACCAGCACCTGAAAGCCGTTGCAGATGCCCAGCACCGGTCCGCCCTCGGCGGCGAACCTGCGCACGGCCGCCATTACGGGCGAGAACTTGGCGATGGCGCCGCAGCGGAGATAGTCGCCATAGGCGAAACCTCCGGGAAGGATGACGGCATCCATGCCGCCCAGGGTGGGCGAATCGTGCCAGATGAATTCCGCTTGATGGCCCAGGTTGTGGTTGACCGCAAACCAGGCGTCGTGATCGCAATTACTGCCGGGGAAAACGATAACGCCAAATTTCATGAGCTTTGAGCGCTGGGGAGGTTACATACCAGTGTACCAAACCATCTGGCCGCAGATTAACGCAGATGAACACGGATAAAACGAGTCGATTAGAGCCGCAAACGGGAACTTTGTAGCTTAGTTTTTTATGCGCGTTTATGCGCGGCCAATATTGTCCGGCTTCTCGCACTGAGCGGGAATTCACGCCAGTTTTACGGCGGCGGCCAGGGCGTTTTCGAAGGCGGGGTCGCGGCCCGGAATGGAGAGCTCCTCGCGCATCAGGGAGTAGTCGGTGAGGGCCGGCAGCAGGGCTTTGCTGAGGAGTCCGCCTACACGGAGTTCGGCGGCGGGGCCTTCGGCCAACGCGATGGAGGCAGTGGCGGCCGGTTTGCCCTCGACGCGCAGCTCGACCAGGCTGAGGCGGCCGGACGGCTCGCCCGCCTCGGAGGCGAAATGCATGCGGGGGTGCGCGCCAATTTTATCGAGACCCTGGTTCAGCCACGCCGCCAGGTAATACGCCGTGGTGGGAGCCGCGGCGGCGCGGTAGGAGATCGAGATATCGGTGACCAGGGGCAGGTTGGCTAACTGCGCGCGGTTCTCGAAGATCTGAGCGATCAACTCGCGCCAGCGGGTCAAGCGCGTCCAGGCAAGGTCGGCCAGCGTGTGTCCAGCAGCGAGCGCGCGGCTCAATTCCTCGAGAGCCGCCGCGGGATCGGGGAACTGGGCGCTGTCGAGCACCACTTTGTGGGCGATGGCGGCAAGCCGCGGGAAATTCTCCAGATGGAAAAGGCGCGGGCTGCGGCACCACAGAATCACGGGCAGATCGGGCACGGTGAGCGGGAGCACCACGGCCGCGAGATCGGGCAGGCTGGCATCGGAGGCGGTGATTTCGATTTGTTCGCAGCAGATCTGCTGGCGGTGCCCAAAGGGCATCCAGCATTGGGCGAAGACGCGGGCGTCCAGATCGCGCTGGTCTTCGACGCGCAGCCGGATGACGATGGCGCGGCTGGGATGCTCGGGCATCAACGCGGCGATGGTTTCGCCGATCGATTGCGCGTCGTCGGATTCGTCGGCGGCCACCACCAGGGTCATGGAGCAGGCTCGCAGCACGCCCGCCTGGCCCTCGCCTTGCTTGCCCAGCGAGACCCACAACTCCGCCATGTCGTGCAGGATGCGGTCGGGAGATACGGTGCCGGCGGCAGCCACTACGGTTGCCTCCAGACGTGGCCGCGGCGCGCCAGCATGTCATCGGCGGCTTGGGGTCCCCAGGTACCCGCGGCGTAATTGGGAAAGTCGAACTTGGTTTCGTCCCAGACGTGTTGGATGGCGTCCACCACGGTCCAGCTGGCCTCCACCATGTCCTGGCGGGTGTAGAGGGTGGCGTCGCCGATGATGGCGTCGAGCAGCAGGGTTTCGTAGGCCGACGGCGAGCGCTCGCCGAAACTGGAGCCGTAGTTGAAATCCATGGAGACGGGGCGCAGCTGCATGCCCGCGCCGGGACGCTTGGAAAGAAACTTGAGCGAGATGCCCTCCTCCGGCTGGATGCGCAGGATCAGGAGATTGGGCGCGGTGGTGGTCTCGTCGCCATTGAAGATCTCGAGCGGCGCGGCATTGAACTGGATGGCGATTTCAGAGACGCGCTTGGGCAGCCGCTTGCCTGAGCGCAGATAGAACGGCACGCCGGCCCAGCGCCAGTTATCGACAAAAAAAGTGACGGCAGCGTAGGTATCGGTCTGGGCGTCCGGCTTCACACCGGGTTCCTGGCGGAATCCGGGCACGTCCTGGCCGCCGATGCGCGCCGGGCCGTACTGGCCGGACACGGTGTTCTGCAAAACTTCGTCGGGCTTCATCACGCGGATGGAGCGCAGCAGCTTGGAGCGCTCGTCGCGCACGGAGGTGGGACGGAAGGTGGCGCTGGGCTCCATGGCGATGGTGGCCATCACCTGCGACAGGTGATTCTGGATCATGTCGCGCAGCGCGCCGGCTTCCTGGTAATACGAGCCGCGGCCCTCGACGCCGATGGATTCGGCGGCGGTGATCTGGACGTGGTTCACGTAGCGCCGGTTCCACAGCGGCTCAAAAATGCCGTTGCCAAAACGGAACGCCAGGATGTTCTGGACGGTTTCTTTGCCGAGGTAGTGATCGATGCGGTAGACCTCGGATTCTTCAAACGCGCTGTGCAGTTCGGCGCTGAGCTTGCGGGCGCTGGCCAGGTCGTGGCCGAAGGGCTTCTCGATGACGATGCGGCGCCAGCCGTCGCCTTTGCCGACATTGGCGGCCGCCAGACCCTGGGCGATGGGGATGTACTGGCTGGGCTGCGCGGAAAGATAGAACAGAACGTTGCCGCCGGTATGGCGGTTGGATTGGATTTCTTTCAGCCGGGCATCCAGCGCCGGGTACATGGCGGCATCGTCGAAATTGCCGGCCATGTAGACCAGGCCTTGCGCGAACGCGTTCCAGACATCTTCGTCGAAGGGCGAATCCTCCAGGAATTCCTTCACCGCGTCGTGCATCTTTTCGCGGAACTGGTCGTCGGACATGGCGGTGCGCGAGATACCCAGCACGGCGAATCCGGCATCCAGGCGGCGTTCATAGGCGAGGCGGTAGAGCGCGGGCAGCAGTTTGCGCTTGGTGAGGTCGCCGTTGGCGCCGAAGATGACCATGGCGCATTCGGGCACGCGGCGTTCGAAGCGTAGAGGATCCTGGAAGGGATTTTCCAGAGACATGTAGTCCAAAATAGCACGGCGGGGCGTTAAGATTTAGTCTGCGCAGGCAGAGCGCTGCGCCGACAAGGAGCAATCGTGATTGTTGCCGGAGTCGACTTCGGGACGCTGAGTGTGCGCGTTTCCATATTTGACAGCGGGAAGGGCCGGTTGGGTTCCGCCACCGGAGAGTATGCGCTGAAGCGTAAGAAGGAAGAACCGGATTACGCGACGCAGTCGCACGCGGACCATATGACGGCGCTGGCCGCGGCGATGCGGAAGGCGCTGGAGGCTGCCGGGGTGGAAGGCGGCCAGGTGGCGGCGTTGGCGCTCGATACCACCGGTTCGAGCGTGATTCCAGTGGGTGAAGGCTTGACGCCGCTCGACGATTATTACCTCTGGTGCGACCATCGCGCCAAGGGCGAAGCCGCGGAGATTACGGCGGCGGGGCGGCGCGAAAAGCTGGAAGCGCTCGAATGGTGTGGCGGCGTGTACTCGTCCGAATGGGGGTTCTCAAAGCTGCTGCACTGGCTGCGGCATAATCCCGGCAAGCGGGCGGCCATGGTCACGGCGATGGAGCATTGCGACATGGTGGCGGCGGTGTTGTGCGGCATCACCGATCCGCGGCAGGCGCCGCGCAGCATCTGTGCGATGGGTCACAAATGGATGTGGAACGCGCAGCTCGGCGGGTTACCGTCCGAGGAATTTCTCAGGAAGGTGGACCCGCTGCTGGCGGGGGTGCGGGACAAGCTGGATGGCCGCTATGCCACGTCGGACCTGACGGCCGGCCACCTGTCGGAGGAATGGGCCGCGAAGCTGGGACTGCGGGCGGGCATTCCGATTCCGGTGGGGGCGTTCGATGCGCACTGGGACGCGCTCGGGGCGGGCGTGCGGGAAGGCGATGTGGTGAATGTGGTGGGCACGTCCACATGCATCATGGCCATCGCGAAGCAGGTGGACCTGATTCCCGGCGTGTGCGGCGTGGTGCAGGGATCCATTCACCCGCGGTATTCCGGCATCGAAGCAGGCCTGTCGGCCACGGGCGACATCTTCGAGGCTATCGCGCGGCGCGCAGGCGCTACGGTGGCCGCCCTCTCGCAAGGCCTGGAGGATTATCGCGGCGGGCAGACCGGGCTGTTGCGGCTCACTTGGGATAACGGCGACCGCACAGTACTGGTGAACGCGGAACTGGGCGGAGTGACGCTCGGCTGGAACCTGACGCACACCGCGCCGGACGAGCTATTCGCGGCTATCGAAGGCACCGCATTCCACACGCGCGTGATCTTCGAGCGCATGTCCGCGCATGGCGTGGCGATCCGGCGGGTAATCAACGGGGGCGGCATCCCGCAAAAGAACGAAACACTGAACCGGGTGTATGCCAACGTGCTGAATAAGCCGGTGCTGGTACCGGAGGGGGATGTCACCAGCCTGGGATCGGCCATCATGGCGTTCATGGCGGCCGGGGCGTTCCCCAGCATCGAGGAAGCTCAACAGGCGCTTTGCCCGCGCTATCGCCGCATCGAGCCGGACGCACGGGAGATGGCGACGTACGAGGAGCTGTTCGGACTTTACCGGCGGTTGTATTTTGCGCTGGGCGATCCGGGATCGGAAGCGGTGGCTATCGGGGATGTGCTGCCAGCGCTGCGCGGGCTGGCCGCGCGGGTGCGGCGTGGACGGGAGCTGAGCCATGCTGGATGAGCTGCGCAAGCAGGTGCTGGACGCCAACCTGGAATTGGTGCGGGCGGGGCTGGTGATCTATACATTCGGCAACGCCAGCGGAATTTCGCGAGCGGACGGGCTGGTGGCGATCAAGCCCAGCGGCGTGCCATACGATGCGATGCGGGCGGCGCACCTCGTGATCACGGATCTGGAGGGCCGCATCGTGGAAGGAACCCTGCGGCCGTCGTCCGACCTGGACACGCATCTGGCTCTGTACCGGGCGTTCCCGGCGATCGGCGGAGTGGTGCACACGCACTCGCGGTTTGCGACCGCGTGGGCGCAGGCGCGGCGGCCGATCCCGTGCCTGGGCACGACGCACGCGGATTATTTTCGCGGCCAGGTGCCGGTGACGGAGGCGATGGAACCCGTGGAGATCGAATCCGCATACGAGGCAAATACAGGGGCAGTCATCGTCCGGCGGTTTTCCGGGCGGGATGCGATGGAGGTGCCCGCGGTGCTGGTGGCGGGGCACGGCCCGTTCTGCTGGGGACCCTCGGCGGCGGACGCGGCGCACAACGCGGTGATCCTGGAGTATGTCGCGGAGATGGCCTACTACAGCGTTACGCTGGCGGATGCGGCGGAGGAACTGCATCCGGCGCATTTGGATAAGCACTTCACACGGAAGCACGGGGCGGGCGCTTATTACGGGCAGAAATAGCGGCTACGAGCCGGTAGAGAAACGGTAAACGGTGGTGGTGTGATACTGCTGGCCGGGCTTTAGCTCGGTGGTTGGAAAATCCGGGTGATTGGGCGAATCCGGGTAGTGCTGCGTTTCGAGACAGAGGGCCGAGCGCCGTCCGTAGACCTTTCCGCCTTTGCCATGAATGGTGCCGTCCAGGAAATTGCCGGTGTAGAACTGCACGGCGGGCTGGGTGGTGAGCACTTCCATGACGCGGCCGGATTTTGGATCGGCCACGCGCGCCGCCAGCGACAGGCCGTCTCCGGTACGATCCAGCACGAAGCTGTGGTCGTAGCCGCGGCCCAGCACGATCTGCTCGTCGGTTGAATCGATGCGCTCACCGATGGCGTGCGACTGCCGGAAGTCGAGGGGCGTGCCTTCTACGCTGCGGAGTTCGCCGGTAGGGATGAGTCCCTCGTCCACCGGCGTGAACCTGCCGGCTTTGATCGCCAAACGGTGACCCAGAATATCGCCTTCGCCCTGGCCCGCCAGGTTGAAGTAAGAATGATTCGTCAGGTTGAGGACGGTGTCTTTATCGGTGGTGGCGCTGTAGTCGATCAGGAGCTCGTTGTCGTCCGTAAGCGTGTAAACTACGGTAACCGACAGGTTACCCGGGTAGCCTTCCTCGCCGTCCTTACTCAGATAAGTCAGCTCGAGAGACTGCCCGCCGTTGGGTTTAGCTTTCCAAATGACTTTGTCGAAGCCACGTTTGCCCCCGTGCAGAGTGTTATCGCCATCATTCTTGGCCAGGTGATACGTCACGCCATCCAACACGAACTGCGCATGCGCGATCCGGTTGCCGTAGCGCCCGACAACGGCGCCGAAATAAGGCGGCGGCGTGAGGTAGCCATTGAAGTCATCGAAGCCGAGGACCACGTCGCCCAACGCGCCGGCGCGGTCGGGGACTTTGAGAGAGACTACCACGGCGCCGTAGGTCGAGATGCCGGCCGCAACGCCCTTGGGGTTCTTGAGCGTATACAGTTCGACCGTTTCGCCGGATGGCAACTTGCCGAACTCGCGCGCTCCCTGATTCGATGAACAGCTCATAGTCACCACTAAAGCGGGAATTAACAACGAAAACCGATAGCGTGGGCTCATGCCAGCCTCGCTTTCAACATAGTGTAGGAATGCGGGGGGAAGCTGTAGTTGAAGCGGTCGCCCTGGGCGGAGGCAGAGCGGCTGACGGCGCGCACCTTGGTGGAATCGAAGTCGTTTTCCGCCTTGATATCGGGGCCGTTGACTTCCCAGACTTCGACGGCGCCGGAGAATTTCTTGTCCTGGGCCTCGATCTCGGCTGGAATGGCCTGGTCGGGATGGCGGTTGACCACGTTGATTACCACCGCGCCATCGTCATATGCCGCCGAGGTATCCAGATACCGCACATCCCCGAAGCGCTTGCTGTCGTACTTCGGACTGTCGACGAACAGCTCCAGCGATTTGCCTTTGGAGTGATTCGCGAACAGCTGGAGCGGATGGTAAATCGTCTGCAGAAACAGACCTTTGTCGCCGGCGAAGATGGGCGCGATCACGTTCACCAGTTGCGCCATGTTGGCGATCTTGACGATGTGCGCGTGGTTGACGAAGGAGTTTAGAAAAGTCGCTACCACCAGGGCGTCTTCGAGGTTGTATCGCTCTTCCAGGATGCGGCGGCCCATTTCCTTCCCATCGCCGCGCGCGCGGTACCAGACATTCCATTCGTCCCACGCGATGTATATGCGGCGGCTGGCCGGCTCGCTGGAGAGCGCCGCGTCGATGATACCCTCCGCGGTCTTGATGCGGCTGTCGAGTTCCACCGAGCTGGCCACGAATTCGCCAAAGTTGTTACTGCGATTGCCCACGTAGAGATGGAGGGAAAGGTAATCGACGTGATGCTTCAGATGCTCGAGGACCGTGCGATTCCAGCCCGTCCAGTCGGCCGATGCGCCGTAATTGGAAGATCCGGCGGCCACCAGCTTGATGTTCGGGTCGGTCCACTTCATCAGCTTGGCGGCTTCCAGGGCGAACTTGCCATAATCCTCGGCCGAGCGATGGCCCATTTGCCAGGGGCCGTCCATTTCGTTTCCCAGGCTCCAATAGGTCACTTTCCAGGGTTGCTCCCGGCCGTTCTGCTTACGCAGGCGGGTCATGGCGGTGTCTTCGGCCGAGTTGCAGTATTCGACCCATTGCTGGGCCTGGTTCCAGGAGCCCGTCCCGAGGTTGGTGCAGAAATACGGCTGGGCGCCGAGCTTTTGGGCGTACTCCATGAATTCGTGGGTGCCGAAGCGGTTGTCTTCGACGGTGCCCCAGGCCATTTCGAGGCGGCGCGGACGCTGGTCGCGGGGGCCGATGCCGTCCGTCCAGTTGTAGTTCGACGAGAAGTTGCCGCCGGGCCAGCGCAGAATGGTGACGTTCAGCTTCTTGGCGGCGTCCAGCACGTCGCGGCGGAAGCCGTTTGAGTCGGAGAGGGGCGAGCCCTCCTGGAACACTCCACCTTCGATGCAGCGGCCCAGGTGTTCGATGAAGTTGCCGTAGATTTTGGGGTCAATATCGCCGATCACGCGCTCGGTGTCGATCTTGATGCGCGCGCGAAGGGGCGGCGCCTGGGCGCGCAGGATGAAGGGGGCAGCGGCCAGGATCTTGGAAAAGCTACGCCGGGACGGGGAGGCGGCGGGCATGGGAGTGGGCTCCAGACACCGCAGTATGTCACACGGCGCCGGGGGGTGCAAGGAGAGATGGCTGGGCTAGCGTGAGGGGCGGGTCTGCTAGAATAGGGAGACCACTTTTCTAGGAGATCCGATTGGCAGAAGACAAAACCTACAAAGCCGAATACCTGGGCAGCGGCACGTTCAATATCAGTAAGCCCAAGCGTACCAAGGCCAAACGGCGCCAGACCAACCTGAAAAACCCGCAGCGCGGCGCCCGCAAGTAGCCGGTTCGCTATAGTACATACGGTCCCCATTAAGGGCTGTTACGCGCGGGCTTTTGTGCGAGAATGGAGGGACGTGAAAGGGCATTCCGAGCAAGGTGTAACCCCCTGGGAGGAGTACGTGAGCTACGATCCGGAAACGCCGTTTGACAGCATCGAGGGTTCGCAAGAATACGTCTTGCTTCTCGCCGAAGCCATCGAAGAGGCCCGCAAAGAGGTAGATGCGGACATCGCAGTCGCTCTCGCGGAAAATGCCGAGCGGCGCAAGGAAGCGCTGCAACTGGTCAGCTACAACCTGGCGAAGCTAGGCCTCCACATCACCACCAGCCGCCGGATACTGAACGATCTGCGAACACTGCGCCGCCTTTTGCTGGCGGAGCGTCAAAGCGAGGCTGTCCCCGCCGTGAAGCGCGCGGCCGCCGCGAGCGCCGGCGACTGATTTGATGACCCGAAGATCCCTGCTGGAGAAGCTGCTGGCCGGCGGCGCTGTCCTGCGCGCGGCGGGAGCCCGCGGCCGGGGGCCGCAAATCGGCGTCACGGACTGGAACCTGGATCTAACAGGAAAAGTTGACGCGGTAGCCCTGGCTGCCAAGCTCGGCTTTGATGGAGTGCAAGTGAGCCTGGGACGGAGGCCCGCCTCGGACAAGCTTCCACTCGACGATGATTCCATTCAGGCGCAATACATGGCGGCCGCGAAGGAGCACGGAATCGCCTTATCGGGTACCTGCCTGGACATCCTGCACGTGGACCATCTGAAAGACAACAAGCGCGCCCAGAAGTGGGTCGCGGACAGCATACCGATCACGGCCAATCTGAAGGCCGACGTGGTGCTGCTGCCGTTCTTCGGCAAGGCGTCGCTGATGAACCACGCGGAAATGGACTACGTAGGCGACTGTCTGAAGGAACTGGCGCCCGCCGCCGAAAAGGCCGGCGTGAAGCTGGGACTGGAAGACACCATATCGGCCGAGGACAACGTGCGCATCATGGAGCGGGCGGGGTCGCCGGCAGTCAAGGTTTACTACGATGTCGGCAACTCCACCGGCGGCGGCTTCGAAGTAGTGAAGGAGATCCGCTGGCTGGGCGCGGCGCGCATTTGCCAGATGCATCTCAAGGATAACCCCCATTATCTGGGCGAGGGTTCAATCGATTTCCCTGCCGTCATGAAGGCGATTACGGATATTGGTTTTCAGGGTTTCGCCAACCTGGAGACAGATTGCCCGTCCAAGTCCGTGGAACGCGATATGACCCGCAACCTGAAGTTCATCCGCGCCCTTCTGGCGTAGCTCAAATTCCCGCATTTTACTGAGTTGACTTGTGTCCCCTCCGGGTTTACCATTCTAGTTTCGCGTTTTTCGACCTGCACCAAGAACGAGGGGAACGGCGGTTTTTGAGGGGACCCCGTAATGACCTTTCAGATCGGTGAGAAGGTAGTTTATCCCAACCAAGGCGTTGGGACGATTGAGAATATCCGGGCCTGGGCGCTGGGTAACCAGTTTGAGAAGTGTTACCTGCTGCGCATGGTTTACGGAAGCATCACGGTCACCGTGCCGTTCTCCAAGGTGGCCAACATCGGCTTACGGCCGATCACCAAGAACACCGAGATATGCCGGATTCTTGCCTACCTGTCTAACGGCCATTGCTATTCGAGCGGCGATTGGAAGGTACGGTTCAAGACCAATTCCGAGAAAATGCTGAGCGGAAGCCTGCTGCAGGCGGCGGAGGTTCTGAAGAGCCTGCTGGAGCTGCAGAAGGCCAAGCTACTGTCCTTCCGGGAAAAAAAGATGTTGGATCGCGCGCGGCACATGCTGGTGGCCGAGATCTCCATTGCGCGGCATATCGGAGAAATGGAAGCCACTGTCCTGCTTCAGAAGTACCTCGATAAAGCCGATCTCATCCTGCCCGAAGTGCTGTAGACCGAGTGGAACTTACCCGTCTTGCCGCGCATCTGTATTAGCGATAAGCTCCTAACAGGAGAGTGTTTATGAGACCTCCGTTGCTGTTGGTTCTTTGCTGCTGTCTGATGGCGCCAGGCGCTTTTTCACAAACGCGCGGAAGCGGTGGGAAAGGCGGAGGCGGCGGCCATGCAGGAGGAGGGGTTATCGCGGGCGGTCGCGCCGGCCGGCATCCGGCGGGGGTATGGGCTTACGGCCGCCGTAATCCGGGCCGGTACGGGTATGGTTTGTACGGGTACGGAGGATTGTACGACGGGTATGGGGATTACGAACCGTATTACGGGTCTTACGATACCAGTGACAACCCCGCCCCGGCGCCGAACTTCTCCAATGGCCCGATAGTCTACCCCGCGGCGCGGGCGTCGTACATGGCGCAACCGGTTACCCCGGTGATTCACGAATACGGCCCACTGGAACAACCCGCCGCAACCGAACCGGAGAGCGCTCCGGTGCTGTTCCAGCTTGCCTTCCGGGACAGCAGCGTCAAGACTGCCTCGGCCTATTGGGTGTCGGACGGCACGCTGTACTTCATGGATGACGAACACAACGAGCAGCATGCTTCGTTGACGTCCGTGGACCGGGCCCGCAGCACGCAGCTCAACCGCGAGCGTCACGTACCGTTCAACTTACAGTGATCTGGCGCCTTTTGCGGGCTAGCTGGCAGCCGCCGCATGTCCGGCGTGGATGGAATCCAGCATTCCCGCAGTCTCCACGGATCCGGCCGGAAAGCCCGAGGCTTCCAGGAGGCGGCGAATTTCCGGCAGCCAATTGGCATAAGCCGGGAACTCCACCACGGTGGTGGCCGGCAGACCGGTGGGGCCGCCATTGTGGTAAATCTGCGGGTTAAGGGGAAATTCCAGATGCGCCAGCGCGTCGAGGAGCGCTTCCAGACGGGGCGGCTCGACTAAGACCGACACAGAAACTAAGTCTCCCTCGGCTCCGACCAGGGGAACCTCAGGCGAAACTGCCGTTGACCAGACGCTCATGAACCCTCCAGCATCCAGCGGATCGGCCCACACGAAAAAACCCTGGGGCCAAAGGCTCCCAGGGTCAAGAATTTCGAACAGACCGACTCACCTTTAGCACTTTTTTTCGTGGTTGCAATTAGACAGGCCTAGCCGAACAGGCCCTAAATCAATCCACGTTCAACTTCAGGCTAGCGCAATCGTGTGCAAAAGTGCAAGTCCTTTAATAATTGTAAAGAGCCGGGTCAACACGTGGAGACGGCTCTTTTCGGTGCTACGCTTGGCAATGGGGGAGGAACGAGTGAGGATACTGTCTGTAGTGATGATGTGCGCGGCGGCAGCCGGCGGGGCGGCGGCTCAGCAATCGCCACCCAAGACCAGCTTGAAAGTCGGGGACATGGCGCCCGATTTCACCCTGCCTTCCACCAGTGGAAAGCCCGTAAAATTGTCGGATTTCCGGGGCAAATCCGCCGTGGTGCTGGCCTTTTTCCCGGCGGCGTTCACCGGTGGTTGAACGAAGGAAATGCTGGCGTACCAGGCTGGTATCGCCCACTTTGAAGGTGTAGAGACCCAGGTTTTTGGCATTAGCACAGACAACATTCCCTCCCAAAAGGAATTCGCGGACAAACTGAAGCTCACGTTTCCGCTGCTCAGCGACTTCTCCAAACGGCAGGTCTCGACGGATTACGGCGTGCTGTTCGCCGACCGGGGGTTCGCCAATCGGGCCACGTTCGTGATCGATAAAGACGGCCGCATCCAGCACATCGAGGAGGGCAACACGGCCATGGATCCCACGGGAGCGGAGACGGCTTGCGCCCGCATCCATCACCCGAAGGCCGAGTGATCAGCTGGGCGCGATCTCGGTGATTTCCAGCTCCAGCAATAACCCACATTTGCCGCATACCAGCTTGCCGCCGGGCAGCACGTAGACGGCGGTGGAGTCGCACTTGATGCAGGCGACGGTGGGGTCCGCGGCTTCCGGCAGCGGGTCGGGCGGTTCGATGGAAGACTGCCGGCCTCCGGCGAGCTTAGTAACCGGCTCGAAGGTGGCGCCACATTCGCTGCAGACGTGATTGAAGCAGCAGTTGGGCGTGCAGCTATAAAACACCTCCCGCGATTGGCAGACCGGGCAGGCCAGTGATAGCTTGGCGGTTTTCACTCCTATCAATGTAACGTGACGGGACGGCCTTGCAGTATGCTTGTGGCTTGGAGCCTGTCGCCCATGGCTTTTATCACTGAAGATTTCCTGCTGAACAACCAGGCGGCCAAGCGGCTGTTTCACACGTTCGCGGAAGACCAGCCGATTCTGGATTATCATTGCCATCTTTCGCCGCGGGACATCGCCGAGAACCGGCAATTCGGGAACCTGGCGGAGATCTGGCTGGAGGGCGATCACTACAAATGGCGCGCCATGCGGGCCAATGGCGTCGCGGAGCAGTATTGCACCGGCGGCGCCGGTCCGTTTGAGAAGTTCCGGGCGTGGGCCGGAACCGTGCCGCACACGCTCCGCAATCCGCTGTTCCACTGGACCCATCTGGAGTTGAAGCGCTACTTCGGGATCGACGAATTACTGGATGAACAGAGCGCGCCGCGAATCTGGGCGCGGGCGAACGCGCTGCTGGCGACTCCGGAGATGCGGGCGCACGGAATCCTGCAGCGCTTCCACGTGACGGCTCTGTGCACGACGGACGATCCGGCCGATGACCTGGCTTGTCACCGGGCGATTCGCCCGTCGGGTCTGGCCACGCGGGTTTATCCGGCATTTCGCCCGGACAAGGCATTGAAAGTCGACCAGCCGGAGGTTTTTAATCCCTGGGTCGAGCAACTGGCGGCCGCCAGCAACGTGGATATCGGCTGCCTGCGGGATTTCCGCGAAGCGCTGCAGCGGCGGCACGACGCCTTTCACGCATTGGGCGCGCGGCTTTCGGACCACGGGCTGAATCACTGCTATGCGGATTTCTGCCGCGAGCCGGAAGCCGCCGTCGTATTCGACCGGGCGCGCGCCGGGCAGGCGGCAGCCCCCGGAGACCACGCTCGCTTCGCTTCATACATGATGCTGTTTTTCGGGCAGCTTGATGCGGAGAAGGGCTGGACCAAGCAGCTTCATCTAGGCGCTTATCGGAGCGCCAATACGCGCCGCGTGCGCGAGAACGGACCGGATACGGGCTTCGATTCGGTTGGCGACTGGCCACAGGCCGCGGCGTTGGGCGCGTATCTGGACCGCCTGGAGCAAGAGAACGCCCTGCCCAAAATGATCATCTACAACGTCAATCCGGTTGACGACTACGCATTCGCTACCATGATCGGCAATTTCCAGGATGGACGGACACCCGGCAAGATCCAGTTCGGGAGCGGCTGGTGGTTTCTTGATCAGAAAGAGGGTATGGAATGGCAACTGAACGCGCTGTCCAATACCGGGTTGCTCTCCCGCTTCATCGGGATGCTGACCGATTCGCGCTCATTCATGTCCTATCCGCGGCATGAGTATTTCCGGCGGGTTTTGTGCAACCTGATCGGCAGGGATATGGAGGACGGCTTAATCCCCGATCAGGACGATTTAGTGGGTCCCATGATCCGCGACATCTGTTATCAGAATGCCGAGCGTTACCTGGGGCTCAACCAGTGAATCAACCCTAACGCCGCGAGATAGACCGATCCGGCGATCACGAACAGCGGCGCATAGGCGCCGTGAGACCAGTCCAGCCAGTAGCCCACCATCGGTGCGATCAGCATGCCGCCGGCGGCTCCGGCGAATCCTCCCAGGCCGACCACGGAGCCCACCGCCCCGCGCGGGAATAAATCGGTAGCCAGCGTAAATAAGTTGGCGGAGAAGCCCTGGTGGGCAGCGGTGGCCACGCCGACCAGGGCGACTGCCAGCCACATGTTGCCGCGCGCGGCGCCCACGAAAACGACGGACGTGACGGCCACGGCGCAAACCAACATGGCGGTTTCGCGCGCGCGGCGCGGCTCCCAGCCGCGCTTCAAGAGAGCGGCGGAGATCCAACCGCCGCCGATCGATCCAACAGTGGAGGCCTGATAGACCACCATGATGGGCAATCCCAGATGGGCCAGATCCAGCCCGTACACGCGATTCAGAAATCCGGGCAGCCAGAAGAGGTAAAACCACCATGCCGGGTCCGTGAGTAACTTGCCGAGAATGAATGCCCATGCGGAACGGCTCGCCAACAGATCGCCAAGCGGCACGGAAACGGCTATGGCCGTCTCGCGCGCGAGACGATTCCGCTCGTGGCTGCGGCGAACGGATCCCAACCAGAGCAGCACCCAGGCGAAGCCGGACGCGCCGGTGGCAATGAAAGCCGATCGCCAACCGTAGTGCAGCGCCAGAAAGGGCACCACCAGCGGCGCGACGATGGCTCCAATATTCGCGCCGCTGTTGAAGAAGCCGGTGGCCAGCGCGCGCTCGCGCTGCGGGAACCACTCAGCGACCGTGGTGATAGCGGCTGGAAAATTAGCCGATTCGCTGAGACCTAGCGCGAACCGGGCGACTCCGAAGCCGAAGGCACTGCGCGCCAGCGCATGCCCCATGGCCGACAAGCTCCAGGCGGCCACCGCGACGGCATAGCCAAGGCGCGCCCCGGCCCAATCGATCAAGCGGCCCGCGGCCGGCATAGTTATTGCATAGGCCAGTTGAAACGCAAAGACGATCCAGCCGTAATCGGCTTCGCGCCAGCCGAATTCTTTTTCGAGCGCGGGTTTGAGAAGCCCCAAGACCTGGCGGTCGACGTAATTGATGGTGGTGGCGAAAAACAGGAGACCGCAGACGTACCAGCGGAAGCGGCGTGCGCCGGCGTCAGTCGGACTTTCCATGCGGTCTGCCCAACCGGAAGCACGCCATCTCGTTGGAATTGCGCACCAGCAACAGGCCGTTATCGATGGCGGGAATGTTCCAGGTGCGGCCCTCGATCGCGGGGAAGCGCGCCAGCTCCTGATGGCTCTCCGGCGTGGCGCGCACCAGCACTACGTCGCCCTGTTCCGTCAGCACGACCAGGTAGCCGCCGGCCAGCAGCAGTTGTCCGTAGCCGTAGCGCCCGCCCTTCCATTTCAGATCGCCCGTCTGGGCGTCGATGCACGCCAGGATCGTATCGTCGAAGCCGTAGATGTATCCCTGGTAAAGAACCGACGAGTTGAATTTGTTCCGCATGCGGTTGTTCTGCCAGACGGGGCGCGCCGCACAGGTGTCTCCGGTGCGCGCGATCTCCAGCAGCGCGGCGCCCGGCCCGGGGCTCGATGACAGCAGCACGTGCGTGTCGTCCACCATCACGGGCTGCGAACAGTTCATGTCCATCTGCGCGGGGAATGGGTACTCCCAGAGCAGGTCGCCATTTTCCGGCACGACGCCCACGGCACGCTGTCCGCTGATCCAGACAATCTGCCGGCGGCCGGCCAGGGTGGCCAGGATAGGCGAGGTGTAGCCGACCTGATCGTTCAGCGCATGCCAGGCCGGTGCGCCGGTCAGGCGGTCGTAAGCCACCATGCTCTTATCGTGCGGGCCGCCGGGCGTTACGATCACCGTATTGTCCACAATCAACGGCGATCCCGCCATGGCCCAGCGCGCGTTCTCCGCTCCGTTGTCAGTCAGAATGTTCTTCGACCATTTCGGTTTGCCCGACTTGGCCGAGAGGCAGTAGAAATCGCCGTTGGCGCCCAGCGAATACAGCAGACCGTCGTGATACACCGGCGTGGCGCGCGGCCCCGCGCCTCCCATGATCTCGTCGAAGAGTGCAGGGTAAGTAAACGCCCACAATTCGCGCCCGGTTTCCACGTCGTAAGCCGTGATGGCCTCCCGGTCGCGGCGCTGCTCGATGGTGAAGGCGATCCCTTCAGCCACGGTGAAGGACGCATAGCCGCCGCCCACGGGCTGTTTCCACAGTTGCGGCAGCCCAGCGGCCGGCCAGCTGGTCTCGATTTCCGTCTCGGTGTAAACGCCCGCGCGGTTCGGACCACGAAAGTCAGTCCAATAGGACGGCTGGACCGGTTTTGGCGCGGGAGCTCGCTCGGGGGCTGGCGCGGCGGGCGCCGCGGCAACCGGTGGTGACACGACGGGGACTGGATCCGCGGCCCGCTGCCGTGCGCGGTTCTCTTCCAGCCGGGCTTCCCGGTGGGATCGCCGCTCAAAGGATATTCCGTACACCTTGAGCGCGCCATCCCATTCCAGGTGCATGCCGTAGACCAGGAACAGCTCAGCTATTGCCACCAGGCAGATTCCCAACACGGCTGCAATGCGCGCGAGCGGACGCATTCCGCGGCGCATGAAGAGGAGAACCAGCCCCAACGGCGGAAAAACCAGAATGCTCAACCACAACGCCCGACGGCTGCGCAGCATAGCACTTCGAGTGTACAGCAAACTCCTTGGGAGGCCCGCCTACGGGAACTCGATGGTGCGAATCACGCCGGGCTTTCCTGGCGAGGTCGGCTCGTATTCCACCCGAATACTGCGCGGTTTTTGCGGCCCGCAGGTGAAATCCATGACGCCGTGATTCTTGATGATGACAGCGCCGGGGTCGCTGATGGCGAACGTCAGGGTCCGGGCACCCACGGCGATCCGCATCCGGATGGTTTTCCCCACACAATCGATTTGCTGCAGCGTACCTTCCGCGGCCGGCCACTCCGCGCGCCGCTGCAATTGCTTGGGCTCCGGCGCAGGATCGGTGGCGCGCTGCGGTGGCGCAGCTTGCTGGCGGACGACGGTGACTTGTGGCTCGTAGTTCAATGCCACGACCAGTTGGTCCAGCCGGTCGACCTGCTCGGGAGTCTTGGCGTACTTCCGGCAGGCGGTGGCGGCGGCTTTACCGTCGGTTCTGCGATTCGAGGCGGTAATACGCGTATGCCATGGCGTGGAAGTATCCAAAAGCCTGTTCGGGCGGGAGGCGCTTCACACGTTGGAACTCGGTCAGGGCGTCGGCGTACTGCTGGTTCACCACGTAAGCCAGGCCCAATTCCACGCGCGCTTCCTGATAGTCGGGATCCAGCTCCGTCGCCCGTTTCAGCTCCGCTACGGCTTCCGCATCCTTCTGACGGAGGCGCAACAAGCGGCCGTAATCCAGATACATTCGGGCGTCCGTACTGCCCAGAGCCGACGCGCGCGCATAATGTTCCATGGCCTCGCCGGCCTTGTTTTCCCGCCAGCTCAGCCGGGCCAACCCTTGCTCGATGCGCCAGTCCTTCGGATTGTCGCGCGCCAGCCGGTTATACATTTCGCGCGCGTCACTGGCCTTGCCTGGCAGATGCACGAGGATCTCCGCCAGCACCAGGCCGGTTTCCAGAGGTGTCGAGTCCGCTGTGTCGGGCCGGCCGGCGGCCGCCGCCATCTTCGTGTCGAAGAGGGACGCATTGAACCGCTCACCGCCCATGTAAGCCCGCAGGTCGCTCTGCACTTCTTCCACGGACTTGCCGTACGCTTTCCGGAAGGTGTCCGGCATACTGGCGCCGGCCTTGATGCCGGCCAGCAACTCCGTCAGTTTGGGCCGGTAATCCTTGCCCAGATACAGCATGTGCACCAGCGCCCAGCTCTCGGCGTAGAACAGACCGGCGTGGCTCTTCGCGTTGTAGAGCGGCGAGCCATGCTCGGCCGCCAGGAGGTCGCGCAGATCGATCCACTTCGACTGGCGCAACAACATATAGTGCGGCATGATGATGTCGCCGACCTGGATTTTGCCGGCCAGCGGCTTCAGGTTGGAATAGAATTCCGCCAGCCCTTCGTTGAACCACACAGGCACAGCGACGCCGGAATGCTTCACCAGCAGGTGCGTATACTCGTGCACCAGCCTCGGGTAATGCTCGCCGGAGGCGCTCTTCATGATGATGTAGTCGCGGTCATCGGTCCCCAAATAGAACGCGGAGGCGACCTCATTGGGAGCGTAGGGCGCGTACTCTTTGTCCGAGCGGAACACGACGATGCAAACCGGCGGGCCGGATTTCAGGCCCAATCCCATGGCTTCCAGAAAGAAGCCGCGGACCCGCTCCAGATACTGCGCCACGTCGCGCCCGCCGCGTTCGCCGGCGGTAGTGTATAACTCGAAGTTGGGAGAGCTGATCTTCAGCCAGCGTGGCGCGTCGCTGGCGGCTGCGCTGGAGAGGAACCACAGGAGGGCCGCGGCAGGCCGGAGTGCGCACCGCCTCATTCCCGGAGTGTAGCACGCGAGACTTTTGGAGCGGACTTGAGCCGCAGTCTCATGTTAAAATTCCACCGTGGCTCCCACCGTACCGCAGCACCCCTATCAGCGTGCCGAGGTTCGCCGGATGCTGCACCTTTCCGAGAAGCAATTGCAGACCTGGGAACGCAAGGGCCTGGTGCCCGCCGCCGAGGATTACTCGTTCCGCGACCTCATTGCCCTGCGCGCCATCGGGGAGTTGCGCGCCCGACACATTCCGCTCAGCAAAATCGGCCGGGCCCTGGAGTCCCTGAAGCGGCGTCTGGCGGAAGTGCGCGACCCGCTGGCCGAACTGAAGATTTTTTCCGATGGCCGCCATATCGCCGTGCGCGTCGCCGGCCAGAAGATGGAGGCGCTCACCGGGCAAATCTTCTTCGACTTCGACACGGCCGAGCTGGCGAGCGTGCAGGCGCTTCCCCCACAACCGCCTCCGCCGCCGCGCGAACGCGAATCCGAGTCCTGGTTCCAGAAGGGCTTGTTGCTCGAAGAAACCGGGGCGCCCGTGGAGCAGGCCGTGGAAGCTTACGTCCGCGCGGTGGAGCTCAATCCCCAAGCCGCCGGCGCGCTGGTGAACCTGGGAACCATCCATTACCGCATGCGCGAGTTCAAAGAGGCCGAGATGTTCTATACGCACGCGCTGAAGGCGGATCCGGCCTACCCGCTGGCGCATTTCAATCTGGGGAACCTGTACGACGAGCGCGGCGACCTGGTAAAGGCGCAGCAGTGCTACGAAGCTGCCCTGCGCATCAACCCGCGTTATGGGGACGCCCATTTCAACCTGGCGCTGCTGTGCGAGCGGCGCGGTGACGCACTGAGGGCGGTCCACCATTGGAAGGCTTACTTGAAGCTGGATAGCTCCGGCAACTGGGCCGATATCGCGCGGCGGCAGCTCGAGAAGCTGCGGGTGGCGCTGCTGTCGTGAGCTGACGGCAATTGCCGGGAGTTGGCCTGGTCGACACAATAAGCTAAGTGGCGCAGCTAACCTCCGAAAGAGGGCCTCATGAAATCAAGCGGCATCCAGCGGGCGCGGCGGGGTCCCCCCCGCCCCCACCACCCATCGTGGCGATTCCACCCCCAAAACACCATGAATTTTCCGCAAGCGCTCCGTGACGCGATTCCCACGCTGGCACGCTGCTGGGGCCGTTGCCTGGTTCTCAGCTCGATCACCGGACTGGCGATCAACAGCCGGTTTTGGGGCAGGCGCGTTCGGATCAAATTTCAGGTAGAAGAAAGCGGCAAGCTGAGCGGCAAGTTCGACGTGTGGATGGACGTGGATCCGGCCGCAGCGCGCGGACTGGCAAGGACACTGAATCAACTGGCCGACGAAGCCGAGAAGGCGACGCTGTCAGCCTCAGACTAAAAAACCAATCCGCCGTCATGGCCGAGATTACCCGCGACGCCGTACTCCGGCGTTCGTAAGAGAAGACCCGGGCCCGTCCCTTAGGGCGCGCACCTCCGCGTCGGTCAAATGCCGCCACTTACCGATAGGCAGATCGCCGATGCGGATCGGACCCATGGCCACCCGAACCAGTTTCAGCACCTTGCTGCCGATGGCATCCACCATGCGGCGGACCTGCCGGTTACGGCCTTCCGAGATGGTGATCTCCAGGTGCGAATATTTTCCGGAATCGCGCAGCCGTTCCACCACGGCGGCGCGGGTGGGACCGTCACTCAGCTCCACGCCAGCACGCAGACGCGCGATCTGTTCGTCGCTCAATAAGTCCGCGCACTTGACCTGATAAGTCTTGGGCACTTTGTAATCCGGATTCGTCAGGCGCTCTGCGAATTGCGTGTCGTTGGTCATGATCAGCAGACCGGTGGTATCCAGATCGAGGCGGCCCACAGGCGCCAGCCAGCCGCCCGCACCTTTCAGGAGATCATAGACGGTTGGCCTGCCTTCCGGATCAGTATAAGTCGTGATATAGCCCTTGGGTTTGTAGAGCAGCAGGTAAACCTTCCTGGCGCTCCGCAGCGGCTGGCCATCCACGGTGACGCGGTCGCGGGCGAAGTCTACCCAATGTTCGGGCGTGCGCACGACCTTGCCATTCACCGCCACGCGCCCCGCGCCGATCCAGCTCCGCGCCTCGGTCCGGGAACCAAGACCCGCCTTGGACAGGACTCTCTCCAGCGTCTTCATCGGGCGGATCGCCGGCATCCTGCCATCGTAACAGTCACGGGCGAACAGAATATAGAACCCGGGTTGAGGCCGTCCGTGTTTTCTATCACCTGCATGCCATCAGCCCGCTGACCACCGCATCCGGCTGGCTGGCAGGCGGCAACTTGTGTGCTAACTATGGAATTGACAAATGCCTGGAACTCTGCTCGTGCGGGGAGCGCGGCAATTGCTAACCTTACACGGCGCCGGGGATCCCAGACGCGGCTCGGCTCTTCAGGAACTCGGCATCATCCGCGACGGCGCGCTGCTGATCGAAGACGGACGGATAATCGAAGTAGGAACCAGCCGGCGGGTGGAGAATCTGGCGCTGGCGCACCGATCTCAGGAAATAGATGCCACGGGATGCGTGGTCATGCCTGGTTTCGTGGATTGTCATACCCAGTTGGTTTGGGGTGCTCGCGGCCTGGACGCGTATGAAGCGAGCGTTCCCGAAGCCGCGGCCGCACTGCGCAATTCCTCCGGCAAACGCCTCGAATCGCAAACCCGCCGATTCATCCATAGCATGGTCCGGCATGGGACCACGTCGCTGGGTGCTGAGGTGGGGTCCGAGACGGATTTGCGAACGGGACTGAAACTACTGCGCGTGCACGCACGACTGCATCGGGCGCCGGTGGATATCGGCTCCACTTTTGTGGCCTCGTCCTCCGCGGTGGAGAAGCCCTCGGATGTGTTGACGCCCATCCATCGCCGCGGACTGGCCCGTTTCGCGAGCGTCCGTTGCGACGAACGGACCGCCGACGTTGAGCAATGCCGGAGCTATCTTGAAGCGGCGCGCCGCCTCGGTTTCGAGCTCAAGGTGCACGCGGGTCCGGGGCAAGCGAGTCGGGCTGTGGGGCTGGCCGTGCGGATGGGGGCTATCAGCGTAGAACAACTGAGGGAAGCCGGGGCAGATGATGTAGAGAGGCTGGCCAGTTCGAACACCATCGCGGTCCTGCTGCCCGGCTCGACGGTTCACTATGGTTCGTTTGCGCGGCGACTCATCGAGGGCGGCGCGGCCCTGGCGTTGGGTACCGGCTTCGATCCGCGTACCAACTCCTCCTACAACATGCAAACCATCGTCGCGCTGGCCTGCGAGAACTTGGGCATGCATCCGGCGGAAGCCATTTGCGCGGCCACCTTCAATGCGGCGTGCGCCATCGGCTTAGGGCATATCGCCGGCTCGCTCGAAGCCGGCAAGCCCGCCGACCTGATCGTGTTGAACACCGCCGACTACCGCGAGATTCCCAGGCGTACCGGAGTCAACCTGGTGCAATGCGTGGTGAAGCGCGGAGTCACGATTTACCGGGAAGGGAAAGTCGCCCGGTGAATCATCGCAGGGGTTCGGTCTGCTCCGAAGAAATCTCCCATGCTCCATCATTCCGCACCAGGGTCATGCGCTCCAGTTCTTCACCCGACCACTTCCGGCGCCCCGAAGTCTGCCAGCGTTTGTGAAATGTCGCAACCGCGCGGGTATCGCTTACCGGGGTAATGCCGAGGCCGGCCAGCCGATAGACGTCCAGATGTCCGTAGCGGCTTCGGGACTGCTGCAGGCTGAGCCGCACGGCCTCGCGGGTCACATCGTGCCGGGTGAAATAGGTGCTCACAACCGGGGCGTAGCATTGGGCCGCCGTCTGCACATCGCCCTTCTTCAGGGCCCCCGTCCAGCGGTCCAGCAGCGCGTGAATCCCGGCGAGATCCGGCGCGGACGGCGCCGGACCGCTGGCCGGCTGGGGGCTGCCGAACGGCGCGGGAGCTGCCGGAGGCTTGGGCGCCGCTATGGCGATCCGCGCCGCGCCTGTTTCGGGATGCAGCCAGAGATAGCCTAATGCGCCGCCTGCCAGCCCGAGCGCGGTCGCGGCGATATACCAGCCCCATCGCCTGCGGGGGGCGCGCTCCGGCTCGGTACCCATCCGGGGACGAGGCGGTGGCCACAGCATCGCCGGGGACTTGGGAGGCGGCGCCGGAGCGGCGTGGCGAGCGCGGCGAATGAAGAAATCGTCCGCGCTCATTCCCATCAAGCTGGGCCTGACTAACAACACCAGATCCTCGCCCTCCGCGAAGTCCGTTCGCATCAAGTCTTCGTCCTCCGGTGCGAGCCCGAAATCCGGCAGCGTGTGGCTGCGATAAAAGCCCAGCACAGACAGGCCCGTCCGCCCCTGGCCACGAAACCACTCCAGAGTTTCGCGCAGCGACTCGCGATCGGCATCCGATAGACGGTAAGACGGTCCAAAATCGTGTTGCGAGGGAACCGGCTCGAAGTCATCCACGATGATGCGGCCGCCCTCGCGTCTGCCCAGCAGAATGCCGCCAGTCTCCGCGCCTCTGTGCGGCGCGGCGGCGAAGGTTTCGCTGACCTCCTGATGGATGCCTTCCATGACACGCCGCAGAAGAGCTACCAGCTCCGACTCAGGCGTGGTTAATGGGACGTATTCGAGCTCGATTTCCTGACTGGAGGACGGTCCTGGCATCGGACTTTGACTACCTATTCAGACGGCTGGGGGGTCGCACACGTTCCCCCCAACCAAGCGTACACCCTCGGCGAACCCGCCATGAAATTGGTGCGTTTAAGTACAGCCACCGACAAAACGGAGACTCTGGCCAGCCTCGGTCACAACCTTTGGGAGAATTCTGGCCGGCCGGCGGCGCCTGGTCTTCCGCCGGCCGTTGCGAGAGTGATCGGTGCTCCCCAAGATCTCCTCGCGAAACCTGGCGGCTCATCACTAACCGTTTCCGTACCAATGACTTATCGCACAACCAACCGTCAGCTTCTGACACTTGATGCCGGTTTCCGGTGAGTTATGCAGGCTACCGCCTTGCATGGGCGCATGCCGCCTGGAAGCTGCCTTGAGTGAGTCCGAATTGCAGGACGCTGCTGATACATTCGTGGGTGAAAAAGGAGTGCATTCACGTGGCACAGATAATTCCTCTCGGTTTTGTCACTGCAAGCAACACCAGTCTGACGGCCAATGTGCCGCCTCCAGCCGAACTGCCCCTGCGCTGCAACAAGGTCCTTATCCAGGCCTTCAAGACGGCGAATGCCAGCGACATGGTCTTTATCGGACTGAAGGGAATGAACAAAACGACGGGCGCTGGAGTCGTGGCCGTGCTGCAGACCGGTCAGTCGGCGGTGGTCGGAGACGAACGAGACTCGAACGTGCTTGACCCTACTGCACTGGCCGTCGACAGCGTGTCGGGCACGGCCATGGTTACGGGCCTGCTGTACCAGCGGTAATCCGGTCGAAATTCAGGGAGACACATTCTTATATGCGAGGTATCGTTCTGTCAGGACTGTTGTGGGCGCTAACTGTTCTGGTTGCGCCGGCGCAAGTCATCGTCCAGGGTGGGGGAACGCCGCCGGGCATCCCGGCAGGCGCTTCCATCTGGTATGGCACAGGCGCCCCGCCGAATACGGCCGGCTCCGATGGTGACTATTATCTGAACACCAGCAGTTATTGCCTGTATGGTCCTAAGGCCGCCGGTGCGTGGCCAACCGCCTGCGTGACATCCATCAGCCAGCTTGGTTATGTCGCCGAGAACTTAGGCAATAAAGGCATCGCCGGAGGCTATGCGCCGTTGAACGCTAACGGGCTGGTGCCGACAGCGAACCTGCCCTCGGGCGCGGGGTTAAACGGCACCAGCGTGCCTGCTAACTCCGCATCCGACCAGACTGTGGTTACGGTCGCGCCGGCCGTGGGGGCCTGGGCTACCCTTCCCTCATGCGCGGATACGGGTGGCTATCACCTGAACTACAGCACCGTGAACCACGGGTTCTCGTGCGGAAACACGGGTGGCACTGTCGGCAGCGTCATCTTCGGGAGCGTGGAACCCGGCACTAACTCCGGCGCGCTGCTGGTCAGCGGGAGCCTGGGCTACACCGGCGCTGGTCAGGTGAATGCCAACCAGTTAAGCGGCGTATCTCTTTCCAGTTTGGCCACGGGACTTCTGAAGATCACGAGCGGAACAGGCTTACCCAGTGCAGCCACTTCCTTAGATGTGACTGACACGCTCGGCTTTACGCCTGAGAACCCACAGAACAAGGGCGCCGCCAGCGGATATGCTCCTCTGAATTCATCCTCACAGGTTCCATTGACCAACTTGCCCACTATCCCCTACAGTCAAACCGCGGGTGTGCAGACGGCCTTGGGTTTCACTCCAGAGAACACTGCGAATAAAAACACGGCCAACGGTTATGCGCCATTGGATGGAAACAACCTTGTCCCCGCGGCTAACCTGCCGGCTATTACCACTGTCAGTGGCACCAGCGTTCCAACTAACAGCGCATCCGACCAGGCCATGGTGACCACAGCACCCGCCACCGGTGCCTGGACAGCGCTTCCTGCGTGTCCCGATACCGGCGGCAACCATCTGAACTACAACACTACGACCCACGGCTTCCTGTGCGGAAATACGGGCGGCTCCGGCGGCAGCGTACAGTTCGGAAGCGTCGGCGCCGGATCCAACGCCAACGCCCTGCTTGTCAGCGGCAGTCTGGGATATACCGGCACGGGCCAGGTGAATGCGAATCAATTAAGCGGCGTTTCCCTGCCCGGCTTGGCCACAGGCCTCCTGAAGATCACCACAGGAACCGGCGCGCCCAGCATCGCCGCTTCTTCAGACTTGACGATGACGCTCGGCTTTATGCCGGAGAACACCGCGAACAAAAACGTCCCGAACGGGTACGCGCCGCTGGACGCAAACGGCCTGCTGCCTTCCGCGAATCTGCCCGCCACGGCGCTAACCGCTGCCACTATTGACAACGCCACGTTGCCTGCGGCGTTAGTTGGACTAACGACTACCAGCGACGTGACCGCGGGCGGCAATCTGAACGCCGGCGGAAATGTCTTCGCAAACACCGGCAGCAGCGCCGCGGGATGTCTTCACCTGGCGGATACAAATGGTGCGCACGACATGGGTATCTGCGCTCCGAGCTCCGGTTTCAACGGGTTATTCAGCCTGCCTCCAGCGGCCGGCGCCTCTGGAAAAGCGCTCTTCAGCGATGGCGCGGGCGGCTCCCTATGGTCCAACGCCTTTTCCACTCTTTCCGTTGGGACAGGCTCGACCGCGGCGGTGCTGAGCGCTTATTCCGACCCGGCCTCCGCCGGCTACAACGCGTTTTTCGGAGCCAACGCCGGCAATCAGTTCATGGGGCCGAACGGAGGCAGCTCCGGGCTGGCCAGTTTCAACGTCGGAATCGGATACTCGGCTCTGACCGCTAATACCACCGGCTTCCAGAATATCGCCATCGGCCAGAACGCTCTGGCAGCCAACACGACGGGCGGCCAGAACGTGGCCATCGGCAGCATGGCCATGGCCGCTAACACGACCGGCAGCTACAACACGGCGGTTGGCGAAAATGCGCTGGGCAACAACACCACGGGGTACGATAATTTCGCCTTCGGATTGCGGGCGCTGTACCAGAACACCAGCGGATATAACAATGCGGCGTTTGGCATCGACTCCGTGGGGATCAACACCACCGGATACCGGAACTCCGGGTACGGAACGGATAGCTGTGCGTGGCTGGTGGCCGGCTACGAGAATTCCTGCATGGGAATGAACACGCTATGGTCGCTCACCACCGGTTACGACAACGCCAGCACCGGCTTCAATTCCATGTTCGG
>DATGGM010000091.1:0-25772 GCA_035308525.1 Bryobacteraceae bacterium
AAGCGGATGGCATTCGTCGAACTGGAGAACGTTACCAAGGCGTACGAGGGCGCTGGAGCGGCGCCGGTGAAGGCGCTCGACCAGGTCAGCTTCACCGTGGAAGCCGGCCAGTGGATCGCCATCATGGGTCCTTCGGGCTCCGGCAAGACCACTCTATTGAACATCCTGGGCTGTCTGGACCAGGCAACTCTGGGGTCCGTTCGCATCGATGGGGTAGATACTTCGACACTGACGCGCGCCGAGTTGGCCCGCTTTCGCGCGGAAACGGTGGGCTTCGTATTCCAGCAGTTCCACCTGATCCCGCACCTGACGGCGCTCGAAAACGTGATGCTCGCGCAATACTTCCACAGCATGACGGACGAGGCGGAAGCTCGCCGCGCGCTGGAGCGTGTGGGCCTCGGCGATCGCGCACGGCACCTGCCCTCCCAGCTTTCCGGAGGGGAGCAGCAGCGCGTAGCCATCGCGCGCGCGCTGGTGAACGATCCCAAGATCATCCTGGCCGATGAGCCCACCGGCAACCTGGATGCGGCCAACGAGAAGATCGTGCTCGATCTGTTGACCGCGCTGCACGCGCAGGGGCGCACCATCCTGATGGTGACGCACGACGACCATGTGGGCCGCTGCGCCGATATCCGCATCGATCTGGAGCACGGGCGCATCGTGGAGACCACGCATTTCAGCATGGAGCTGAATCAGGATTTCGACGAGGTGCTGGAGCAGTTGTGGGCGGCGCGTGAAACCACCTTCCACGAAGAGCCCGAGCACTTCACCGCCGCGCAGCACCGAAAAGTGTGCGCGTTGATGGCGCGTATCGGGCTGGTGGAGATCCACGGCGGCGAGATCGCGTTCACGCCGCGCGGCGAGGAGCGCGCCCGCAGCGTGATCCGCCGCCATCGCCTGGCGGAGCGGCTGTTCATGGACGTGCTGGCGATCCGGGACGAGGGGTCTATCGAAAAGAACGCCTGCACGTTCGAGCACATCCTGAGCCCCGAAGTGACCGACCGCATCTGCACGTTTCTGGGCCATCCGCGCACCTGCCCGCACGGCAGCCCGATTCCGGAAGGCGACTGTTGCCGCGGCGGCGCCGCATACCATGGCCGGCCGCTGGACGTGGAGACCGCTCTCGGCGCTAAGTAAGGCATTTGTATGCGAAGGTTGACCTTGACGGCCAGAACCGCGGTGATCACAATGTTCTTGTCGGCTGTCTCGGTCTGTGCTCAACCCAGGAAATCTCTGCGGGAATTTCTTGAGGGTTTCGATAGCGAATTGAGGGACCGATTTACCGCTGCGATCCATCGACGCCCCCTGCGAGACCCCTAGCCGGGAAGCCACACGGCGAAATTCTAATCACAACGTCGACCCGTTGATTGCCTGACAGAAGTGGTCCGCATGGCAGGTTCCGGCCGCTGCCCGCGCGGAAGTAAACTGTTGTTACATCATGAAGCGCGTCATCGGGATGGGCCTGCTGGTTGGGCTGGCCACCGCCTGCGCCTGGTCCGCCGACGACCAGGTCGCCCTCAAGATCGATTGGAACAAGGCTACCTATCAATCGAAGACGGTGCCGACCTTACAGGTAGTCGTCAATCCGCCGCTGCGCCGCGGGTCCCAGATTCACGACCGCGTGTATGAAGAATTGAAGCGCCTGGGCGCCGACTACATCCGCTATGTGCCCTGGCTGCCCTATCCCAGGCTGGCCGTCGCCGAACTAAGCCCCCCGGATGGCCAGCAGACCTACTGGGATTTTTCCCTCATCGACCCCATGACCGTGGATTTTCTGAACGCCACCCAAGGGCATTCGGTAATGCTCAACTTCAGCACCATTCCCGCCTGGATGTTCCAGACTCCGGAGCCGGTGAAGTATCCCGACAATCCCGACCAGCCGGTCTGGAATTACACCACGGGGACCGAGCTGCGCGATCCCTCCATGCGCGAGCTGGGCGATTATTACGCGCGCCTGGTGAGCTGGTACACCCGCGGCGGATTCACGGACGAGCTTGGCCGGAAACACCAATCCGGCCACCATTTCAAGATCGACTATTGGGAAGTCCTGAACGAGGTCGATTTCGAGCACAACATGACGCCGGAACAATATACGGCGCGCTACGATGCCGTGGTGGCGGCCATCCGGAAGGTAGCGCCGCAAATGAAATTCGTGGGGCTGGCGCTGGCCGAGCCCGGCAGGAATGCGCGCATGTTCGAATATTTTCTGAACCCGAAGAATCACAAGCGCGGCATCCCGCTGGACATGATCTCGTATCACTTCTACGCGGTGCCCGCGGCGGACGAGACGCCGGAAATCCAGCAGCACACCTTCTTCTCGCAGGCCGACCGGTTTCTGGTCACGGTGCGTTACATCGAACAGATCCGGCAGCGCCTGTCGCCGGCCACCCGCACCACGATCAACGAAATCGGCGCGATTCTGCCCGGCGATCCGGGAGAGCCCGGCCGCGCGCCGGCGCCCATCCCGAATTCCTACTGGAACCTGGCCGGCGCCACGTTTGCGTACGTCTTCGGCAACCTGACGGCGATGGGCGTCGACGTGGCGGGCGAATCCCAACTGGTCGGGTACCCCACGCAGTTCCCCAGCGTCACCATGTTGGATTGGTCGAGCGGCGCTCCCAACGCGCGTTTCCGCGTGCTGGAGTTGCTGCACAAGCATTTCGGCCCCGGCGACACCCTGATGGAAACATCCATCGCCAGCCCGTATATCTACGCGCAGGCGTACCGCACGAGCGCCGGCAAACGCGAGGTGCTGCTGATCAGCAAGCGGGACCGGCCCATGTCGATCACGCTCCCGCAGGCGGGGACTTGGGAATACGTGGATCAAACCACCGGCGGCGGTGCGCCGGTGTCCGCACCCGTGAAGGGTTCCCTGACTCTGAACGGTCTGGCGGTGGGCGCGGTAACCTTTGAGTAGTCAGCGCAGTTTACACAGCGGATCGCCGATCACGATGTTCTGCCAGCTCAAGCCGGGGATGGCGAGGTAGTAGCTTTCGGCCAGATTGCGGCCGCCGAAGTAGGCGGGGAAAAGCTGCTCGGGGTGCGGCGTGTATTGCAGGTATGGCTCGTAGACATGGCCGGAACAGCCGGTGGCGCCTTCGTGAATGTAATCGGCGGTGAGGGTTTGCGGCGAGCCGGCGAACCAGCGTGACGGCTCCTTCCAGGTGCTGATGGTCCAGTCCGGCGGCGGGCGTTTGAAAGTGCGCCCGTCGCTCGAGACGAATTCGGTGGCCAGCGCGCCGGGCAGCCAGTGGAAGCCCAGGTTGCGCTGGTGGCGGTTGGGATCGTTGGAGCCCCAGCCGGCGTAGCCGATGACGTCTTTTTCGCCGGTGAGAACTTTAATGGATTCGTCCATCACCACGCGCTCCCTGGGCAGACTCAGCGCCGCTGTGCGCAGCCACGAATTGCCCGGAGCATCGTCGCCCGATTTGAGATCGAAGACGAATTTGCCTTGATTGCGGGCCGCCAGTGAGCGGTCGATGATGCCCTTCACATCCTCGAAATCGTAGCCGGCCAGGCGCGTCACCAGGTAGATCGGAAAGCGGGCGTGTGTGAACGGCTGGTCCTTCTGGCGGTAGAACGGGTTGGGCACCGCGCCGACGCGCGGGAACTGCTTGCCTTTCATCTTGGAGTAAAGCAGCGCCAGCTCGGAATCCACCGCGCAGGCTTCAGTGACCTGACCCTCGCCGCTCCCGTTGACCTTCAACGGAACTCCCATGGTGGTGACGATGTAGAGCACCTGCTCGCGCAGGCCGGCCTTGATCAGGCAGCGCGCAACGGAGCGCTCGATCTGCTCGGTGTAAGCGTCCCAGGAGATTTCCTCAGTGGCCGCGGGGATGTTCAGCCGGCAAACGTTTTTAAGTGGGATGCCGCGCTTGGGGATGTAATAATCCGCGATACGCCGGGATAGGTTATCGGCGTGGTTCACCACCAGCAGGACGGATTCTCCGCCCTGTGCGTGGAGGGCGGCCGCGCAAATCAGGCCGAGAAATCCGGCGCTGAGTACGCGGTCAGACACTGTCACGGGCGGTGGCGCTCTGTTCGCGCGCCAGGTCGCGATGCACGGCGTCCAGCACGCCGTTGACGAACTGCACGGACTCTTCGTTGGAATAGCGGCGGGCCAGTTCCAGGGCTTCGTCGATCACCACCGCCGGGGGCGTTTCCATGTGCGACATCTCGTAGACCGCCAGGCGCAGGATGTTGCGGTCCACGGGAGCCATGCGCTCCAGGCGCCAGTGCTCGGCATGCTGCGTGATGCGGCGGTCGAGCTCCGCGGCGTGCCCGGCGACTCCGGTAACCAGGCTTTCAACGAATCCGTCGCGCTGCGGGGGAATACGGCTCTCTTCCAGGTACAGCGTATCGAAGAAGGCCGCGATGGCTTCCTCCACGGGCTGCTTGCGCATATCCCACATATAGAGGATCTGCAGCGCCCTCTGGCGTGACCGGCGGCGAGCGGGCATCAGCTCGCGCCCGCGGCCCGCAATTGCCGCATCAGGTTGGCCATTTCGATGGCGGCCATGGCGGCGTCGAAGCCCTTGTTGCCGCTCTTGGCGCCGGCGCGGTCGATAGCCTGTTCGAGCGTGTTGCAGGTGAGTACGCCGAACGCCACGGGGATGCCGCTCTCCGCCGCTACTTGACCGATGCCCTTCACCACTTCACTCGCCAGGTAGTCGAAGTGCGGCGTGTCGCCGCGGATAATGGCGGCCAGGCAGATAATGGCGTCGTGGCGCTTCTGGCGCGCCAGCTCGCGCACCACCACGGGCTGTTCCCACGACCCGGGAACCTTCACCACTTCGATATCGCCGGCATCGGCGCCGCTGCGGGTCAATGCGTCCAGGGCCCCGCCCAGCAGGCGTTCGCTGATGAAGCTGTTGAACCGGCTTACCACGATGGCAAACTTCAACCCCGCGGCAGTCAGTTGACCTTCGATTATCTTCGGCATGTCCTCACTTTCCGGCAAACGCGGCCGCGCGCTTCTCCAGGAACGCGCGCGTACCTTCGCGTTTGTCTTCCGTGGCGGTGGTCAGGCCGAACGCCGCGGCTTCAAATCGCAAGCCTTGTTCGAGTCCGGCTTCCAGTCCCACATCCACCGCCTGCATGGTCAGGCCGAGCGCCAGCGGAGCGTTGGCCAGCACCTTGCGCAGCCACCGCCGGCTGAATTCCAGCAGCTCGGCCTGCGGGACTACATGATTCACCAATCCGATGCGATGGGCTTCCGCGGCCGTCACGGGCTCGCCTGAAAGGAGCATTTCCAGCGCGCGTCCGCGACCCACCAGGCGGGGCAGGCGCTGCGTGCCGCCGTAGCCCGGCAGAATTCCCAGCTTCACCTCCGGCTGCCCCATCTTGGCGTTCTCGGAGGCCACCCGCACCGCGCAGGACATGGCCAGTTCCAGCCCGCCGCCCAGCGCGTAGCCGTTCACGGCCGCCAGCGTGGGCTTGGGCAGCATATCGATGCGGCGAAACACGCGCTGTCCGCGCTCCGCGTAAGCCTGTGCTTCGATAGGCGTGAGCACGGCAAGCTGATTGATATCGGCGCCCGCCACGAAGGCCTTTTCGCCCGCGCCGGTGAAGATCAGCGCGCGCACTTCCGGCTCGCGGCCCGCGCGCGATACGGCGTCATCCAGCTCGAGCACGGTCTCGCTATTCAGCGCGTTCAATTTTTCCGGCCGGTTCACCGTCACGAGCGCGATGCCCGCATCACCTATTTCAAACCGGATGTTGCTGTACATATATGGGATAATTGTTAGGGCAATCCACACCTGCCCCACCGCAATCATCATACCGCATGGACCGGGAATTCATCCGCAATTTCTCCATCATCGCGCACATCGATCATGGGAAATCGACACTCGCCGACCGGCTGCTGGAGGCCACCGGGGCCCTATCGCAGCGCGAGATGATGGAGCAGGTTCTGGACACCATGGACCTGGAGCGCGAGCGCGGCATCACCATCAAGGCGCACGCGGTGCGGCTGACTTATCCCGCGAGCGACGGCCAAACTTATCAATTGAACCTGATCGACACGCCCGGGCACGTTGATTTTTCCTACGAAGTGTCGCGCAGCCTGCAAGCCTGCGAGGGTGCGCTGCTGGTGGTGGACGCCTCCCAGGGAGTGGAGGCGCAGACCCTGGCGAACACTTACCTGGCGCTGCATCACAACCTGGAGATCATTCCGGTCATCAACAAGATCGATTTGCCGGCGGCCGAGCCGGAGCGTATCCGCGAGCAGATCGAGTCGGTCATCGGGCTGGATGCTTCGGGCGCGATCCTGGTGAGCGCCAAGCAGGGCACCGGCATTCACGACGTGCTGGAAGCCATCGTGCACCTGGTGCCGCCGCCTAAAGGATCGCCGGATTTGCCGCTGCGCGCGCTCATCTTCGATTCCTGGTTCGATCCGTACCGCGGGGTAATCATCCTGGCGCGCATTCTGGACGGACGCCTGTATAAGGGCCAGCGCATCCGGTTGTGGTCCAACGCGCAAGTCTTCGAGGTGGAAGGGCTGGGTTACCAGGCTCCCAAGGCGACGCCTTGCGACGAGCTCTCCGCGGGCGAAGTGGGATTCCTGTTCGCCAATATTAAAACCGTTTCCGACGCCAAGATCGGCGACACCATCGTGGACCACGAGAATCCGGCCACCGAGCCGCTGCCGGGCTTCGAAGAAATCAAGCCCATGGTATTCGCGGGGCTGTATCCGGTGGAATCGCACGAACACGGCCTGCTGCGCGATGCGCTGGAGAAACTGCGGCTCAACGACAGCGCCTTCAACTTCGAGCCGGAGAACTCCGTCGCGCTGGGCTTCGGCTTCCGCTGCGGTTTTCTGGGCCTGCTGCACCTGGAGATCGTTCAGGAAAGGCTCGAGCGCGAATTCAATATCGACCTGATCACCACCGCGCCCGGCGTGCGCTATCGCATCACCACCACGGCCGGCGATGTGATCGAGGTCGATAATCCGACCAAGTTCCCCGATCCCTCCAGCATCAAGCATGTGGAAGAGCCCATCATCCTGGCGACGGTGATCACCCGCGAGGAATATCTGGGCGGCATCCTGAAGCTGCTGGAGGAGAAGCGCGGCGAGCAGAAGAAATTCGAACACATCGGCAGCGGGCGCGTGCTGCTGGAATACGAGCTGCCGCTGAACGAGATCGTGATGGATTTTTACGACCGGCTCAAGTCTTCGTCGCGCGGATATGCCTCGCTCGACTATCACCTGGCAGGCTACCGGATCTCGCCGCTGGTGAAGCTGGACGTGCTGATCGCCGGCGATCCGGTGGATGCGCTTACCATGATCGTGCACAAGGACGTGGCTTACGAGCGCGGCAAGATACTGATCGAGCGCATGCGCAAGCTGATCCCGCGGCAGATGTTCGAAGTGGCGCTGCAGGCGGCCATCGGCAACAAGATCATCTCGCGCGAGACGATTCCGGCGATGCGCAAGAACGTGCTGGCCAAGTGCTATGGCGGCGACATTTCGCGCAAGCGCAAACTGCTGGAGAAGCAGAAGGAAGGCAAGAAGCGCATGAAGCGGGTCGGCCGGGTGGAGATTCCACAGGAGGCGTTCCTGGCGGTGCTGAAGGTGGGCAGCGAGGAGGGGGAGTAGCGGCTCCCAGCGCCCGGCCATGCAGATCGAATGGGTCCGCCGCTATTGCATGCAACTGCCGCATGCCACCGAAACCGTGCAGTGGGGCAACCACCTGGTGTTCAAAATCGGCGGCAAAATATTCGCGATCCTGGCGCTGGAGCCGTCCCCGGTCTGGCTATCGTACAAGTGTTCGCCGGAAACCTTTGCGGAACTGGTGGAGCGCGAAGGCATCATCCCCGCGCCCTACCTGGCGCGGAATCACTGGGTCGGTCTGGAGAGCGAAGATGCCCTCGCGCCCGCCGAGCTCAAGCGTCTGCTGAAGTGCTCGTACGACATGGTCTTCGAAAAGCTCCCGAATAAGACCCGCGCTACCTTTGGTTAACACGCCAACACCAACCTTAGACAATTAGATGGAGTTACCCCTAATAGGGGAGAATGACGGGCATGAAGATCGTCCGAATTCTGTTCGTCTCCATCGCCGTGGCCGTGCTGGCGTTGGCTGCCGGCATTAAGTTCAACCCCTCATCGCTGGTCCTGCTTTCGCGGGATGTGAAGGCGCGCAGCCCCTTCTGCTCGGCGTGGAAGGCGAGCCTGGACGGCCACATCAAATTGCGGCAGTACGCGGTGGCGGAACAACTGGCCAAAGTCAGCCACCTGGTGAAACGCGAGGCGGGCCTGATGCTCTGGTCCACGCCCAACGGCGACTACTGGGTTCCGAATGGCGACGATAACATTCTGCCGCTCCTGCTGGCGCAGGAAGACCGCAACATCTACGGGACAGGCGAATGGGGCGTGCAATCGGGCGACACGGTCCTGGATGTGGGCGCGTACATCGGCACGTGGACCAGGTGGGCGCTGGCCCACGGGGCCAAGCAGGTGATCGCCATCGAGCCTTCCCCGGCGTCGGTGGAATGCCTGAAGCGGAACCTGGCCGCGGAAGTGGCGGCGGGCAAGGTCATCATTTATCCCAAGGGCATTTGGGATTCGGAGGGCTCACTGACCCTGTTTGCCAACAGCCAGAGCGGCGTCGGCAACAGTTTCGTGGAACACAACGACGTGGCCGACAAGATCAATTCGATCCCGGTGACCACCATCGACAAAATGTCCGCCGAGCTAGGGCTGGCCCGCGTCGACTTCATCAAGGCGGATGTCAAAGGCGCCACGGAGCGGCTGATGCGCGGCGGCTCCACGGTGATCAGGCGCGATCATCCGCGAATCGCCGTCTCCACCGAAGAGCCCAGCGACGACGCAGGCGCCATCGCCAAGCTGGCCGTTGCGCTTCTGCCCACCTACCGCATGCAGTGCGGTCCGTGCCTGCTCGACGGTAAGGAAATCTACACCGACGTGCTCATGTTCCGCTAACTGGGTCCGCCCACCTGGTCCCACAGGAAACTGAGCCAGTCCGCGTCATCCTCGATCTGCTGATTGAGCGGCCTTCCTCCGGAATGCCCGGATTTGGTGTCGTACTTCAGCAGGATGGGCTTGTCGCCGCCGGTGGAAGCCTGCATCAGCGCCGCCATCTTACGCGCGTGCAGCGGATCGACGCGCGTGTCGAAGTCGCCGGTGATGAACATTACGGCCGGGTACTTGGCGCCCTTGTGCACATTCTGATAAGGCGAATACCGGCGTATATACGCGAACTGCCTGGCATCGTCCGCCGATCCGTACTCGGTGACCCAATAGCTGCCCACCTTGAACTTCTGATAGCGCAGCATATCCAGCAGCGGATAGCCGCACACCACCGCGCCGAAGAGATCCGGGCGTTGGGTGACGGCCGCGCCCACCAGCAGGCCGCCGTTGGAGACACCTTCAATGGCGATCTTGCGCGGCTGGGTGTAGTGGTTGGCCACCAGCCATTCGGCGGCGCCGATGAAATCGTCGAACACGTTCTGCTTGTTCTCAAACATGCCCGCGTGGTGCCATTTCTCTCCGAACTCTCCGCCGCCGCGCAGGCTGGGCTGCGCGAAAACGCCGCCCATCTCAGCCCACAGAGCCGCGTGGCTGCTGAACGCGGGCGTCAAGGCGACCGCGAACCCGCCGTAACCCGTGAGGTACACCGGACGCCGGCCGTCCAGCGGCATTCCCTTCTTATGGACCAGGAACATGGGCACGCGGGTCTTGTCCCCGGATTCGTACCAGACCTGTTTCACCTCGAACTCTTCGGGACGAATGGGGACCGCCGGCCGGAACCACAGATGTTCCCGCTCGTTCGAAACCGTGTAGCGATAGATCGACAGCGGCTCCGCGAAAGACGTGTAAGAGAAGAACGCTTCGTCGCCATCCCACCGCCCACCGGGACCGAACACGCTGCCGATGCCGGGTAGTTTCAAATCCCCCAGATCCTTGCCCATGGGGTCAAACTGCTTGACGCGCGAGTTGACGTCTTCGAGATACTTCACGAATAAGCGCCCCGCCACGCCCGTGGCGCCGTCGATCGGAAACTTCGATTCAGGCACGATCTCCTTCCATTTGCCGCGCGCGGGATCGTGGAGATCCACCGCCAGGATTCGCCAATTGGGAGCCTTCCAGTTCGTCCACATATACAGCCGGTCGCCGCGGATGAATGGGCGGAATTCGGCATCCACATCGTTGACTATGGGGCGCAGCGGCCCGCCGGCCTGCAGGTCCTGAGTCCAGACTTCAACCTTCTTGGGGGGCACCCCGATGTTGACGTCGATCATCAGGTAGCGCCCGTCTTCGGACAGGGTCGTGCTGATGATGGTGTCCGGGCCGTGCCCCTCGCCGAAGATCTCACGGTCCTCCGAGAGGGGCTTGCCCATGGCGTGGTAGAACACGCGGCTGCCCTTTTCGGTCGTGTAGCGCGAGTAGAAGAATCCGCTGTGATCCTTCTTGATGGCCACGCCGAAGTAACGCGCGCGGGGTAAACTGTCGGCGAGCAACTGGCGCGTATCCAGATCCAGAATGCGCACCTCCTGTTCGTCCTCGCCGCCGTGGCGGACGCCGTACGTCAGCACCTTGCCGTCTTGCGTCACACCTTCATACAGGATGGACGTGGATTCGTCCCGGCTGATGTCCGCCGGGTTGACCAACACCTGGTCTTTGCCATCCAGGCTGTCACGCATGCAGATCGAGGAGCGGTTCTCGTTCGCCAGGCGGCGGGTGAAGAAGTAGCGTCCATGGCGTTCGGTGGGAGCGCTGTAGGAATCGATTCGGCTGAGTTGTTCCAGGCGCTGCCTGACCTTGTCGCGCACGGGAATGCGGTTCAGGAATCCTTGCGTGTACTTGATCTGGGCGTCCAGCCAGGCGCGCGTCTCGGGGCTGTTCTGACCTTCAAGCCAGCGGTAGGGGTCGGTGATCGCGACGCCGTGCAAGGTGTCGGTGACGGGATGGACGGGCGCGGGCGGAGGAGTTTGGGCGGCGGCCAGCGCGCAAAAGAACAGAAAAGCTCTGCACATCCTTCAAGGATAGTGCAAGCACTGGCCGGTCTATTCGCAGATCAGATTGATCTGGCCGATCCCGCCGCTCACATTCACATGCAGCGTGGCGGGCGATTCACCGGTAGGCTCGTTCACCCAGCGATCCCCGCGCTTGGTGAGCCCGCGCGCCGAAATCTCGCCGATGCCGCCATGGGCCTCCACATCCAGGCGCGCGCGGCGCGGTAGCCGGACGGTGGCTTCGCCGACCCCGCCCCGCACCCGCACATCGATGTCGCCGCGCGGATGGCCGGTCAGATCCACCTTCATTTCACCCGCGCCGACGTCCACATCCAGGCTGTGCAGGGCGGTATTGCCCAGGTCGAGGCGGCCTTGGCCGGCGCCCATTTTGACCGTCACATCCATAGGGACATCTTCGTTAAGCCGCAGGTCCCATTGATTCTTGTCGTTGCCGCCGATGCCATGGTGCGGCGGTTGGCGGACCGTCAACGTACCTTGCGTGCCGCTGATATCGTATTGCACTTCCGGCTTGCCATTTGAGTGGCGGTAACGGAAGTCGGCATCCATGAGGGTAGCCGCGCCGCCGTGCATGACCAGTTCGCCGGCGCCCATTTCGATCTCCAACCGTACGGATTTTGCGCCCTTCAGGTCCACCGTCCGGGCGTCGTGCTCGACGATCGACGACGAACCGTTAGTGGTTACGTAACAGGCGGGCGTCAGCAGTGCCAGCGCGGCCGTCCCCGCCAGCAATGCGGTTCTCTCAAACTTGGCTCGGTTCACAGGCAGCCTCCACCCATCAGCATACGCGAATAAGACACGGGGTGTTCCCTGTTTGAGACGGAGATCAGGCTAGGCGCGCCGCAAAACGCGGGCGGGCAGAGTGACGATGGCCCACACCAGTTCGAGAACGCCTTCCACGGCGATTCCGACGATCCGGAAGGGCAACAGCAGGAGCCAGATCAGCGGGTAAAGAACCAGCGCGACCACGGCCAATGGCCAGCAGAAGAACAGCAGGACGCACCACAGGATGAAGGTCAGCACAGCACTTCTCCCCGGAGCGCGGCTTCCGCCTCGTCGACGCCCGGGAACTGTGGGATGATCTCTGCGATGCGCGTCATCTCCAGAACCTCCTGCACGCGCGAGTTGGCGCCGGCGAGCATCAGTTGCCCGCCGCGTCCAACGAGCGATTTGTGGAGTTCTACTACAAACGCCAAGCCGGTCGAATCGACGTACGGCACCGCGCTCAAGTCGAGGACTGCATTGGCGATTCCGGTTTCTTGCAGGTGGTTTTGCGCCGATACAAGCTCAGCGTCGGAGCCGGTTACGAACCTGCCCTGCGGGCGCAGGACACACACGCCGTTAAGAATTTGAGTTTCCAAGCGCATACATGCTCCAGCAATAGCCAATCCATTTAGGTAGTGCGAACGAATGAAATAACGTTTCATTCATTAGACGATTGAAGAGGCCAAAAGGTTCACTTTTCTGGTACCTGTGGCAGAATAGTAGCCGCATGCGGGAAACGGCGGACGCGGTCATCATCGGCGGCGGAATCGTTGGTTCGAGTGTCGCCTGGCACCTCACCCAGGCCGGGTGCGCCAACGTGCTGATCGTTGAGCGGGAGAGCCAGCAAGGCAAGGGGTCCACCGGCAAAAGTATGGGCGGCGTGCGCGCCCAATTCGCGACTGATGTGAATATCCGCATGTCGCTGTACTCCATCCCCATCTTTGCGGCGTTCGAGGAGATTACCGGGCACCCGTCCGAGTACAAATCGCACGGATACCTGTTCGTGGCTACCTCGCCGGCGCATCTCGAATACCTGCGGCGGAACTTCGAGCGGCAGGTCGCGCTGGGCTTGCGCGGCGTGGAGATGCTGAGCCGGGACGAGGTTATCCACAGGGTGCCGCAACTGCGCTCGGACGACATTCTGGGCGGCAGTTTTTGCACTACGGACGGTTTCGTGGACCCCTACAGCGTCATGAAAGGCTTTATGGCGTCGGCCGCCGAACACGGCGCGCGTTTGTGGCGCGGCGTGGAAGTTACCGGCATCCAGGTGGATGCGCGCGGTGTGGCCGGAGTCCGCACCACCAACGGCGACGTGGCGACGCGCACGGTGGTGAACGCGGCGGGTCCCTGGGCTGCCGCCGTGGCGCGCATGGCGGGCGTGGAACTCCCCATCGTGCCGCTGCGCCGCATGCTGGTGCCTACCGAGCCGTTCCCCGGCCTGCCGGAGCGGCTGCCGATGGTGATCGACATGTCCACCGGTTTCCATTTCCGGCCCGAAGGGCTAGGCCTGCTGATGGCTTGGAACGATCCCGAAGAAACCTCCGGCTTCAAGATGGACTTCGACCCGCCTTTCGTCGAGAAGATCCTGACGCACGCCGTCAACCGCGTCCCGTGTTTCGAAGACTTGCAGGTGAATCCGCACCGCGCCTGGGCGGGCCTGTACGCGGTCACCCCAGATCATCACGCCATCATCGGTCCTGCTCCCGGGGTGCCCGGCCTGTTCTTCGCCAACGGCTTCAGCGGCCACGGCGTGATGCATTCGCCGGCCACCGGGCGAATCACGGCGGACCTCGTCTTGCATGGCCAGAGCAGCCTGCTGGATGCCCGTGACCTGAATTTGGAGCGGTTCGCGGAGGGGCGCATGCTGGAAGAAACCGCCGTGTTGTAATGTAGGACACGGCGTTTAAAATGCCAATTCCTCCCGATCCACGCGTGGACTTCTATTGCCCCACCTGCGCCAAACCCGTGGCCGACCCGCTGGTCTGCGGCGATTGCCGCGCCGTCATCTGCCGCGAATGCGGCACAGTGCTGGAGCGCATCGACGATCTGGGCATCGGGTAATCGCGCTAGCCGATTTACCGGGTGACCCGGTCCGGCGCACCGTGCGAAACTGATACCAGGTGTCCTCAGAGCCAACCAAGCGGCCCAACTCCGAACGGCTGCGCGCGCTGCTGCCTGATATCTGGGCGCTGGTGCGCCCGCGCCGCGGCCTGCTGGCGATCGGCATGGTCCTCATGGCCATCAACCGCGTGTCGGGACTGGTGCTCCCGGCATCCACCAAATACCTGGTGGACAATATCATCGGCAAGAAGCAATATGCGCTCTTGCGGCCGTTGATCCTGACGGTGGTGGCGGCCACGATCGTGCAAGGCATCACCTCATTCGGCCTGACGCAACTGCTCTCCAAGGCCGCGCAGCGCCTGATCGCCGAACTGCGCCGTAAGGTGCAGCAGCACGTGGGACGCCTGCCGGTGGCCTACTACGACTCCAACAAGAGCGGCATGCTGGTCTCGCGCATCATGAGCGATGTGGAAGGCGTGCGCAACCTGATCGGCACAGGCCTGGTGGAATTCACCGGGGGACTGCTCACCGCGATGCTCTCGCTGGGCGTGCTGCTCAGACTCAGCCCGCCCATGACCGGCGTGGCGCTAGGCGCTGTCCTGGCGTTCGGCCTGGCTCTGCGCAAGGCCTTCGGCGTGATGCGGCCCATCTTTCGCGAGCGCGGAAAGATCCAGGCGGAGGTTACCGGACGCCTTACGGAATCGCTGGGCGGCGTGCGGGTGGTGAAAGGCTATCATGCCGAAGCCGCCGAGGCGGAAGTGTTCTCCGGAGGCGTGCAGCGCCTGCTCGATAACGTGATGAAGAGCCTCACTTCCACCTCGTTCATGAGCTTTGGCGCCACCCTCATGATGGGCATTCTGGGCGCCCTGGTGATGTATCTGGGGGCACGCCAGATGATTGCCGGCACCCTGACGTTGGGCCAGTTCTTCATGTTCACCATGTTCCTGGCGTTTTTGATCGGACCGGTTTTCCAGATTGTGGGCATCGGCACGCAGATCAGCGAAGCGCTGGCCGGCCTGGAGCGCACCCGCGAAGTGCTGCGCGAGCGTCCCGAGGACGAGGACCCCCGCCGCCAGGTCTCCATCGGACGCATCAGCGGCGAAGTGGTTTTCGAGGGCGTCGACTTCTCGTACGACGAAGGAAAGCAGGTGCTGTACGACGTCTCTTTCCGTTCGGCGCCGGATACCGTCACCGCCCTGGTGGGCCCATCCGGCTCCGGCAAGTCCACCATCATCGGCTTGATCGCCGCTTTTTACACGCCGCGGTCGGGCGCTATTTATGTGGATGGCACGGATCTCTCGACCATCCGGCTGGATTCCTACCGAACGCAGCTGGGCGTAGTATTGCAGGATACCTTCCTGTTCGATGGCACGATTCGCGAAAACGTGGCTTTCTCGCGCCCCGGCGCCACCGAAGAGCAGATTCGCGAAGCCTGCCGCATCGCGCGCGTGGACGAATTCGCCGAGTCCTTTGAGAAGGGCTACGACACGATCGTCGGCGAGCGCGGCGTCAAACTGTCGGGAGGCCAAAGGCAGCGGGTCTCCATCGCGCGCGCCATCCTGGCGGATCCCGCCATCCTTATTCTTGACGAGGCCACTTCCAGCCTCGATTCGGAATCCGAGGCCCTCATCCAGGAAGGTCTGGCGTACCTGATGCGCGGCCGCACCACCTTCGTCATCGCACACCGGCTATCGACCATCCGGCGCGCCGACCAGATTCTGGTGGTGGAAGGCGGGCGCATCGTGGAGCGCGGGCGGCACGAGTCGTTGTACGGGCTGCATGGCAGATACTACGACCTGTACACGCGCCAGCACGGCGTGCAGACCAACCTGTTCCTCTCGCCGGGAGAAGGCGAGCAGCCCGTGGAGGACAGCGCGGCTGCGGCTGCCCAACCCGCCGCGGGCAATCCGCTGTCGAATGCGGTTCGCCTGATACGAGGCTGAGCACAGCCTAGTTCGTAATTCCCACTTGGGTCATCATCCACGCGTATTCGAACGCCTGGTCCTTCAGGCGATCGTAGCGGCCGGACGCGCCGCCATGTCCCGCCGGCTGCATCCTGATCTTCAGCAGCAGCGGCGTGTGATCCGTCTTCAGCGTACGCAGACGCGCCACGTATTTGGCCGGCTCCCAGTACATCACCTGGCTATCGTTGAAACTGGTGGTGACGAGGATGGCCGGATAGCCCCGCTTTTCCAGGTTGTCGTAGGGGCTGTACGTCTTCATGTAGTCGTACGCTTCCTTCTCGTTGGGATTGCCCCACTCCAGATACTCGCCGACGGTCAGAGGCAGCGTAGCGTCCATCATGGTGTTCATCACATCCACGAACGGCACCGCGGCATGCACAGCGTGGAACAGGTCCGGTGCCATGTTGACCACTGCGCCCATCAGCAGCCCGCCGGCGCTGCCGCCTTCGATCACCAGGCGGTCCTTGGTGGTCCACTTCTCCGCCACCAGATATTCGCCGCAGTCGATGAAGTCCCAGAAGGTATTCTTCTTCTTCATCAGCATGCCGTCCTCGCGCCACTTCTCGCCCATTTCGTTGCCGCCGCGAATATGGGCGATGGCGTAAGCCATCCCGCGGTCGAGCAGGCTAAGGCGGTTGCTGCTGAAAGTGGCGGGGGTGCCGATGCCGTACGATCCGTAGCCATACAGGAACAGCGCGGCGTGGCCGTCGCGCACGAAGCCCTTGCGATAGACGATCGAGATGGGCACTTTCACGCCGTCGCGCGCGGTGGCCCACAGCCGCTCGGAGACGTATTGCGTGGGATCGTAGCCGCCCAGCACATCCTGGCGCTTCAGGAGCGCCGACTGGCCCGAGCGGACATCGTAATCAAAAACGCTGGGCGGAGTGATGAAGCTCTGATAGTTGTAGCGGTACGTCTTCGAATCGAACTCCGGCGTGCCTCCGGGCGACGCGGCGTAAACCGGTTCGGGGAAAGAAATAGGCGTCCACTTGGCGCTGTGGAAATCGTAGACACGCAGGTGATCCACGGCCTGCGACCGGGTGACCGCCACCGCGAAGTCCTTGAACAGGTCGAGATGCTCCAGCAATGCGTCGTCCTCTTGCGGGATGAATACTTTCCAGTTCCGGGGCGCCGGATCCGCTTCCGGGGCCGTCATGATGGCGAAGTTGCGGCCCGGCTTGTTGGTGCGGATGTAGAAAAGGTTCTCGCGGTGATCCACGTAGTAGCGGTGTTTCTTCTCGCGGGGCAGGAACACGGTGAAGCTGTCCTGCGGCCGGTCCGCGCGCAGCCATCGATACTCGTTGGTGTCCTTGCTTTCGATGGCCAGGAAAATGTATTTCTTATCGCGGGTTCTCTGCAGGCGAATATCGTACAGCTCGTCCTTCTCGTCGTAGATGGGGTCGAACTTGGCGGAGCCCAGCGCATGCCGCCACGCCTTGTCGGACCTTTTCGTGACCGCATCCTCGGTGGTGAGGAACAGCGTTTTATTGTCGGCGGCCCACACCACGGAGTCGACGCGCTCGAAGGTGTCCGGCAGCGTCTCGCCGGTGCGCAGATTCTTCACTTGCAGCCCGTACTGTCGAAAGCCGGTGAAATCCATGCTGTAAGCCAGCATGTTGTGATCGTCGCTGACCACGAACGCACCCAACCCGACGAATTTATGCGTCTTGGCCAGGTCGTTCGGATCGAGCAGGATTTCTTCCGGCGCCTCCATGCTGCCCTTGCGCCGGCATTGAATCGGATACTGCTGACCCTCGATTGTGCGCGAGTAGTAGAAGTAATCGCCGCGCCGCACGGGGACCGATAAATCGGTCTGCTTGATGCGGCCCAGCATCTCTTTGTAGAGGGCGTCCTGGAAAGGCGCGAGATCCGCGGTCATGGCCTGGGTGTAGGCGTTCTCCGCCTCCAGGTACTCGACCACCTTGGGGTTGGATTTCTCCCGCAGCCAGTAATAGTTGTCGACCACGGTCGCGCCGTGGCGCGCCTCCCGATGGTCGTTGGTGGGTGCGACCGGTGGGGTCGGCTCAGCGCCGGCCAAAAGGCCGGAGAGGATCAGCAAAGGAAGGGCGAGTTGCACGATGCCATGCAAGTTGGTAGGGCACATGCAGCCGATTATAACGTCTCACCGGATGAACGCGGATAAAACAAGCAACACCGTAGCCGGGAGCCGATGCACGATGCGGTATAGTCTTTTTCATGAGACTTGTGCCGGTGGTTCTCTTTTTGGTCTCGCTTTCTCTTCTGGCCCAGCCCAGGCCGGGGCGCAACGCTGCCCAGCCCGTCGACGAGGAGTACACCAAAAAGATCCGCGAGTACACTACCGAGTCCTTCTTCAATTCGCCGCTGACCGATTATCTGCCCGCATCCAAAACCGTGCCGACGCCCAAGGCGGTGCTGGGAGACGTGGCCGGCGCGCCTGGTATCCTGCCCTATTCCCGCGAAGTCTATCGCTACATGCGGATGCTCGAAGCCGCCAGCCCGCGGGTCAAGGTATTCAGCATCGGCAAGACGGAGGAGGGCCGCGAGATGATCGCGGTGGCCGTGGCCGATGAGCGGCTGATCGCGCATCTCGACGAGAACCGCGCGCGCCTGGCCAAGCTGGCCGATCCCCGGACGATTCACCTGGACGATGCCGCGGCCGAGGAACTCGTGGCCGCCTCCACGCCGATCTATTACATCACGGGCACCATCCACTCGCCCGAAACCGGCGCGCCCACCGCGCTCATGGAACTGGCCTACCGCCTGGCGGTGGACGACAGCGATTACATCAAGTTCATCCGCGAGCACACCATCACCCTGATCACGCCCATCGTGGAGGTGGACGGCCGCGACCGCATGGTGGACATCTACCGCTGGCACCTGGCGAATCCCGGCAAAGAGTGGCCCTCGCTCGTCTACTGGGGGCACTACGTGGGCCACGACAACAACCGCGACGCCATGGGGCTCACCCTGGCGCTGACGCGCAACGTGCTGCACACGTTCGTGGGATGGAAGGCGCAGGTGCTGCACGATCTCCACGAATCGGTGCCGTATCTGTACGACAACACGGTGGGCGACGGCCCGTACAATGCGTGGATCGATCCGCTGCTGGCCGACGAGTGGCAGATGATGGGCTGGAACAACGTCTCGGAAATGACCAAATTCGGTATGCCGGGCGTTTTCACGCACGGCACCTTCGATACCTGGTCGCCGAGCTACCTGATGTTCATCGCCGCCATGCACAACGGCATCAGCCGGCTGTACGAAACGTTCGGCAACGGCGGCGCCGATACCGAAGAGCGCACGCTGCGCCCCAACGAGTTCTCGCGCACCTGGTACAAGCAGAATCCGCCGCTGCCCAAAGCCAAATGGTCGCAGCGCAACAACAACAACTACGAAGAAACCGGCCTGCTGACGGGCTTGGCCTACTTCAGCGCCAACGGCAAACTGTTTCTGCGCAACTTTTATCTGAAATCCAAGCGCTCCATCGAGAAAGCCCGCAAAGAGGGTCCCGCGGCTTATGTCTTCACGGCCGACGAGACACGCCGCGGTTCGCAGGCGGACCTTTTGCAGATGTTGCAGGAGCAGGGCTGCGAAATCTCCCGTGCCAGCGCGCCGCTCACCGTCCTGATGCCGGCCAAGAAGAAGCCGCCCAAGCGCGGCGCCGGAGACAACCAGAAGGGCGCCGACGCCTCCACGAGTGATTCCACGGAACCGGGCAGCGGCAAGCCCAAAGAAAAACCCAAGCCGGAGCCGCGCACCTTTCCCGCGGGCAGCTACATCCTGCGCATGGATCAGCCTTACAGCCGCATAGCGGATGCCCTGCTCGATTACCAGTATTGGGCGCCCAACGATCCGCAAAAAGACATTTACGACGACACCGGCTGGACCTTCGGCGAACTCGGGAACGTGCAGGTGGCGCGCGTGACCGACGCGAAGGTGCTGGACGCGGCCATGAGCCTGGTGTCCGGTCCGGTGAAGGCCCCCGGCGGCCTGGATGGCTCTGGCGATGTTTTCCTGATCAACCACAACGCCGATAGCGCGCTCATCACCCTGCGGTACCGCTTTGCGGGCGCTTCGTTCGACGCCGCCGAAGAGCCGTTTGAAGCCGGCGGGCACAAATTCAACCGGGGCTCGTTGATCGTGCGCAGCGCGGCCGCGGGCGACTTGGGCAAGGCCGCCGCCGAACTCGGCGTGCAGGCGTTTGCGGTATCCGCCGCGCCCGATGTGAAGACCCATCCGGTGCGCGCGGCGCGCATCGCGGTCATGCACACCTGGTTCGGCGCGCAGAGCGACGGCTGGTGGCGTGTGGAATTCGACCGCCTCAAAATTCCGTACGATTACATCAGCACGCAGACCGTCGCCGCCACGCCCGATTTGCGCGCGAAGTATGACGTGATCGTGTTTCCCCCTGGCATTCGCAACGCCCAGGCCGTGGTCACCGGGATGCCCATGTACGGCAATCCGCTGCCCTGGAAGGTCACGCCGCTGACGCCCAACCTCGGCAAGACGGATGAGACCGATGACATGCGTCCGGGACTCGGCTGGACGGGCGTCGAGCGCTTGCAGGAGTTCGTGCATAAAGGCGGGCTGCTGATCACCGCCAACGACAGCACCAGCTTCGCGGTCACATTCGGATTCACGCCGGGCGTCAGCGTGGGCGCGGCGCAACGGCTGAAAGTGACCGGGTCGGCGCTGCGCTCCAAGACTGTCGATGCGGCCAGCCCCATCGTTTACGGTTACGATGACAATCTGGCGATCTTCGCGTCGAATCCGCCCGTATTTAACGTGTCAAGTCTCGTTGGCGGCGGCGGTTTCGGGCGGCGCAATTCGCCGGAGGATCGCCAAAGGGCCACCGGCCGCGGCACGCCGGACGATCCGGACGTCCCCCAGGGGCGTCCCCTGGCCGAGATCCCCGAAGAGCCGCACGCTGAGGCATGGGAAGCGCTGCCCCTGACCGACGAGCAACTCCGCAATCCGGTGAACGTGATCCCGCCTGCCGCGCGGCCGCGCGTGGTGCTGCGCTATGCCAATGCCGATGAGCTGCTGGTCTCCGGTTTGCTCGATAACGGCGGCGAGCTGGCACAGCACGCCGCGGTGATCGATTCGCCCTACGGTCGGGGCCATGTCGTGCTGTTTTCGAATAACCCGTTCTGGCGCGCGGAGACCAAGGGCAGCTATTTCCTGGTGTTCAACGCTATTCTGAATTTCGATAATCTGGGCGCCGGCCGCAAACTGGCGGACAGGTAGATTCGTCGTTACTTCGCGCGAAGCCAATCGTCCAGGATTTGTGCTTGTCCCTGACTTGCGGATTCCAGTACCGTGATCCTGTAGCTGCGCTTCGTATTCTTCGCCAGAGCGATCTCGATTTTCCGTTCCTCACCGGCGTGAGAATACAGCACCTTGACCTTGTCGCCCGGCTTCCCGGCCGATAGCCGGTCGTCCAGATTCTTCGGCGTAGCGTGTGCATCGTCAAGCTGCAGGATGCGGTCGCCCGTGGCCAGTCCGGCGCCGTGCGCGGGCGAGCCGGCCGCTACATCGGTGACCAGCAGGCCGTCATCCTGCGTCTTGGTATTAACGCCCAGAGACGCGCCGGGCGCATCCTCCTCCGCCGTGTCCACGCGTAGCCCGGCGTACGCCAGGTACTTAGCGTAATCCATCTCCCGGCTGGTGGAGACATATTCAAAAACCTCGCCCAGCGATCCGCCGGCCGCCTCCTCGCACTCCGACCGGAATTCGGCGTCGGTGAATCCGCGCGCCCGCCGCTGGTAATACCCCCGATACAAGCTCCGCATCACATCGTCCAGCGACTTCCGGTTGTGGCTTGCATGGCGAATCTCGAGGTCCAGCAGCGCGCCCAGCATCGCGCCGTTGTCGTAATACGATATGGACGTGCGCCGCTCGCCCCCGCCTGGCAGCGCGGCCCAGGTGTTCAGGCTCGATTCTGCCGCCGACTGGTAGCGGTGTCCGGGCGCGTTCTCGAACCTCGCGATGGCGCCCGCCATCTTGTCGAGATACTGGTTGCGCGTCATCAGGCCGGCGCGCACCAGCACCAGGTCTTCGTAATACACCGACAGTCCCTCGGAGACCCACAGCATATCCGTGAGGTTCTCCTGGTCGTAATCGAAAGGGCCCAGCGCCAGCGGCCGGATACGCTTGACGTTGAAGTTGTGGAAGTACTCGTGCGCCACGTAGCTCAACCAGCGCGGGTAGCCCTGTTCCTTCAGCAGGCTTTCGCCGTCAAACGAAATTGCCGCGGAATTGGTATGTTCGATGCCGCCGTTCCCCTTGCCCATCAGGAGAAACGTGTAGTGCTGATACGGAACATCGCCCATCAGCCGTGTGGCTGCTTCCACCATTCGCCGCAGGTCCTGCGTCATCTTCTCGCGGTTTACAGCGGCCGGCACGTTTTCGATCGCCAGGGTATGCGGCCGGCCCGCCGCGGTAAACCGTATGATTTCCTGGTTTCCGAGAAGCATCGGGCTGTCGTACACCGCATCGAAGTCCTGCGCCCGGAACGTGGTGGGCCGGCCCGCCACCCTGTCGAGTCCTGTGGTGACACGCGCCCAATTAGCGGGCAGTTGAAATGTCACGGTGGCGGGTTGCCCCAGGCGGCCCGCCAAATGCATGAACAGTCCCGCCGGTGCGATGAAGGCGCGCTGTTCGTCGACATAATTCCGCGCGACGAACCCAACCGACGCCTCCACGTCGTAGTTCACGAGCATGGCGCCGGCGTTGCCCGCCGCCACCCGCCACGTATTCTTGGCCACCTTCTCCCAGGGAAGCGCCCGCCCGTCGCCATCCTCGGCCCGGAAATCGTGGACGTATTTGGCATAATCCATAATGTGGTAAAAGCCGGGCGTCCACGCAGGCATCTTGAAATCCTGCGTCTCACCGCTCAAGCCGTCGCATCGCAATGCCACGTGAATCTGATGCCTGGCGGCCTGCGGCATCGAGACGGTAAACGCCATGGCGGCCTCAGGCGGCGCAGCCAGCCCGCGCAGGGAAAGCCCTGCCAGGGCTAAGGTGAGAAACCCGGTGCGATGCATGCAGGAATCATTATATGATCGGTTGCAGCCCTGGCCGTGACTCATCGCTTCGCCCCCTTTGGCGCTTTTGGGCGTGGGCGCTGCCGTGCAGCCAGCCAAGCCGGGCAAGCACCCGCCAGATCTCGAATCCCTTATCGCGGGCGCTGTGATGTTGCCGGTGGAATGCCAAAGCGACATTCTGTTTGACCTCATCGATAAAGGAAAGCTGCCGGACCGCGCCGCGAAAGCGCATTTACTCGAAGATGTCTTCCCACACGCGGGCGAGGCCGGCAATCCACACGCGAAAGTCGATCACCCGGAGCACTTCGACACACTGTCTCGCATTCGACCTGAGGCTCGATACCCTGTCCATTCAATGCCGCGCGGTGCGGCAGATCTTGAACGATTCCGGGAAGAGGGCGGGCGAATTATTCGCGCACATCGCGCCCGCCGCTAACATGATGGCATCTCGGTCCAACCGACTGGACCGGGTTGGCGAATCTGTTCACCAGCGGAGGGCATCGGTGAGCGCCGGAGACCGTGAGTTCTCATACGTCGAGGACGATCTGGCTCTATCCAAGGCCATCGAGAAACTGTCACGCGGTGACACCACACTGTGTCCGGTTGGTACATCGGCCGCGAGAAAGTCCAATCATTGGAACAATTTTTGTGGCATACGGCGTGCATCCAAGGCGAGAATGCTCCCCAGATTGAGCCTCTGTCACGCTCTGCTGGGCATCGCCGCGCTTTCGGCCGGTCAGAACTTCCGCCTCGGTGTAAATTACTCCGAGTTGATCCCGACGGCCTCCTTGACCACCGGCTACGGCGCGCTGGTAGCCACCGACGCGCTGGGCGCCGTCTATGTTTTGGAGGACGGGCCGGTTGGTTCGCAGACCAACGCCGTCATCTCTTACTACCTCATGAAGCTTGCCGGGAATCGAGTCGTTTATCAGAACCTCCTCCCTTTGACACCCATAAGCATGGCGGTGGATCCGGCCGGCAACGTTTACCTGACCATATACTCGACTGACAATCAGGCTGTTGTGAAAGTAGCCACCGATGGTAAAACCGTCGCGTATACCATAAACATGGCGCCTGGTGTGAACTTGACGGGTCTGGCCGTGGATGCCGCCGGGCGCGCCTACCTGGCAGGCTTCACACCAGGCAATGGCATTCAAACCACGCCCGGAGCCCTTCAGTCCACACCAGCCAGCGCCACCACCACCGCCTTCAACGGTTTTGTAATGCGCCTGAAACCTGACGGCGCCATCGATTACGCCACTTATCTGGGCGGCAGCAGTCAGGCGGAGCCCTCTGGTATCGCAGTAGATGCCGCTGGATCGGCGTTTGTCACCGGAGTGGCTCTGGCGTCGGATTTCCCCACCACGGCCGGCGCGTATCTGGCGGGTTCCGGCATTCCAAACTTTATTAGCGCGCCCTTCCTGGCCCGCTTGTCTCCCGATGGCTCCGCCCTGCTGTATTCCACCTTTGTGGCAGGGTCATCGTTCTCCCCCTACTATGTCGCTTTGGACACAGCGGATAACGCGGTTGTGGCTCTCACTGCAAACACGGCTTCGATTGTCCGACGCTTCAACCCGCAAGGGACCGCTATCGCATTTTCCAAAGCCCTGCCGGCATCGTCGCCTGCCGGCCTGGCAGTGGATGCGGCGGGCAATACATACTTCGCCGTAATGGCCAATAGCAATTATCCGCCGGTGAACAGCCTGGCGGCTTGTGAAACGACAGCATCGGCCGCCCTGACCGTCCTCGATGCCAACGGAACCGTCTTGCAGTCGACCTACATCCCGGGCTCTTCTGCTTCACAAGCACTCGCCCTGGCGCCGGACTCGACCGTCTACGTGGTGGCCGTGCCGGATGCCTCGTTTGCGCCTACACAGAAGTTGGCAGGGTTGTCTGGCGGTACTCTATCTCTGACGATTCTGTCGCAGAATCCGGCTGCCCCTGTGGTCCAGCTTGGTTGCGTCGCCAGTGCGGCGAGTTATGACAGTGCCGGAATATCCGGCGGCGAGATCGTGAGTCTGTTCGGACAGGGGCTCGGACCCGCCAATGGTGCGCAGCCGTACGTGGACCCGTACACGGGGGTTCCCAAACTACTGGCGGGCGTGCAAGTAACCTTCAACGATATCCCGGGGCCGCTGCTGTATGTGCAGGATACGCAGATCAACGCGATCTCTCCGTGGGCGCTGCAGACCGGACAGACCGTGAAAGTCTGTGTCGTCTACAACGGAGCGCCGACAAACTGCGTAACGCGCCCCGTAGTCGACACGCATCCCGGTGTTTTCACGTTGGACGGGATTTACGCGGCGGCGCTGAACCAGGACGGGAGCCTCAATACGGCGTCGCATCCCGCCCACATCGGCGACACAGTCTCGATCTTCGCCACCGGACTCGGGCCGATCACACCGCCCCAACCGGATGGCGCATTAGTGGGGATTCCCCTGCCAAAGAACTACCTGACGGACTATGTCTACTGGTTGGATGATACCTTCTTCATCGGAACCATAGCGTTAGGGACCACCGTAAGCTATGGCGGCCCGGCGCCATTCGACGTGGCCGGTGTCAGTCAGGTGAATTTTGTCGTGCAAGACACGTCGCAGCCCAATACCGGGCAGGCCCCGTTCTTCCTGCAAGCGGGCGGATTCATGCCCGTCGGCGCTATCTATGGGCCCGGAGGCAACGGGTTCCTGGTGCATGTAGCCGGGCTCCAATACCCCACTGCGTCCGACTCCCCTCGCTAATCCTCAACCTTCCTCGCCCGCCTGTGTAGTAGAGCGGCATCATCCGCCGGGGAGGGATGCATCGGGGTGGGAGGACCGCCGCCCCGGAAGTTCTCGATGGCTTCGATCACCGCCTCGACCATCGAGCGCCGGAACAACAGCACTGCCGCGGCGGCGAGAGAAATGAACAAGACGATCAACCTGGCCTGTTCCATGCTCCCTCCAAATTATCATGCTTGCAGCAT
>DATGGM010000092.1:0-11937 GCA_035308525.1 Bryobacteraceae bacterium
AATCATGCCGCTGAAAAGCGAAATCCGCGGCAGAAAGGAAACCGCCGTGGTCAGGCTGAGCATCCATAGCAGGGTGCCGAACAGTTTGATAGCGCCCGCCTCCACTTGTTCAGAACGAATCCATTTCCAGGACAGGACGAACAGCAGAACCGGCAGCAGAAAGGCGCCGATGCCGAAGCCCTGCAACAGCAGGTCGCCCAGCCAGGCGCCTGGATAACCAATGAGATTATGCGGGCGCGCCGCCGCGGCGGTGTTCAGAGACGGGTCCTGGAAACGATACGACACCAGGCTCAGCATCACCACTAAGCCCAGGGACAGCAGTAGCAGTCCGATCAGCTCGTTGATGCGCTTTTGCGGAGTTGGAGATAAAAGCTTCATCCCGCTGGCCGGCGGAAGAAAGCCAGAGCAAGCACTATTATGCCAAAAATTATGCGGTAAAGCACAAAAACCCACAAACTGCGGTGGCGCAAAAAACGCAGAAACCAGGCGATCACCGCCATGCCCGTAATGGCGCTGACCGCGATGCCGACTGCCAGCGCCGTTTCCATGTTGGGATCAAAGGCTTTGTGCTTGATCAGGTCGTAGACAGCCTTGGCCGCAGCCGCTCCGATGGCCGGCGTCGACAGGAGGAACGAGTAGCGCGCGGCGGCCTCCCGATTTAAATTGCGGAACAATCCGGCGGTGATGGTGATGCCGCTGCGCGAAACGCCCGGTACGACCGCCAGCGCCTGCGCCACTCCGATAGTGCCGGCATCTACGAGATTGACGCCCGCGATGTCGCGCGTCTTGCGTCCGGACCATTCGGCAACGCCCATCACCACCCCGATTCCCAGCATCATGCCGCCGATCACCATGGGATTGCGCCAGGCGCCTTCCGCCTGCTTGTTGAAGAGTAGTCCAGCCACGCCCACCGGAATCGATCCGATGGCCAGCAGCCAGAGCAGGCCGCGGTTGCGGTCAAGATCCAGGCTGCGTCCCCAGCCGAGGCCGAAGCCGTGCGCGATGATCTGCACCCAATCCCGGGCAAAATAAACCAGCACCGCCAGCAGTGTCCCGATGTGCAGCGCGATATCGAAGGTGAGACTCTCCGTTTTCCAGCCCAGCAGCCACGAGGTCAGGTATAGGTGCGCGGTGCTGCTGATGGGCAGGAATTCGGTCAGGCCTTGCACGATGGCCAGCACGATGACTTGGTAGATGGGCATGTCAGGACAAAAGGGAATGATACCTCAGTCGCTCTCCTCTTGACATTCTAAAGGAACCCTTCTATACTCCTTTTGGATGTCTACACGAAGCGCCAAACCCGATCTGCTCCAGGGCACCCTGGACCTGATGGTTCTGCGGACGCTCGAAACCATGGGGGCGCAGCACGGCTTCGGCCTGGCCCAGCGCATCCAGCAGATTTCCGCCGGCCTGCTGGAACTGAACCAGGGTACCCTCTACCCCGCCCTGCTGCGCCTGGAACAGCGCGGCTGGATCGTCTCCCGCTGGGGGGCGTCCGACAACAACCGCAGGGCGAAATTCTACGAGCTCACCAAGGCCGGCCGCAAGCAGATCGCGCGCGAAGAACACGAATGGGCGCGTACCGTGGCCCTGATGCAGCGGTTCCTGCGCGCGGCGGAATAGGAATCGCAAAATGCACACCCTATGGAAGCGTCTGGCAGCCCTCTTCTCGCCCGGCCGGAGAGACCGCGATCTGAGCGAGGAGGTGGAAGTTCACCTGGAGATGCGCGCCGCCGAGCTGCGCGAACAAGGCATTGCACCGGACGCATCGCGCGCGCAGGCCCGCCGCGAGTTCGGCGGCATCGAGCAAATGAAAGAACACTACCGGGAACGCCGCGGCCTGCCCTGGGTCGAGACACTGGCCAAGGATGCCGTCTATGGCCTGCGCGGCCTGCGCCGCAATCCGGTCTTCACCGCCGCGGCGGTTCTGTCGCTGGCCTTGGGCATCGGCGCCAATACCGCCATCTTTTCGTTCATCAACACCCTCATGCTGCGCATGCTGCCCGTGGAGAAGCCGCAGGAATTGCTGAATCTTTATCGCACGGGCGGCTGGGGCTCGGGCTTCGCCTCCTATCCCCTGTACCTCGAATTCCGCAAACACGACGATCTTTTCAACGGCGTGTTTGCGCGCAGCGGCGCGGATAAGGTGCGCTTCGACCCCGGCGGCGGCAATCGCGTCGAGTTCGCGCAGCGGGAGTTGGTCTCCGGCAACTATTTCGGAGTTCTGGGCGTGAAGCCGGCCATGGGGCGCCTCTTCACCGACGAGGATAACCGCGCCCCGCAGGCGCATCCGCTCGCAGTTCTCAGCTTCGAGTTCTGGCGCAATCGGCTGGGCCAGGACCCGGCCATTCTGGGGCGCGTGCTCACTGTCGACGAGCAGCGCCTGACGGTCATCGGCGTGGCGGCGCCGGGCTTCCGTGGCGTGGAGGTAGAGAGCCACGCCGACATGTGGGTGCCGGCCATGATGCTGCGCGGCAACATCATGGAGCCCGGCATGCACTGGGTCTGGATCATGGCGCGCCGCCGGCCGGCGGTTCCCAAGGGCCGCGTCCAGGCAGCCGCCAACACCATCATGCAGCGGTACCTGATGAGCGTCTACGGACGCCAGCGCGAGACGGCGTTCGGCAAGTGGGCGCTGGAACAGAAAATCGAGGTGCGGGAGGCCGGCTTGGGCCTGTCCATGCTGCGCGAGACATTCGGCAAGCCGCTCGCCATTCTGATGGCCGCCGTGGGCCTGGTGTTGTTGATCGCCTGCGCTAATGTCGCCAATCTGCTGATCGCCAGAGGAGCCGCCCGCCAGCGCGAGATTGCCATGCGCTTTTCACTGGGCGCCACGCGCCGCCGCCTGGTGCGCCAGTGGCTCATCGAGAGCCTGTTGCTGGCTCTGTCCGGCAGCATCCTGGGCCTGGCATTCGCCATCTGGGGCGAGCGTTATCTCCTGCTGTTCTTGCCGGAGGGCGCGGGCGAGTCTTTCAGCGTTACGCCGGACACCAAGGTGCTGGGCTTCACGCTGGGGATCTCGGTCGTTTCGGCAATCCTCTTCGGCCTGGCGCCCGCTCTGCGCGCCACCTCTCTCGATCCTGCCGCTGCTCTCAAAGACGGCGCATCGCAGCAGACTGGCCGCGGTTCGCGCGCCGGCTTCCGCAAAGTGCTGGTGGTGGTGCAGGTGGCGCTCTCCGTGGTGCTGGTGGCGGTGGCGGGATTGTTCGCGCAAAGCCTGGCGGGGCTGCGCGGCATCAATCCGGGATTCTCCGCCCAGAACGTGTTCACATTTTCGCTCGATTATCCCCGTGGATGGCACAAACCGGATAAGGAAAAACATCGCGAACTCTTGCGCGCCGGCTTGACCGCCCTGCCTGGCATCGCCTCGTTCAGTTACGGGATGCCCGGGCCTTATCGCGGCGGCTCCTGGCGTTCGGGCATTCGCGTTCCGGGTTCCGCGCGCACCGCCCGGGAAGGCGTCGAGGTGGAGGAGCAGGGCATCGGCCCCGCGTATTTCGCGACCCTCGGGGTGCGCCCCTCGCGCGGCCGCGAATTCGACGAGACCGACCTGCGCGCTCCGCGCAAAATTGCCATCGTGAACGAAGCTTTCGTGCGCGAGTTCTTTCCGGAAATTCAGGACCCGGTGGGCCGCGTGCTGAGTTTTGACGATTCCAAGCCCGAAGGTGGCGAGCCGACTTACATCGTCGGGCTGGTCCGCGACATTCTGCACGATGGCCTCAAGACTCGTGCCAAGTCGGCTGTCTATGTGCCGTTTGAACAAGGCGTATCGGCCATGGAACTCGATCCCACCCTGCTGGTGCGATCCCCGCTGCCGGTTGGTTCGCTGCTGCCGGCCATCCGCCGCGAACTCAGCCGGCTCAATCCGGAAGTAGCGCTCACCGAGCCGCGCACGCTCCGCGAACGGGTGGACGATTCCATTTTCGTGGAGCGCGCCGTGGCTACACTTTGTGGATTCTTCGGCGGTCTGGCGCTGCTCCTGGCGGGCGTCGGCATTTACGGTGTCATGGCCTATGCGGTGGCCCGGCGAACGGCCGAAATCGGCTTGCGCATCGCGCTGGGAGCGGCGCCGGCAAAAATCGAGTGGATGGTGCTGCGGGATGGGCTGCTGCTCATCGCCGCGGGGGTGGTGATCGGGTTACCGCTCTCCGTCGCTGCCGGACGGATTAGCGCTTCGCTGCTCTATGACGTAAAGCCGAACAACCCATCCACGTTAGCCTTCACGGTAACGGTGCTGTTGGCGATGGGCCTGCTGGCCGCGTGGCTGCCGGCCAGGCGCGCTGCCGCTGTCGAACCGGTGGAAGCGCTCCGCCACGAATAGGCGGACGGCTATCGCTCGGCGCCGGCCATCACCAGCGCGCGTTCTTCGATGAAAACCCACCTGGGTGAGTGATTCTGGCCGGGACACGATGGGAATGACTCTCCGGCCTGGACGTAGATTTCAGCGCCGCATATGGCACAACGATATAGGCCTGGTTCTGGGCTGGTTTGACCAATCTCGCGCATACCTTACCTTACTCCAAAGCGGACCCCGGCGTTTTTGCCGAGTGTGAAGCACTATACGTCGAAATCTGTTGAACTCCAGATCATACAACAACTGCGGGCTTGTCAGGATGCCAGGACGCTGGCCAGCGCCGGCTCCAGCGAGGGATACCGGAAAGCGTAGCCCGCGTCTTCGGCCGCCTTAGGCAGTACGCGCTGGCTGGCCAGCATGATTTCGGACATCTCGCCGAACATGAATTTCAGCGTGATGGCGGGCATGGGCACGATGGCGGGCCGCCCCAGTGCATGCGCCAGCCCTTTCGTGAAGTCGGCATTCGTCACCGGATTTGGCGCGGTTCCGTTCATGGCGCCGCGCACCGGATTATCGATGGCGTGCTGGATGAGCGCCACCAGGTCGTCTTGATGGATCCACGACATCCACTGGTCGCCGTGTCCGATCTTTCCTCCTACGCCGGCCTTGAAGGGCGGCAGCATCTTGGCCAGTGCGCCGCCGTTCGCGCCCAGCACCACGCCCGTGCGCAGCTTGATCAGACGAATGCCCAGCGATTCGGCCAAGTCGGCTTCCTTCTCCCACGCCACGCACACGTCCGCCACAAAACCGTTGCCTGGCTTCGACGATTCCGTGAGAACCTCGTCGGCGCGCGATCCGTAGTAGCCGATCGCCGACCCGCACACCAGGACAGCCGGCCGCTGCCGTAATGTGGAAAGAGCCTGCACCAGGTTCCGCGTTCCGGCGGCCCGGCTTTCGCGGATTCTCTGCTTCACCTCATCATTCCAGCGCTGCGCGATCGGTTCGCCGGCCAGGTGGACCACGGCGTCCACTCCCTCCAGGCCGGCCTCCGGAGGCTGTCCCTTGGTGGCATCCCATACGAAGAGTTGCACACCGGGAGGCAAGTTCGTGCCGGCGTGACGGCTGAGCGCGCGGATGGTGTGATTTGCGCCGGCGAGCGCTTTCATCAGCCGGCGCCCGATAAATCCGGACGCACCGGTAATCGCGATGGTCATAAGGTTAGATTACCTGAAAAGTGGCGAAAGGTTACCCGCGGCGCGGTACACTTTGAGATCGTGCTGCGTACCGTACAAGCCACGCGCTACGTGACACCGCTGCGCGAAGGCGGATCTCTGCCGGCGCTGGTGGAGGCGGATGATCTGGGTCTCTATGTTTTGAAGTTCACCGGCGCGGGACAGGGGCCGCTGGCGCTGGTGGCCGAGATCATTGCGGGCGAGATCGGACGCGCGCTGGGTTTACAGGTGCCCGAACTGGTCCTGGTCGAAATGAATGCGGCGCTGGGACGCAACGAGCCGGATGCCGAGATCCGCGCCCTCCTGGGCGCCAGTGTGGGCCTGAACCTGGGCATGGATTTCCTGCCCGGATCGGTGATGTTCGATCCCGCCGCGGGCGATAAAGCCGCGCCCGAGGTGGCCTCCACCGCGGTCTGGTTCGACGCGTTCGTCACCAACGTGGATCGCACGGCGCGCAATCCCAACCTGCTCTGCTGGCACAAATCGCTGTACTTCATCGATCATGGCGCGGCGCTGTACTTCCATCACGCCTGGAAGGATCCGGCGGAAAGCGCCCGGTCGCCATTCCCGGCCATCCGCGAGCACGTCTTGCTTCCGCGCGCCGATCGCATCGAGGAAGTGGACGGCGCGTTGAGGGCACGCCTCGGCCCGGCGCTATTCTCGGAGGTGCTCGGGAATGTGCCGGATGCCTGGCTGCGGCCCGAGCCGGGTATAGCCACACCGGCCGCCAAACGCGCGGCTTACGTCAGGTATCTGGTGGAGCGGTTGAACGCCGCGCCGTTATTCGTGGAGGAGGCCATAGGTGCGCGCACTCGACTCGTATGACTATGCCATCCTGCGCGTGGCCCCTAGCGTGGAGCGCGAGGAGTTCGTGAATGCGGGCGTGGTGCTGCACTGCGCCGAGCGCGCATTTCTCGATTGCCGCGTGCACCTCGACGAAAGCCGCCTGCGGGCGCTCTGGCCGGCGGTCGACTTAGAGATCGTCCGGCAACACCTGGAAGCCTTCCCCCGGATCTGTAAGGGCGATCCCGAGGCGGGGCCCATCGCGCAACTCCCCCGCCGGGAACGCTTCCAATGGATAGTGGCGCCGCGCAGCACGATCATCCAGGTATCTCCGGTCCATAGCGGCGTCAGCGATGCGCCGGAATCCGCGCTGGAGGAAATCTTCCGCCGGCTGGTCATGACGTGAGCGGATTACGGAAAGAGCTGGGCCTACCCGATATGGCGCTGGCGCAAGTGCTATGCGTCGTCGGCTCGACGTGGGTAGGCGTGGCCGCCAAGCTGGGCCGCGCGCACGCCGCATTCTGGATCGGCTCGATGGTTCTGTTCTACGTCCCCCTGGCAGTGGTGGTGATCTGGCTGAATCGCCTGATGCCGCTCGAAGGCGGCCTGTATCAATGGGCCAAAGCGGGATTCGGCGAGATGGCCGGTTTTCTGACGGCCTGGAACCTGTGGGTCTATGCGGTGATCGTGGCGGGCGCCATCATCTTCGTGGTGCCCACGGACCTTTCTTATATGATCGGGCCGGCGGCGGCCTGGCTCCCCGCAAGCAAACTCGGCACCCTGCTGCTGACCGGGACCATCATGGCGGCGATCGCGATGGCGGCCGTGCGCGGTCTGAATGTCAGCAAATGGCTGCACAATGCGGGCAGCGTGCTGATCCTGCTGGCGTACGCCATTCTTCTGACGCTACCTCTATGGGCCGCCGCGCGGCCCGCGGTGCGTTACGAGGCCGTCCCATGGGAGCCGCCGCGGCTCAACTGGTTCAGCGTGGCAATATTCGGCCAGATGACGGTCGGCGCACTCAGTGGATTCGAATATATGGCGATCATGGCGGGCGAGTGCCGCAATGCCGCGCGCACTATCGGGCAATCGGTAATGCTGTCCGCGCCGGTGATCTGCCTGATGTTCATTCTGGGCACCAGCTCCGTGCTGGCGTTCCTGGGTGGTCAGCCCGTCAACGTGATCGGACCGATTCCGCAAACCCTGCGCGCGGCACTGGGAAGCACCGGCGTGGGAACATGGGCCGCGCCGTTAGCCATCGGGCTACTCGTGGCGCGCGCCATCGCGGCCGCCAGCCTGATCTTCACCGGTCTCACGCGCCTGCCCATGACCGCCGGTTGGGACCACCTCGCGCCCGAATGGTTCACCCGCCTTGACGCCCGCCGCGGAACACCGGTGAACTCGATCTTGTTTGTGACGGCGCTGGTGATGGTCCTGATCCTGCTGAGCATGCTGGGCGTGCGGGAGCAGGAGGCCAGCCAGTTGCTGGGCAATGCGTCGATCGCGCATTATGCGTTGGCCTACGTGGGACTGTTCGCCCTGCCGCTGGTTGGCCGTGCCGCGTTGCGCGCGGAGTTGCCCGCATGGGTGAAGGTTGCGTCGCTGGCTGGATTGGGGTCCAGCCTGGTATCGCTGGCGATTGCCGTCTACCCGATTGTGGATGTCACCAGCCAGATCGAATATGCGGCCAAAATCTGCGCCGTGGTGGTGGTAGCGAATGCGGTTGGCGTTCTGCTTTATCGCGCGGGGAGCCAGCGGGCCAGGTAAGCGTCAACGTCGGTTTTGCGGCGCATCCCTTCGAGGGACATCCAACGCATAGCGCCGAAAACCGGCCGCTCGGGCCAGGGCCGATCGTGCAGGCCGAAACACCAGAGGATGTTGGTATAAGTGTTGGGGTCGCGGCCATCCAGCGCGTAGCGATCGTGGAGATAGATCATGGTGCGCAACGCGTCACCATAAGTGCGCGACCATTCGATGATCTTCTTGCCCCAATACATCCGGTAGTAGCCATGCATGACGCCGCTCGCCAACAGCTCGTGCTGAGTGGCGTTCCACAGGTCATCGTGTGTCGCCGCGCGCTCGAACTGATCCGTGGCGTAAATCGGATTCCGGCGGTCGCGGCGGTGGCGGCGCATGGTTTCGCGCGCCCAATCCGGCAGCACCGTCAGCGTGTCCATGCGCGGCGCGAAGCGCGCGAAGTTGAAGGCCAGCTCGCGCCGGACGATGAGTTGCTCCAGAAATTCATCGCCGGCGCGCGCGGCCAGCGCCACCGCGAGCGATGAGATCTGGCCGAAATGCAGATACGGGCTGAGGCCGGAATTGGCTTCGGCGGAAGGCTGGTTGTGTGCTGCGGCGTACCGGGAGAGGCGGCAATCGACAAAATCGGCGAGCTTTTTCTCGGCGGCCAGCTGTCCGCCCTCGATCGAAGTCGAGGGCCGCACCGAGTGATCGATCTCGCACGATGCCACCAGAGCGGCGATGCCGGCCTTGGTAACGCGCGTGTGAAATTCGTTTCCGCTGCGGCGAAATTGTTGGCGCACCTCCACGGGCGGCAGGGGCCACAGGTACCGCGGCAGCAATTTATGAATCTTAGGCCGGATGGTGTACGCGGCGTACTCACGCTTCTCGAAGCAAGCCATCGGGACAATACAACTGGCGTCCACCACGTAGAACGCCACGTCCAGCTTGGGCGCCACGCTGGCGCTGTGCCGCGCGGCGATAAACGTGGGATAGTCGTCGGTGACTACCGCGGCCGCCCGCGCCGCCAGCCTGTAGAGCACATCGTTCGCATCCGAGGGACGCCGGCGCAGATAGAACGTGTACCCGATCCCGCGAGCCTTGAGGCGCTTCCCGGTCGCCGGCACGCCCTGCAGGATGAAGGTGTGAAACCGGTCGCTGGCGTAAGGGTAACTGCACGTCAGGCCTTCGTAGAACAGCACGGGCAGTTCTAGTTCGTTGGCCAATCGGATGGCGAAATCCAGAGCCTGGTTATACTCCGTCCGCCGGTTCATCTGGCACCAGTACAGGACATAGTCGGCGCCGGACCGAATACCGGCGGAGTTCAACTGGCGGGCGCGTTCGTGCATCCTCGTATGTGATGCCGGGCAGGTCGCCACAGGTACAATAAAGGGACACGATGCAAGCCTGGAACCGGGCCAAACTCCTGTGGAGCTATCTGACGCGCCGATCGAATCTGCCGGCGCTTCCGGTCGAGTACATTGTGGAAACCACGGCGAAATGCAACCTGTATTGCCCGATGTGTCCGCGCGAAACACACAAGCAGCCCAAGGCGGATATGGCGGACGCGGTGTTCGAGCGAGTGGTGCGGGAGTCCGCCGGCACTGCCGAGCACATGATGCTGATCGGCCTGGGCGAGCCGTTCATGGACCCGCGGATCTTCGAGCGCATCGAATTTTGCCATCGCCACAGCATCTCGACGCTGCTTTCGACCAACGGGACATTCCTGGATGAGCGGATCGCGGCGCGGGTGCTCGATTCGCCCCTGGAACAGATCACGCTAAGCTTCGACGGCGCCAGCAAAGAAAGCTTCGAGTTCTATCGCAAGGGCGCCAAATTCGAAAAAGTGCGCGACAACTTCGCGCGGTTCGCCAACCTGAAGCGCGCCCGCCGTTCGAAATTGCAGGTCGTCGTGCAAATGGTGCGTATGGAGCGCAACGCCGGCGAGGTGGCGGATTTCGTCCGGTTCTGGCGAGCCGTGGCGGGTGTGGATCAGGTGCGCATCAAGGAAGACGAAACCAACATGATGCGTCCGGACGCGGGGCACGCGGCGGCCGATTGGAAGCATCCCTGCCACTACCTGTGGCGCGGGCCGATGTATGTGAAGCAAAGCGGCGACGTCTATCCGTGCTGCCAGAGCTATATGCTGGACGGCGCGCCGCTGGGCAATATCGCGGAGCAACCGCTGGAGGCCATCTGGAATTCCGGGGAGATGCAACGCATGCGCCGCGCGCACGTCACGGGGCGGGCCGGTGAGATCGACATCTGCGCGCGCTGCTGCACCACTATTCCACACCCGGCCCTGGTGGCCGGCAGCCTGCTGTTCCACGGGAAGACCGTGCGGCGGCTGCTGCCCGTGATCGAACGCCTGATCTATTTCTCGAAGCTGCCCGCGAAGTTGCTCCGTCCGCCAACTACCCCGGCGCCCCTGCCTGGAACGCAAGACCTGGTGCAGATCCAGGCAGATCGCAAGCAGCCTTAGTTTTTATCGGCGTTCATCTGCGGCCAATAACGGGTTTTGCTTTTCGGAATGCCGATAAGACACGCAATCGAATCGCCCTCGCACGTGTGCTACATTGGGCTATTCTTAAGGCCTGTCTTCTAGATGTCCGAACAGATCCTCCTGCAAGGGAAAATCCTGGGTATCGAGGAGTTCCTTCTGTCCCGGCCGGGCGGGGCGACGCCGCCGCGGTCGAATGGCGAGGAACTGCTGGCCGGGCGTTCCCAATGGATCACGCTACTGTGCGAGGTGCTGCCGCGGGCCCTGCTCGCGGAATTCGGACTGGCGCGCGTGCTTCTCGGATCGAGCGGCGGCGGCCAGTTCCTGCTGGTCCTGACGAGCGAAGAGCGCGAAAGGGCGGAGGCATTTCTGACGGCCGCCGCGCGCGAAATTAGCGCGCTGAGCGGCGGCCATATCACCCTGCTCTGGAGCGTCACCGAAAATCTCGGCGATTGGAGCGTAGTGCGCAAGCGCCTCAACGACGAGTTGCAGCACAAGCGGGAAGCGCCCCTGGCCGCTACCGGCGCAGCCGCTTTCCAGCCATTCACCGCAACGGTTCCAGTGGACGCGGACGCTTACTTTTCCAAAGACCTGGGGCTGAGCGTGCGCGAGGCGGCGTCCATCGGGTGGTCGCCGGAGAAGCCTGCAACCGTGCAGCCCGGTGTGGGCAAGCACACCTGGAATCTCACCGCCAACCTGTCGCTCGAAGGCATTACCCTGGCGCGCCACGCGGCCCCCAGTGAGGACGGCCGGTCCGCGGCGACCGTGGCTACCCTGGCGCGGCGCGCGCAGGGACGTTCACTGTGGGGAGTGCTGCGCGGCGACGTGGACAGCTTCGGCGTGCGGCTGCGGCGGCTTACCAGCATCGAAGAGCACGTGCAGCTTTCCGTTCTCTACAAGCAGTTTTTCGCCGGCGAATTGGAAGTGCTGTGCTCCATGCCGGAGTTCTGGCGTAAGGTCACCATTATCTATTCCGGCGGCGACGATTTCGCGGTATATGGAAGCTGGGACGCGTTGCTGTTGCTGGCGCGCGAGGTGCAGCGTCTTTTCCACCGCTTCACCGAGGAAAATCTGAAGGATTTCCCCGGCCCTGAAGGTAAGACGATTTCCATGGCGGTGGCCCTGGCGCCTGAAATGCACTATCCCATCGCCACCGTTTACGAGGACGCCGGACGCAATCTGGAAGTAGCCAAGTCCGCCGACAAGGACTGCATCTACGTACTGGGCCGCATTCTCGAATGGAAACAATTGGCCGACGCCGCCGACCTGAAAGACACCGTTGTGAAGCTGGCCGGCGACTACAGGTTATCGCGCCAGTTCCTGACGGAGTTGCGCGGATTCTATCAGCGGCAGGCATACGGGGATGCGGCCGCGCTCGAGAGTCCGTCGCG
>DATGGM010000093.1:0-6167 GCA_035308525.1 Bryobacteraceae bacterium
TGCGGCATGGAGTACGAAAACATCGTGCCGGCCGTCCGCCAGGGCCTGCTCACCGAGAAGGATGTAGACACCGCCCTGCGCCGTCTGCTCACCGCCCGCTTCCGGCTGGGCATGTTCGATCCGCCGGAGATGGTCCGCTGGGCGCGCGTTCCCTACAGCGTCAACGACAGCCCGGAGCACCAGGCGCTGGCGCTTGAAGTCGCCCGCAAATCCATCGTGCTCCTCAAGAACGAAGGCGGCCTGCTGCCCCTCAGCCGCACCGCCAAAACCATCGCCGTCATCGGACCGAATGCCGATTCCGCCGAAGTGATGCTCGGCAATTACAACGGCGAGCCATCCCATCCCGTCACTCCGCTGGCGGGCATCCGGCGCAAGGTGGCGCCCGGCACTAGAGTGCTCTACGCCCGCGGCTCCGGCCTGGCGGAGGGTATGCCGCTGCTTGAGACCGTCCCGGCCTCCGCGCTCTTCACCACCGATGGCGCCGATCGCCGCAGTGGTCTCCGCGCGGAGTACTTCAACACCGCCGGCTTCAACGGCCGCGTGTACTTCACGCAGGCGTTCGTCTCCGAATCCATGCGGAAAGCCGCCAGGGCGCCGTCGAATCCGCAGCCCCTGTTCACCCGCATCGACCCCCAGATCGATTTCAACTGGTGGGACGGCGCGCCCCGCAAGGACATGGACGACGACAACTTCGGCGTGCGCTGGACCGGCTTCCTCGCGCCCGCGGTAACCGGCAAGTATCAGTTGGGCGCCACCGGCCTGAATGCCTACGAAGTCTATCTGAATGGCAAACAGCTCGTGCAGCGCAACAACGTGCACGAGCGCGGATACGAATATGAGACGGTCGATCTGGAAGCCGGCAAGCTCTATGCCATCCGCGTCGACTTCCACGAAGTCCACGGCGACGCCGACATCCGCCTGGTCTGGGCGCCCCCGCACACCGGCTATGAAGATGAAGCGCTCAAGATCGCGCGCCAGGCCGACGTCGTCCTCATGTTCCTGGGCCTGTCGCCGCGCCTCGAAGGCGAGGAGATGAAAGTGCAAGTGGAAGGCTTCCGCGGCGGCGATCGCGTGAAATTGGATATCCCGCGCGTGCAGGAAGAGCTGCTCCAGCGCGTGTCCGCACTGGGAAAACCGGTGGTGCTGGTGCTGCTCAACGGCAGCGCCGTAGCCGTGAACTGGGCCCGCGATCACGTCCCGGCTATCGTCGAGCTCTGGTATCCCGGCCAGGCCGGAGGCACCGCGCTGGCCGACGTATTATTCGGCGACTATAACCCCGCCGGGCGCCTGCCTGTGACATTCTACAAGTCGGAAGACCAGTTGCCCGCCTTCGATGACTACGACATGAAGGGCCGCACTTATCGTTTCTTCGAAGGCGAGCCGCTCTATCCATTCGGCTATGGCCTGAGTTACACGACCTTCAGCTATGCCAACCTACAAGCACCGGATAGTGCCGCCACAGGGCAGCCGCTTACTGTCTCCGTTGACGTGACTAACTCCGGCAAGCGCGCCGGTGAAGAAGTCGTCCAGTTATATGTCAAGCATCCCGGAGTTGTGCGCGAGTTACAGGGCTTCCAGCGCGTGCCGCTTCGTCCCGGCGCGCGCAAGACAGTGACATTCGCACTTACCCGCGCCGCCGCCGGCGAGATCGAGCTTAACGTCGGCGGCCTGAAGAAAACTTGCTTACTCCATCGATAGCTTCTGGTGGTAGTTCGGATACTCCGGCTTCTTATATTCCGGCAGCGGGTTCTTCTTGAGCGCTTCCATGACTACCTCTACGGCCTTCTCGAGTTGCGGATCGTGACCCTGCCGCACTAACGCCGGGTCCATGTCCACTTCCACGTCCGGAGCAATTCCGTGGTTTTCCACTTCCCAGTCGCCCTTCAGTCCGAAGATGGCCACGCGCGGCGCGGTCACGCCGCCGCCGTCGATCAGTTGCGGGTAATCGTAGATGCCCACCAGTCCGCCCCACGTGCGGTTGCCAACCAGTGGCCCGATTCCGGCCTTGCGGAAGTACCAGGGCATGGCGTCGCCGCCGGAGCCGGCGAATTCATTCACGATCATGACCTTGGGCCCGTAGATCGCGCCGCTGGGGCTCGCGAAGTCGTGGCCTTCGCGCGCGGTGATCAGGCTCATCACCGGCCGCCGCAAGTGATCGATGATGTAATCGGCCAAGTCTCCGCCGTGGTTGAAGCGCTCGTCCAGGATCGCCGCCTGCTTGCCCACCTGCGCGAAGAAGTATCGGTTGAAGTTGGTGTACCCGCCGCCCGCCGTATCGGGTAAGTGGATGTAAGCCACCTTGCCGCCGGTCATCTGGTCGACCTTGCGCCGGTTCGATTCGATCCAATCCAGATGGCGCAGGCCGAACTCATTGCCTACCGGCACCACGGTCACTTCGCGCGCGCCCTTGCCGCCCGGATCGGCGCCGGTCTTCAGCACTACCTGCTTGCCCGCGGTCTCCTGGAAGAAGCTGTAGACATCGTCTGTCGCGCGCACATCCCGCCCGTTGACGGCCAGCAGATAGTCGCCGGCTTTCACATTCACCCCCGGCTGCGTGAGCGGCGCTTGCAGGTCCGGATTCCAGTTCTCGCCGTTGTACACCTTCGCGAAGCGATAGCGCCCGTTCTCGATGGAATAGTCCGCGCCCAGCAGACCCACTTTGACCTTAGGCGCTTCCGGCCGGTCTCCCCCTCCGATGAACACATGACCCAGCGTGATGTTACCCAGCATCTCGGTGAAGAGATAGTTCATGTCGTCGCGCGTCGAGATGTTATCGACGAAAGGAGCGTAGAACTTCTCGGCCGCCGCCAGGTCCAGTCCATGCGCATGCGGGTCGTACAGGAAGTCGCGCTCGATGCGCCAGACTTCGTGATACATCTGCTTCCATTCGGCGCGTGGGTCGACATACACTTCCATGTCGGCCAGCTTCAGCGGCGCCACATCCGGCTTGGGTGGCTCGCCCGCGGACGCGATGCGCCAGTCGTCGCCCTGCTTGTACAGCATCTTCTCGCCGTTGGCCGAGATGATGTATGCCGTTGCGCCGTCGAGGATCTTATCCGCCTTGCGCTTCTTCAGATCGAACTTCTGAATGGTCAGCGGAGGCGGGCCGTTGCCGTTGTACACCGCCGGCGCTTCCTGCAGAAACACCTGGCCCTCCTGGCCGGCTGACAAACCCTGATAGTTGCGCGCGGGCATAGGCAGTGCCAATATACGCTGCGTGATGCCCTCGAAGTCGATCTTTACCGCCGGCGGCCCCTTGGGCTTATCCTTGTCCTTATCCTTGTCTTTATCTTTTTCCGCCGCCTGATCCCCCGCGGCCGCATCCTTCTTGGCTTCCTCGGCTTTCTCTTCGTCGCTCTCCGGCGCCAGCGGCGAGGTATCATCCTTGGACAGCACCGCCAGGTAGACGCTACGCGTGCTGGGCCGGTCGATGCTCGACATATCCAGCCAGCCCGCGCCCAGCCCCACATCCGTGCTGGCCGTGAGATACAGGTACTTGCCGCCCTTGTCCCAATCCGCGTAAAGCGCGTCGCTGAAGCCGTCGGTCACCTGGTTGCTCTTGCCGGATTCCAGGCCGTAGATGTACACCGCGTGCAAGTGACTGGGCAACTGCCTCGTATACGCCACCCATTTACTATCGGGCGCCCACGCCGGGTTCAGTGTGTGAAAAGGACTATCGTAGTAGTCCGTGTCGATCTTGACGGGCGTGCCCTTATCTATCTCCACATACCACAGGTTGAGTCTCTTATCCGAATAAACGACCTTCTTGCTGTCCGGCGACCACACCGGCGAGTAGAAGTATGACGATGGATTCCCCAGGTTGATCTTAGTGACATCTCCCATACCGTTCTGATCGCGGATATGCAGAGCGTACTCGCCCGACTCATCGGAGAACCACGCGATCCGCTTCCCATCGGGCGACCATGCCGGATCGCGATCCGCGACCGCCGGACTATTCGTCAGGTTGCGTATATCGCCCTTCTCCGCCGGAACAGTGACAATCTCGCCGTGGATCTCAAACACCGCGCGCGCGCCCGTGGGCGAGACATTCGCGTTCAGTATGCGCTTGGCCTCCAGCTTCTCGAAGTGCGGCCGCACCTCGGGAAACTCACCCGGCAGCCGCACGTTCACCGCCTTATCTTGTCTGGACCTTAGATCGAACAAGTGCAGCGAGCCGAACTGTTCGTAGACGATGGCGCCCGCGCCGGCATCCGCGTACTTGAAATCCAGGCCCTTGTTCTGCACGACCTCCTTGACCTCATGCGTCTCTGTGTCGTAGGAGTAGAGACTCACCGGACCATTGCGATCGGAAAGAAAGTAGACATGGTTGGCGACCCACATCGGGTTGAAGTCGTTGGAATTGTCCCTCGGGATCTTCTCGACGTGCGAGTCCGACAGGCGCGCCAGCCAGACGGCCATGGTCTGGCCGCCGCGATAGCGCTTCCAGGCGGCCTGCCACTGGAACTTGGGAGTGTACGCAATGCGTGAGCCATCCGGAGAGAATGACCCGGCCGAACCCATGGGCAGCGGCAACTCCGTCGGGAACCCGCCCTCCACCGAAACGGTGAACAGCTTGGGCGGGTCCGTGCTGCTGGTGCGGTCGGAAGTGAACAGAATGCTCTTTCCGTCCGGGCTCCACCCCTCCGCATGATCGGCGGCGGGATGATACGTAAGACGCCGCGGCTCGCCCCCGGCCGACGAAACCACGAAGACGTCCGGGTTGCCATAATAAGTCGCGGTATAGGCGATCCATTTGCCGTCCGGCGAGAAGTACGGATCGAACTTCGAGCCGGCCCCCGCGGTCAGGCGCTGGGCGTCGCCGCCGTCGCGGCCCACGATCCAGATATCGTTGGCGTAGCCGAACGCGATCTTGTCTCGGCTAACGGTGGGGTGGTGGATCAGCAGCGGCTTGGAGGCATCTGCCCAGCCCAATGCGGACAGCGCCAACAGGCAAAAGTGAAGTTTCAGCGAGCGGTTCATAAAGTTCCTTTGTGATAGCTTTCAGGCGGCCCCAGGTAGCTTGGCTTCAGCCCTCCCAGGTCGACGATGATCTTCTGCAGCACAACACCCGGGTCCACCATCCGGAATTTAAGCACATGATAGCCGGAGCCCGACAGGGTGTGGGTGGACGGGATATCGCGCACACTGTCTTTGACGGACTCCTCCCAATCGTGTAACGTGTTTCTCTCCAGGGCATCCACGATCTGCGGCGGCTGATCGTCGAAAGAAATGGCGTAGCGCAGGCCGCGGCCCGGCACGAAGTTGAGCGTGGGCGCCAGGATCGTGTGCACCGTCGTTGTGTGAGGATCAAACAGATATATACGATACTCGAGCGCTGGGGTTCCATTTGTCGGATCTACGCTGGCGGCAGTGACCGGCAGGATGGTCATCGACGTTAGAGTCCGGCCGTAGTCGGCGATCCTGTCCCAGTGCGCTGCCGGCGTGTCGGTCTTCTTTGTGTAGTGCCCCGCTTCGATGGACACGTAGCCATCCGCCTCGACGAAGCCTCGCAGCGAATCCCGGTTCAACTCGCGCGGGTTGAACGCGCTGATCTTCACGGCCGTGCCGGCGACCTTTACGAATCCATCCGCCGTGCCCTGCGGAACCTTTCGCCAATCGAGCGTCACCCACAGGCGCTCGTCCTGTTGGACCGTGCCGTGCGTCTTACTGACGATAATCCATGGAGCGCTGGCTGTGGCTGAGAAGTCCAGCGGCTGGATGCCGCGATTGAACAGATCGATGTGCCGCCTCGGCTGGTTGAAAGCGTCGAACCGCAGCGCGGCGGGCTCGACTCCCAGGCTAGCTGCCTGCTTCACCTCGATAGCAGTGACTGCCGGCATGTTGTTGGTGCGCGGCTCCTGCCATCCCGTGTAGCCGATGTGCGTCTGATCCATCATGTGATTCCACTTGCCGCCCGCCAGCGTATGGTTATAAGTGGCGGACCAGTCCGCGTCGGCCTGAAACAGCTCGCGCACCCGCGCTGCGTAGGTATTCGCGCTAGCCCGCCCCTGCCGCGCGTATAACTTATTCTTCGCGGCTGCGATATAAAGCTCGTTGACGATAGCGCAGGCTTTCGTCGGATAGAGAACCAGCTCGAAGAAAGCGTCGCGAGCGTTGGCCGGGAGCTCCTTGTAAATGGTCTCCGCCCTGGCGGTGATGCCCTTCCA
>DATGGM010000094.1:0-72319 GCA_035308525.1 Bryobacteraceae bacterium
AATCCCTGCTCAAGACTGGCCGCAAGCGCCTCCTGAAGGGGCTGTGGGCCGCTCCGGATTCGCCGGATGCCCTATGGCTCGGTTACATGGTCTACGGTGGCAGCCACTAAAAGCGGCGATTCAAGCCGCGACGACGCTTAGACCCGGCTTGTCCAGGGCGGATGTATCCATCATTCCGTCCTGGATCTTGAAGATACCCGGAAACTTGTCTTCCCAGGCCTGGTTCGCTGCCGGTACATACTGGCGCGCGTTGGCTTCGATGGCCGCCACGCCGGGGACATGCGCCGCCAGCCCCGCCGAATGGATCAGTGACGCGCCGGGGCACGTCAGGTCCTGCACACACAGGAACATCTTGTTCTTCTGCGCCGCAGCGGCCATCAGCAACACCTGGCTTTGACCCTTGCAAGCCTTCAGCGCCACGCCCGAGTAGCCCATTTCACGCGCCAGCATCAGGGTCTCGATGTCCGTGAGCGACTCGTCGATCACCACCGGCCGCAGCTTGGCCGCCGCGTGCATGGTGTTGGCTCGATCCGCCTTCAGGTCGCGCGCGGTGGGCTGCTCTACGTATTGAATCCGGGCGAAGCCTGCCGCCGTTTGTTCTTTCAGCTTGCGCAGGAATTCCAAAAGATACCCCACGTTGGGGCATTGTTCGTTGAAGTCCAGCGAGTAAAACCACTCGGCAACCCCACGCTGGTTTTGCGTTTCCGCGGTGGCCCGGTCGATCTCCACCACCCGCGCCAAGTCCCATCCCAGATCGTTACCCGCCAGCTTGATCTTGATGCGGCGCAGGCCGTTATGGCGGATCCACTCGGGCAGCGTCTCCGGCAGGCCGTCGCCGATCCGCGTGCGAATATCGGAAGCCACGATAGGGTCGGACGCCCCCACGGAGTGATACAGCGCCATGCGCGGCGCAGGCTTCGGCAGCACGTAGCGGCTCAGATACTCGCCCTGGTAATCCCTACCCAGGTAGTGCGACAGATCATACGGCATGTGCGCATCCGAGTATGTCAGGTAGCTGCTCAGTCCACACGCCTTCCCGTAAGCATCGTGCAAGGCCGCGTCAAACGGGCTGGCCGTTACCAGCACGCAAAGTTTCGGAATCGGCTCCGTCAGCTTTAATTCCTGCGACACCTTGGCGCCCGCCTTCAGATACTCGGGCTCCAGCGCACAGTTGATATCCACCGGGTGGCCGGGCTCGCGATAGTCGCGCGTGATCCGCGCGATGCGCTCCGCCAGCGCCTTCATGGCGTCCAGGGTCTGGCTATACGGCATGGTCTTCGAGGGAAAGGACCAGGCGTTTCCCATGGTCATCGATCCGAAGCCGCGCGCCACCTGGCCTTTCCCGGTGCGCACCACGCAGTCGACGTTTAGCAGCGTGACGCGATCCACCGTTTGCGCGCCGAACCGGTAAGGCGTGCGATAGCGGAAGTCTTCGTAGCTGAACCGGATGTCTTCGATGCGTAACTTCGGACGGTCCACCGCGCTTCGGCAGATGCCGAAAGCTAACGGCGCTAATGCCGCCGAGCGCACGAATTCGCGGCGGTGCATACCGGACATGATATCCTGTTCGTCAAAGTCCTGAGCCAGACCAATCCAGTGAGACTTGCCTGTCTGACCGTGCTTGCGGTATCCCTGTCCGCCCAGGACCCCCAGGGCATGCCCGGCATGCACGACAGGAACGGCATGAATCCACCCGGCATGCTTCTGATGAATCTTTCCTCCGGTACCTCAGCGAACCCGGAGTCATGGCCGATGCCCATGGTGATGGTGCAACCCGGTGGCTGGAGCACCATGTTCATGGGGGTTGCCTTTCTGTCGGATATCCAGCAATCCGGCCCGCGGGGCGGCGACAAACTGTATTCCACCAACTGGTTCATGGCGGCGGCCCAGCATCGCGCCGGCGCCCGTGGCGCATTCCAGGCGGTGCTCATGCTGAGCCTGGAACCCGCCACCGTCACCGATCGCCGTTACCCACTGCTCTTTCAAACCGGCGAGACCGCCTACGGCCTGCCGCTCATTGACGCCCAGCATCCCCACAATTTCATCATGGCTCTGGGATTCCACTACGCCTATCAGCTTGGCGAAAACACCACGCTGGACGCCTATGTGGCTCCCGTAGGCGATCCCGCGCTCGGCCCCGTGGCCTTCCCGCATCGCGCCTCGGCCGCTGAGCTGCCGCAAGCCCCCATCTCGCACCACTGGCAGGATTCCACGCACATCGCCGACGACGTGGTGACTCTGGGAATCTCGCACAAAAGGATCAAGCTGGAGGCCAGCGGCTTCCATGGGGCCGAGCCCGGCGAAAACCGCTGGATCATCGAGGCGGGTCCCATCGACTCCTGGTCCGCACGCCTCTGGTTCTTCCCGTCGGCGAACTGGGCGGCCCAGGTCTCAGCCGGCCGCCTCGCGCATCCTGAAGCGCTGGAACCGGGCGATCAGGTGCGCACCACCGCGTCGCTCGCGTACACCAAGCCAATGCACGGTGGGGGTTGGTCGACCAGCCTGATCTGGGGGCGCAACCACAGCACTGCCACGTTCCGTAATTCGAACGCGTACCTGGCGGAATCCGTGTTGCCGGTTACCCGCCGGAACTTCATCACCGGCCGCTTCGAGCTGGTGGATAAAGACGAGCTGTTTATCGCCGCCTTCAACGGCCGCGTATTCCGCATCGGTGCCTACACCCTCGGTTACACGCGCGACATCGATCTGTTCCGGCATGTGGAGACCGGTGTGGGTGCGAACTTCACGGCGTATTCGCTCCCCCCGGCAATCCAGCATTATTACAGCGAGCATCCGGCAGGCGGCAATGTCTTTGTTCGTTTCCGGCTCCGTTGAGCGATGCCGGTGGCGGATTACCGGGCGGCCGCCTTCTTCGGTACGGGGTGCGACTTGCGCCACTCCTGCCAATCCTTGGTCACCGCCTTCACCATGGCCTCCGCCGCCTGGGCCAGCCACCCCTCCGGGCGCCTCTTCAGGTCCGCCAGAATGGCGCGGCTCTTCTTACTGCCCAGGTGTACGTTAGCGGTTTCAAATCCCATAGCATGGAGCAGAACTCTTTCGTCGTGGCCCTTCGGTAACTCCGTCAGCTCGATGCGGGAACAGTCCGGCGCCAGGCGGCGCACGATCCACTTGCCCTTCAATTTCACATAAGGGTCGCAGCAGCGCACCGCGGTGTCTAGAATCTCCTGATAATTGATGCGTGCGGAGCCCTTGCAGCCGCCGGCCCACCAGCAGGCCGAAGGCGCCATCGCCTTGGCCTCGCGCGCGATGTTGCCGGCGTGCCATTCGGCCAGCGCCACAAAACGCTGGCGTCCCAGGCTTCCCAGTCCGGCCACGCGCTGCACATACCGCCGCGGCAGTGTGGGATCGGGCAGCATGCGCGAGATGCCCTTTTCCGCTCCGGCGGGAATCATGCCCTTCACCGGCCTGCATTTCTGGAGCTTGTCCCAAAAGCCGCACACATCCTTGAGCCGGTGTACCGCCATCTCGCGCAGCACGTTGTGGTGCTCCGCTAGCACGAACGGCCGCCCGCCGCAGGCCAGCGACTGGGTATAGCCTTCGAGTATCACGCTTGCGGCGTCCCTCGGGTCGAGGGCTGTACGGCTGTCCGACAGCGCCGTATGCGCGCTGGTTGCCAGCCGCACCAGGTCGTGAGTGTATGGCAGACGCCAGGCCTCGTCAAAGTCGTTGATGCCCCAGATCAGCCTGCCTTCGGAGTCGCGCCACGTCCCGAAATTCTCCACGTGCAGATCGCCGACCGCCAGCACTTCCGCGGCGGACTTGAGATCCTCGCATACCGCCGGCCACATCTGCGCCCAGCGGTAGTAGGTCGCGCGCAGAAAAGGAAAGAAAGTGGCCGACATGGCCGCGTGTTTGGCGGCCAGGTCGCTGGCAACGACGGTTAGTTCCCGTGCCAGCCACTCCTCGTAGCGCACGGTGGCTTTCTCGATTTTCATAACAGCCGAAGTATTATACCAGTCGCGGCGTCAGCATCCATTTCAGGATGCCGTGCGGTTGTCCGCTGAAGGTCTCCTGATCGATGCGCACCAGGGCCGCCTTCTTCAGATCGACCTGCAGTGACGGAGCGCCCAGCAGATGCGCCACTGTCATGCCCAGCAGGGGTTCGTGGCCTGCCAGCAGCAGCGCCTCCTCCCGACGCCGGGCGCAGATCAACTCCCACACGGCTTTGGGCGTCGACTCCGGCACAAGAATGTCGCTCTCCACGATCTTCTTGCACTCCAGCACCTGTCCGGCAATCTGGGCCGTCTGCAACGCGCGGCGATAGGGGCTGGTCAGAATCAGCGTAGGCTGCACGCCCGCTTCGCGTGCCCGCTCCAGCACGGCGCGCAGCTTTTCCCGGCCGGCGTCGGTCAGGGCACGTTCGGAGTCCGGAGCGCCGGCCTTGGGCTCATCCGCAATTCCATGGCGTAAGACGTAGATCTCCATTGGGGCATCCGCGCTGCTGCCCACTAATATAACAATGCGTTGAAGAACAGCTTGAACGTCTGATAGCTTTGCGCGCGATACTGCGGCCGCATGCCAAACAGAATGATATGTCCCGCGCCCAGCCGGGCGTCCACCAGCGCCGCCTTCCCCGCCAGATACTTCTCTCCCAACAGCCAGCCGGAAGCCAGCAGGTTGGCATCTGGATAGCGCACCGGAGCCGGCAATTCCGTATCCCAGGCGGGGCTCAGCTCCGACCAGATGGCCAGGTCTTCCGGCAAACCCGCTGCTAACGGATGGTGCACGTCGAGGCGCGCGTTCAGTAGCGAGCCGGGCGAATAGTACTCGCTGTTTGCGACGCCCTTTACCACGTTCCGCGCGGCCACGCCCAGATGGTTGATGGCGTACTCCGTCGCGCGGTTCAGGAAGATCAGCGTACCGCCCGCGGTCGAAAAATCGCGCAGGGCATCCGCGCCCGCCGGTCCTAATCCGCCGCTGAATTCGGGCGGCATAGCGTCCACCCGGTAGCCGTTCTCCATGGACTCGGCCGTGGCATCCGGGAACACGATCACGTCGAAATGCTTTCGCAAACCGCCGGCCTGAACCTGGCTGTTCCGCAGCGACGTGTAAGCGAAGCCGAACTCCTCCAGCAGCCAGCGGGTCCAGCCCTCGTCGTTGTTGGGTATGAAGCTGCGATACAGGCCGATACGCGGGCGCTCGATTCTCTTCCCGCCGGGCACTCCACCCAACGCGAAATCACCGTTCTCCGGATGCCGCCACACAGGGAGGCCCGCTGCCCACGCCCGGTTGATCTCCCGCCACGCGTCACTGTCCGAAGCCGCCAGGGTCGGCGGCTGACGCGAAACGAAGCCAATTGAGAGGCCCGCCATCGGCGATTCCACCGCATCCACCCGTACACCCATCAGCAGCGGCAGCGTATGCGCCGTTACATCGTAGGGCCGCTGCGGCGGACCGCCCGGATACAGCCGCATCTCTGGGTAATGCTGCCGCTCCAGCAGCGCCTTGGCCCAGCCGCTGTATGGCTGTGCCATTCGGATCACGTGATCCCCGGCGGCGTTATGCTCAATCTCCACCTGCCCGAACATCAGCGTCTCCACCAGTTTCCGCGTGGCGCCGGGGTCGCGCTGCTTCGCCGGAATCACAAACCCCCATGGCGATTTCCGGGCCGCCTGCCGTTCGCCGATCTTATAGAAATTGCGCAACAGTTCTTCGCGATGAATCGCCGCCTGGTACAGGCACGATTCCATGGCGATCAACTGGTCGTCCACAATGTCGCGCAGACGCCAGACGCCGCCCGCCCACGGCTCCAGAAAATTCCAGCTGCGCTCCTGCGCGTTGTATCCCAGCGCGTTGCGAGCCAGTTTGCCGGCTTCCACCGTGATGGGGCTGGCCAGCTTCGCGCTGGCCGACTCGGTCAGGATGCGCATGCCTCCATGGAAAGCCTGGTAGTGCCGCGACGGCGTCCAGAAATCGTACATCGCATGGATCGCCACTCCCGTCTGCCCGGCCGCCGTCAGGTCCGCCGCCATGGCTGTCCCGATCATGTTGGATTCCTGCATCAGGATGGCGTCGATGTTCGGCTCGATGGGATCCAGCCACGGCGGCACAAAAATGCGCGCCTCATTCGAACCCATCTGGTGCACGTCGTAAACGATCTGCGGATGCCACACGTTGTGCAGCTTGGAAATGGTCAGTTGGGTTTCCTTCTGCGTGAACATGTACCAGTCGCGATTGTTGTCGTGCCCGACGTACTTCTGGTAAAGCTCGGGAGGCCCCGTGCCCTCGAAAGGCGTGCCCAGCGTGCGTCTGTACCAGCGCGTCACTATGTCCACGCCATCCGGGTTGAGCGAGGGCACCAGCAGAAAAATCGTATTCTGCAGGATCGCGCGAAAGCGCGGCTTATCCTCGGTCAGCAAACGGTAAGCCAGCTCCAGGGCGGTCTGCGTCGAAGCCAGCTCGGTCGCGTGGATCGAGCACGTAATCAACACCACCGTCTTCCCCTCGGCAGCCAGCCTCTCGGCTTCGGTCTCCGAAGTCAGTCGGGGATTAGCGAGCCGCCGCTGAATTTCCCTGTATCGATCCAGGTGCTGCAACGTATCTGGGGACGCGACAGTGGCGGCGAGAAACGGGCGGCCCTCGGTGCTCTTGCCCAACTCGTCCACCCGGATGCGGTCGCTGCCGGCTTCGACCGCTCGAAAATACGACACGACCTTGTCCCAATCGAGGACCAGATGGTCCGCGCCCATGCGCGAGCCGAAGTAGGCCTCCGGCGAAGGCACCGTCCCCGCCATGCTGGAGCCGGCCAGCAGCAGACACAGCCCCAGCGCGGAACGCAGCCTCACGGCAGCGCCTCCAGCATCCGGCCGATGTCATCCGGGCTGATGTAGAAATGTGGTGAAACCCGCACCCACCCCTGCCGCGGCGCGGCGGTGATCCCGGCGGCCCGCAGCCGGGCCACGATATCCTCCGCCGGCAGACCCGCCCGGCGAAAGCTGACAATTCCCGCTCCACTCGATGCGGTCCGGGCTGCCAGGACCTCATAGCCCCTCCCCTGCACCCCATCGGCGATCAAATCGCCCAGATCCCGCACTGCCTGCGCGATATTCTCTACGCCGACCTCCAGCAGGAACTCGATCGACGCCCGCAGCCCGTAGCAGCCGATCGTATTCAGGCTGCCGCACTCGTAACGTCCGGCATCCGCCCGCAGGGTCATGTCGCGAGATGCATAATCGGCATACCCCGCTACGTTGGTCCAGCCGAATTCCCTAGGTTCCACGGAATCCTGGAACTCCCGGGAAACAAACAGGATCGCGCAACCTTCCGCCCCCAGCAGCCATTTATGCCCGTCCGCCGCCAGCGCGTCGATATGCGCACGCCGCACGTCCACCGGAAATGCCCCCAGGCCCTGGATGGCGTCCACCACAAACGCGCAGTGATGGCGGTGGCAGATCTCCCCGATGGCCTCCAGACCCACCCGGTGGCCGCTCAGATACTGTACGAAGCTGACCGCCAGCAGCCTGGCTCCCCGGCAAGCCTGATCGATGCGGTCCAGCGGATCCAGGCAGGAAAGCCATTCCACCCGGACCCCGGTCTCCTCCAGCCGCTTCCAGGGATAGTAGTTGGATGGGAACTCCTCGCGAAAGGCCACGATCTTGTCGCCCGGCCGCCAATCGACGCCTATAGCGATGGTCGAGATCCCTTCGGACGTATTTTTCATCAGCGCGATCTCGCTCTTATCCGCCCCTATCAGGCGGGCCGCTGTTACGCGCAATCCTTCGTAAGTCTCGAGCCACTGATCGTAGTGCAGGCTGCCGAACTCCATGGCATCCGCCGCGAACCAGCGCATAGCGTCGGCCGCCCGCCTGCAAAGCGGCGACACCGCGGCATGGTTTAAATAAATCAGGCGCTGCCGTACCGGAAACTGGTCCCCGTACTGGATCCAGAGCTCATTTTGCGATTTTGCAACCGTTTCGAAACCCATCATCACGACTATACGTTAAAATGCCTTTAAGGAGACGTCCATGCGGCGATTTCGCACAGGTACGCTGATAGTAGTTCTGTCCCTAACCGCCGCGTTAGCCGACGATAAAAAAGACGATCCCAGCCAGATCGGCAACCGGGACGTGGGCAAAGGGCTGAATTGCTACTCCATCGAGAAAGAGATTGCGATGGGCAAGCAACTGGCCGGGGAAGTCCAGCGGCAGGCCAAGATGATGGACGATCCCATCATCACCGAGTATGTGAACCGGGTGGGCCAGAACCTGGCGCGCAACTCCGATGGCAAAGTCCCGTTCACTTTCCAGGTGATCGACGATCCGGCCTTGAACGCCTTCGCGCTCCCGGGCGGGTTCATCTTTGTCAACACAGGTCTGATGACCGCTGCCGAGACGGAGGCGGAAATGGCCAGTGCTATGGCGCACGAAATCGCCCACGTAGCCGCGCGGCACATGACCCGGCAAGCCTGCCGGGCTCAGGTGGCTAATATCGCCAGCCTGCCCCTCATTCTTTTGGGAGGGTGGGGCGGTTATGCCATCCGGCAAGCCGCCAGCGTGGCTATCCCTATGACTTTTCTGTCATTTTCGCGCGGCTATGAGGCGGAAGCAGACTACCTGGGGCTGCAGTACCTGTACGCCGCTGGTTACGACCCCACGGCCTCGATCGACATGTTTGAGAAGATGACGTCGCTCGAAAAGCGGAAACCCGGCTCGATAGCCAAGGTCTTTTCGACCCATCCCATGAATGACGACCGGCTGAAGAAAACCCAGGCGGAGATTGAGAAGATCCTGCCCCAACGGCCGGAATATGTGGTAAATACCTCGGAATACGCCGCCGTGCGGGGCCGTCTGCTGGACATTCAGAACCAGCGCAAGATGCGCTCCACCGACAGAGACCCCAAAGCACCGGTACTACGCCGCGCGCCGGGCGCCGGGGACCCCGCCGATCCCCCGGGCGACGACCGCCCCACTATCAAACGACGGGATTTAGAGGAGTAACCCGCCGGGCCTCCCGCACGTATAGAATTCAGCGGCACAGGTACACCCAACTGGTTTTGCAAAGATTTAGCTGTATGCGTCCGCGTTTGGGCTTATAGTGAAAGTAATAGGAGTTGCACCCATGAAGCGGTATTCAGTCACCGTGGCCTTGCTGGCGGCCTTAACCATGCTGCCTAACTACTCCTTTGCCTCGGACAAAAACAAGAAGGACGATCCCGACGAAATCGGCAATCGGGACGTGGGCAAAGGCGTCAATTTCTGGTCTCTGGAGAAAGAGATCGCCCTCGGGAAACAGTTGGCCCAGGAGGTCGAGCGCCAAGCCAAGATCGTCGATGACCCGATCATCGCCGAATATGTGAACCGGGTCGGTCAGAATCTGGTGCGCAACTCCGACGCCAAGGTACCTTTCACCATTAAGGTGCTCGATTCCGAAGAAGTGAATGCTTTCGCGCTGCCCGGCGGATTCTTCTTCGTCAACTCCGGGCTGATCCTGAAGGCGGATAGCGAATCCGAACTGGCAGGCGTGATGGCACACGAAATTGCCCACGTGGCTGCGCGCCATGGCACGCGCCAGGCGACCCGCGGCGAGCTCATTAATATCGCCATGATTCCGGTCATGGTGATGAGCGGCGGCTGGACTGGCTACGCCATCTACCAGGGCGCTAGCTTGGCTATACCCATGGGATTCCTGGCGTTCACCCGCAGCATGGAGCGCGAGGCGGACTATCTCGGATTACAGTACCTGTACAAGGCGGGCTACGATCCCACCTCGTTCGTGGACTTCTTCGAGAAGATCCAGACCATGGAAAAGCGCAAGCCCGGCACCGTCGCCAAGGTGTTCTCGACGCACCCCATGACCGACGACCGCATCAAGACTTCCCAGGTAGAGATCCAGAAGATCCTGGTTGCGAAACCCGAATACGTGGTCAACACCTCCGAGTTCAACGACGTGAAGGCCCGTCTTTATTCGTTGCACAACCGCCGCAAGCTCGACAAGGGCAAGGACGATCCCAACCGCCCGACCTTACGGCGCAGCCCCGGCAGCGGCACTGGACCGGTGGACGACAACAATAAGGACCAGAAGCCCGATCAGGACGAGCGTCCCACGCTGAAGCGCCGGGACAGCTAGACTTAAGACTGAGCCTCAGCGCAACAATCCACTCCCTTGCGGCGCCTCCGCAAGGGAGTTCTTTTTTGGCCGTGGCATCATCGTGAAAAGCAGCACTTTAAACTGCTCAGGCGAGTACATTTTCGCAAACCCGTGTTCAAATACCAGTACCCTTAATTTGCTTTGAGGAGCAATTCAACATGTACCCTTCGCGGTCGCATTTGCGATCATTTCCGACCGTGGTTTTTAGCCTGCTGGTGCTGGGGATCGCCGTCCAGCCGCTTAGCGCGCAGCAAACGGTGACGCAGTTCATCTCCACGGTGGAGGCGGCCATTTCCAGCCTGGAAAGTAGCCTCACGCCGTCCACCCAGCCGCTGATCCTGGGGGGCCAGAATATTCTCGGGCAGGGTTTGATCGTTCCTAACCAGACCCCGTCGACGATGATCGATTATACCGATGGGCTGAAGGCCTCGTCGGTGCAACGCCTCGAGTTCAATCCGGGTGTCACTACCATCAACAATTCGACAGCCGTGGCCAATCTCGATGCCATGGTCCGCCACCTCCGGCAGTTGGGGATGCAACTGGCCATCAACCCCGAATTCAATGCCGGCGAGATCAAGGTCAATACCTTCCAGGACTTTCAAAATACGGCGATCCAAACCTATCCGGCGCTGGCGGCCCGCTACCACCCCGATAATTTCGTCATCGTGCATGAGCCGACTACCCAGGCCGCGCGTATGCAGATCACCACCACTCCGCAGGATTGGGTAAATTTCATAACGGCCGTGGAGCCTCTCATCAAGAAGGCCTCTCCCCACACGCAGGTGGGCGCCGGAGACTGCTCCCACTGCAATGAACTTTCCTTTAATCAGGCTTTCTCCGCCATGCCTACGTGCAATGCCACGAACCTGAACTCCGGCTGCCTCGACTTCATTACCATGGACATCTACGACTACACGCAATTGTCCGAGGACGAGGGCTTTGCCCAGAACGGCCATGCCGGCGGCAAAGCGGTCTACATGGAAGAAACCTTCGCCCCGCACTACCTGCCCAATGGACTGCCCGCGGGTTATCAAAGCAATCCCCAAGGTGTGGAGTATTACTCGCCGATCGGCTCATGCGACGTGGTGTTCGAGCAGATGGACCAGGACTGGCTGACCGGCATGGCGGAATTCTCCCAGTCCTATGGGATGACTGCCATGACCGTGTTCACCACGCAGGCGTTCTTCCTTTATACGGCCACGCCCACTCCGGACAAGGCCACGGATCCAGCTTACCTCTCCTTAATGCTGCCGGCCATCAAACAGCCGGGGGCCACTCTGACCAGTACGGCCACTTTCAACCAGACCCTGGTCCAGCAGCGCGGCATCAAGACGGCCACCAGCATTAATAACGCCAGCTATTCGACGCTGCCCAGCAATTTCAATCCGACCTGCGGCACCGCCGACAACCCATGTAACGCCGACAGCACGGTGGCCGCGGATATGCTGGTGAGCGTCTTTGGCACCGATCTGGCGACAAAGACTCTCGTGGATTCGACCTTCCCAACCACGCTGGGCGGCACGACAGCTAACCTGGTTGACTCCGCGAACAACTCCTTCGCGGCGCCGCTGTACCTGGTCTCGCCGTATCAGGTGAACTGTCTGGTTCCGTCGAACGCGGCCAACGGTCCGGCCACCTTGACCATCACAAGCGGCGACGGCGCCGTAAGCACCAGCATCGTGCTGATTGATCCAGTAGCCCCCGGACTTTACACGTCGTATGCCAATGGCCAAGGTCCGGCTGCCGCTATCGCCGTTTGCTACGGCACTTGCTCCGGCTGGCCGAACAGCTCAGGAAATCAGCATTTCTGGCAATACACTTTCGTCGCCGGATGCACGTCGGGTTCTTGTGCCGTGCCTTTGCAATGGGGCGCCAACGATGTGGTCGCCATAGAACTCTACGGCACTGGGATTCGCCACAACTCGGCCGGATCGGTTTCAGCCAACATCAACGGCCAGAGCTTAAAGGTTGATTTTGCGGCGGCACAGGGTACCGATACCGGCCTCGATCAGATCAACGTGGAAATTCCGAACAGCCTCCACGGCGCCGGTACCGTAAATCTGACGGTTAGCATCCAGGATGCCAACGCATTTCTAGCGCCGGGTATTACCAAACAGACGTTGCCGGTCCAACTGAACTTCCAATAGCCGGATTGCCGGGGCGGGTGGGACTGGCGGCTTCGCTGTCACTCTGTTGTACTATGAAGTTTACCGCATGAAGGCCTTACTGGAATCCCTCCGCCCCGGGGACCGGGATCGGGAGCTTGCCAGCGCCATCGATCCGGACCGGTTGCCGGCACACATTGCCATCATAATGGACGGTAACGGCCGTTGGGCCGCCCGCCGGCGTCTGCCCCGCGTGGCCGGCCACAAAGCCGGCGTCGGACCGGTGCGCAGCACTGTCGAAACCTGTGCCCGGCTGGGCATCCAGGTCCTCACCCTGTACGCATTCTCGGTGGAGAACTGGAAGCGCCCGCGCGCCGAGGTGGAAACCCTTTGGCGATTACTGCGCTTTTATCTGCGAAAGGAACTGCCGGAGCTGCAGAAGAACGACATCCGGCTGCAAGCCATCGGCAGACTGGACGCGCTACCCGCCGACGTGCGGCGCGAATTGCAATCCGTGGTGGATGCCACCTCCGGCAACCGCGGCTTGCTCGTCAACCTCGCGATCAATTACGGCGGCCGCACTGAGATCGTGGACGCCGTGAATGCCATTATCGACCTGGCCCGCGTGGAAGGACGCCTTGCCGCGCTGCGCGTAGACGAGGATCAGATCGCCGCGCATTTATACACCGGCTCCGCTCCCGCGCCCGACCTTTTGATTCGCACCTCCGGGGAAATGCGCATCAGCAATTTCCTGCTCTGGCAGATCGCCTATGCGGAGCTTTACGTCACCGAGACCCTGTGGCCGGACTTCAGCCGCACGCATCTCCTTTCGGCGGTTCTGGACTATCAGAAGCGGGACCGCCGTTACGGCGGCCTGAGCGCCGCGCCCCTGGACGAGGCGCCCTCCACGATTGCCGACGAAATGATCGCCGTGCTGCCGACGCAATGAAGCGGGTCCTGACGGCGCTGGTGCTGTTCCCGCTGGTCACCGCCGTGGTTCTGTGGTCGCCCTATTGGGCTGTCTTGGCGGTCACCGCGCTGGTGGCGCTGCTCTGCTTTTACGAATATGCCGGCATCGCCGCGGCCTATCAGGCGGGCAACCTGGGACCGCCGGGCTACGGCGCCGGACTCCTGATTCTGGCCTTGCCCGATAATGGCCTCGCACTGCTCACGGTGATTGCCGCGGCCCTGATCATGCTGAGCCTGGCGCTGCGCGCCGATGACCTGCGCCGCGGCATCCTGCGCGCGGCGTTCCTGCTGCTGGGCCTGGCGTACGTGTTCGGCTGCTGGCGCTTCGCGCCGCAGCTCGCTCAAAAAAACCGTTACTGGCTCTTCTATGCGCTGGTTCTGAACTGGATCGGGGATATCGGAGCTTACTATGTGGGCCGCGCCGTGGGCCGCCACAAGCTGGCGCCTATTGTCAGCCCCGGCAAGAGTTGGGAAGGAGCCGCGGCGTCGCTCGCGGCGTCCATGATTTTCGGGGTGTTCTTCCTGCGCTGGGCGATTCCCACGTTTCCAACGGCTATGGCCTTGGCGCTCACGGCCGCGGCCAACGTGGCCGGACAGTTCGGCGATCTCTGTGAATCCGCCCTGAAACGCGGCGCGGGAGTGAAGGATAGCGGCACTCTGTTGCCCGGGCACGGCGGCATGCTCGACCGCGTGGACAGTACCCTTTTCACTCTCCCGGTCGTGTACCTCTGGTTGATGGTGCAGGCCTCCTGGCCTGTCCACTGACCTCTACTTTTCAGTGGGACACGGGAGGCATCCGCGCCACCACCGCTCCCGCCGCATCTTGTAACTCCAGCACCGGCGATCCGTCCGCCTTCACTTGCAGCCGGATCCGCTCATGACCCTGTTGGTCCATCAGCCGCAGCCCGACTGCCCGGTCGCGCGTGCGGCCGAAATATGCCCGCTGCGCGTCGCCCGGATGCGTCGCCATGAATTTCTTCCACTCAGCCTCCTGTTCGGCGAGCGGAAGCTGCCGAATGCGCACGGACGCCTCGAACGCTTCCATGATCGGGTAGTCGCCGCGATCGACAATGCTGATACCCGACCTCCGGCCGCCGTCTTCTTCCGACGCATCGATCGAGAAGACCTGGTCCTGCTGATACTGGTCGAAGCTGAGATGCCCGAAGCTCTCTACTTTGCCGTCTTTGCCCTTCGCGCCGCCGAAGATCAAGCCTCCGTCCTCGGTCCCCTCATCGTCAAAGAAGATGATGCCCGCGGTCTGGCGGTCTTCGCGCGGATACTCTTTGCCCTTGATGATCATCCCCGGGCATTGCGCTTTACCGGACAGCACCATACGCAGCGTGCCATCCGGCTCCACAATGTTGAGGCGGCGCACGGAGATCTCATCGAAGGTCACCGGCTTGGAGCGGTTCGCGAAACCGGTCAGCAGCGTGCCGGCAAATACCGCCGTCAGCACGCCGGAGTAGATTGTAAGGAAGCGTTGGCTGAGCATGCGTCGATTCTACTAGATCGCGCTCAGCTCACGCCTGCTTGTCCTAATATCTGCCCTACGGCAACAAAGGATGCGGGATTAGTGTCCCGTTGATCGCGCCGGTAGTTGTCTTGGATATTCCGGAGGGTCCCGTGGTGGTGGTTGTGTACTGGCCGGTGAATGTGGCCGGGGCGGCCGCGGCACTCACCGTCACGGTCGCCACCGTGACACTCGTGGAACTCAGCGATCCGTTCGAATTCACGGACACACTGTGGTACTGGATGTAGAAGCCGCAAAGACACGGCAGCAGTTGCCAGATCCCATGTCCCGGACTCCCGAACGCGACCGCGCCGGTAGAAGACGCCGGACTGGGCGCTAATTCGGTGCCGTCCGTCTCGATCATGGAGCCATCAGTTGTGAACGTGGCTAGGCCCGGATATACCGCCACCGGCGGCGTTGGCGGGGCCGTGGGTGTCAAAGTAATTTGCCAGGAGCCTGCCAGCGGCGATTTCGCGGCCATCGCTGATTGAGGCTGCATCACGAATGCCATCAGCCCGCAAGCGATGGCTGTGAATAACGTTTTTCTGAACATGAAATGTCCCCTCCGCTGCAATTGTAAACTGCACGCCTTGCTGCGCGCCGCAACTTTTTCGACTTAGGGTACTAGGAAAATTCTTTACAATTCATTACGCGCAGTACACACTCGCTTTACACGCGGCCGCTAATTTAGAAAGTGAGGAGACCGACACATCATGCAAAACACATGGGTACGCTTAACAGCAGTTACGGCGATGGCGGGAGGATTACTTCTGGCCGTCGCACAGGAACCGGATCAACAGGCGCCGCCGGCCGCCGCGCAGCAGCAGCATCGACAGCGTGGCGCGCGCCTCGCGCAATATCTGAATCTGACACCAGCGCAGGCAGCCCAGGCCCAAGCCGAGTTTCAAGCGGCGCGGCAGGCGGCCATGCCCCTCCGCGAGCAGTTGCATCAGCTTCGGCAGGGCATGTTCCAGGCGATCCGCGCGAATGACAAGGCCAAGATCGACCAACTGAGCGCCCAGGAAGCCAACCTGAAGGGTCAGATGTCGGCGATACGCCATGAAGCGTTCGCTAGAGTCTACAGCAATCTGACGCCGGAACAGCGGGCTAAAGCCGATCAACTGCCGGCCCATTTTCGCCAGATGCGGCAGCGCCGCATGGAACGACGTCAGCCGCCCAACAACGGCTAAACCATCCCCATCACCGCTCGGCTGGCTCGAAGCCCAGACGCCAGCCGAGCTTATCTGCATCGAACCATTGCACCTCCACGCCGAACCAGCGCGACTTGGATGACGCCTGATGATGCCTGCGTTGTTCCTCGAGCACAAAGGCGCAAGGCGCTTCGCCAAATTCCACGAGGCGCCGCGCCAGCCACGAGTCCGGCGTCAGCGGCTGTGCCAGCACCACCGGCGCGCCTCCCAGCAGCGCCAGGTGCGCACCAAACGCCGCGTCCACCTGCTTGATCGGGGGCGGCGTGCCGTAGGCCTGGTGGTAGCGCTTCACTGATTCGTTCAGATCGTGCACCGCGATCACCACCTTGCGCACTCCGCCGAAATCTTTGTTGAGCGGCTTACGCTGCGGAAAGGCGCGCTGCTCGCGCGGCGTGAAATCGTGGATCAGAAATGGGAAGAACGTCCCGTTGGGCTCCGCTCCCACCTGGGCGGTTTCCCAATCCAGCCGAACGCCATCCGGCCGCGTGCGTCCGCTGCGCACCGGCTCGGAAACCGCGATGCCCGCGGCTTGCAGGCGCTTCACCTCGGCGGCCAGGTCTTGCTCGCGCACCGCCCAGGCACAGGGTCCGGCTTCTCCCTGCAGGAACTTCGCCCAGGCATGCTTGCCAACCGCTGACGGATCGGCATGCTCCTGCGTGGCGATCAATTCCAGATAGGACCCATCCGGAAAGCTGACCAGCGCCATCTCGGTGGCACCGTTGTTGTGCGGGCCTCCATAAACCGTCTGGATCCCTGCGGCGGCCAGGGTCGCCTGTAGTTTCTTCAGGCTGCTGCCGGCTACCGTGACATGATCGATCTTGAGTTCGGCGGCGGCCAGCAGGGCGGGGAAAACGGCCAGCATCAAAGCGCAGCGCATACAGACGATTGTAAGGCGCGCCGGCCCGCTTGACCCCGGCCGCGCATAACAATAAAATAGGACCTGAAAGACCTAAAGCAATATGCCGTCAGAATCCCGCCGCTCCTTCCTCCAATTGGCCGCCACGCTGGGTGCGCTGGCGCCGTCCGCGGTGAGGGCCGCGGACCAGCCCGCCGGGCCGCTATTGCCGACCGTCAAATTCGGCAAATTCGAGATCACCAGGCTCATCGTGGGCTCGAACCCCCTCTATGGCTACTCGCATTTTAACCACACGCTCGATCAGCTTATGCGCGAGTGGTATACCCAGGATCGGAAGATGGAAGTGCTGCATGCCTGCGAACGGCACGGCATCAACACCTGGCAATTGCATTACAACGACCAACCCGTCGCGGACTTCCAGCGCTACCGCGCCGAAGGCGGCAACATGCACCTCGTGCTGCTGGCAGATTTCGCGCTGATGAAGGACCCAAAACTACTGGCGGAAGCCGCGAAACTCGGCCCGATGGGCATCGGGCATCACGGTAACCGCACCGACGAGCGTTTTCGCAACGGCGAGAAGAATAAGATCAAGGATTTTCTCAAAGCCGTACGCGACACCGGCGTGATGGTGGGCCTGTCGACCCATAACCCGGCCGTGATAGATACCGCCGAGGGAGAGAACTGGGACGTGGATTACTACCAGTGCTGCCTGTATCGCGTATCGCGCACGCCGGAGGAAGCCCGCGCCGAATTCGGCGAGTCGCCCATTGGCGAGACTTTCATGGAGAAGGATCCCGAGCGCATGTGCAAGATGATCCGCCAGACCCGCAAGCCCTGTCTGGCGTTCAAGCTGTTCGGCGCCGGCCGTACCAGCGGCTCCCCGGATGAGGTGGAGCGCGCCTTCCGTTTCGCACTGGCGAATATCAAACCGGCCGACGCCGTGATAGTCGGCATGTACCCGCGCTTCAAGGACGAAGTCAGCGAGAACACCGCCCTGGTGCGGCGGATCCTGACCGCCGCGTGATTGTCATCGTTTTACCCCGGTGCCCGGATTCGGGTCCATGGTCATGCGGAATTCGCCCGTCTTCGCCGTATCCTCAAAATCCACAATCACGTTGGTGCCGATGCCCTTCATGGAGCGATACCTCCACTGCTCGAACGGATTATTCACCGCCGGCAATCCGCCTCCCGCGGGCCGGCCATCTGAATGAAACTCAATCTCGTCCGGCGGGCCATACGTGATGTAGATTCGGCCGCGATCGGTCTTCCATCCCGGGACCGCCTGCCACTCGTAGTGCATGTCCGCGTACCCTATGCGCCGGTAGTGCTCGTCCCGGAACGTGTTATCGCGGCTCCCCGGTGTGGGGTTGCGGCGTTCCCAGAACTGGCTGATGAAATGCTCCCGCTCAGGGTCCGTCTTGAGACTCTGAAATGCAGCCCGTTCCCTGTCGTCGATGATGTACACGACATCTTCGTTGACCCACCGGGTATACCGGTCGACCTTGGTTTGCGTTGCGGCGGGCCTAGCCGCACTCTGCGCCTGCCAGCCGGCCAGCGCGCCGACCGCCGCGATCATCAATATGCCGGCCGAGAAGACCGGCGCCAGGGCCGAGGCTTTCGGCGGGTACAGCAGACGATGAATTCGTTTCACGAGACTCCCTCCTGTAGCTGCCAGCACGGCTTCGTTCGCCGCCCAGCGGGTTTGTTCCAGAGCGGCCAGCGCGGCGGCATATTCACGGGCATCGCCACTGGCTGCCACTACCAGATCGTCACAACACTTTTCGCGCTCGGCGCGGACTACACCGGAGATCCACCAGATCGCCGGGTGATAGAACAGGAAACTCTCCACCACCGTTTGCAGCAGGTTCGCCAGATAGTCGCGGCGGCCGATGTGCGCCAGTTCGTGCATCAGGATGGCCTCCGCCTGGCTGGCTGGCATGCCGGCCAGCAAGCCTATGGGAACCAGAATCACCGGCCTCAGGTAACCGATGACTACGGGCACATCGGCCAGGCATGTTTCGAGCAGCACGACCGGCGTCGTGAGCCGCAGCCTGGCGCGAAGTTGTTCGAGCCGCCGCGGCCAGGGCTCGGGCGCGCCGCAGACCCCCCGCCGGCGCAGGCGTCCCGCCGCCATCCAGCCGAATGCGCTGCGCAGGTGAAAGAGTAGGACGCCCACCATCCAGAAGGGCGCCAGCCACGGCGGCACGTCCGCCAGGCGGAAGCGCATGTGCATGCCGGCCGATGAATCTCCGTCAAGGAGCGGCGCGCGCGGGATGGCGTTTGGCGTCGCCGGGGTAATCGCCTTTCCCTGCGGCGCCAGGATACAGAGGGTGACTACGAACGCCGCCAGCACGCCGAGCATGGCCGCGCAGGCAACCGCATAACGGGCGCGCGCCGATCGAATGACAAAGAGCGCCGCCAGCAGGACCAACGCGATCACCGCGCCTTCCCAGAGCGAATGCACCAGGGTCCAGCCCAGAGCCCTGGCCAGGGGAGTTTCGACCAGATGCTCGATGACGGTCATCGCGCCCCCTTTTGATATTCGTCGAGCAGCTGGCGCAGCTCCGACAGCTCTTTCCTGGATGCTCTCCGGGCCGACAGCGCGCCCACCAGCAGACCCTTGGCGGATCCGTTAAATGCGCGATGCAGCAGGTCGCCCGCGAGTTGCTGCTGGGTCCACTCGCGGGATCGCGCCGGCTGGTATACATGCGAACGCTGTGTCTCGTCGCGGCGCACGAGCCCCTTCTCGGCCATCACCTGCAGTTGTTTCAGTACGGTGGTATACTGTGCCGGCTTGCGTCCGGCGATGACGTCGTGCACGCCGCGCACGGTGCTGGGGCCACGGCTCCACAGCACAGTCAGGATCTCCAGTTCGGCGTCGGTGGGTTTGGGCGGCTCCCCGGGCATCTACGACGACTATACTACGATGGCTATCGTATGTCAAGCGACTCTGGCTTAAGAACCGCATTTCCTTCGTCGCGCTTTCCTCGGCGACGGTACTCAATACGGGGATCGGTGATCGGCGATATTCTCGCCATCGCAGCCGGACGGTGTCCCTATTTCTATTGGTGTCCGGCCCTGGAGTAGAGACATATGTTCGCGTCGATTGGGACTACGACGTTCGCCGATGGATGAAGACAATCGCACGCGCAACGCCTGGATGAAGCCGCATCAGACAAGATTCTACTCTTTGTAATCCCGCCGGCGCCGTGTTGTAATCAATCCGGCAGCGTGAACGCCACCAGCGCATCGCCCACCGGCGAGTTCGGCGCATCGTGGCCGCCCGCGGCGATCACCACGTACTGCTTCCCGCCCGCCGTGCGATACGTCATGGGGGTAGCCCGCGCGCTGGTCGGCAGGTTGCCCTTCCACAACAGGCCCCCAGTCTCGACATCGAATGCCCGGATGTGGGGATCGAGTGTAGCGCCCAGGAAGACAAGTCCACCGGCCGTGACGATGGGTCCACCGAGCGCGGGTGAGCCGAGTTTCTCGCCGACATCTTCGGGCAGCCAGGGCAGCGCGCCGATAGTGACTTCCCACTTCTTCTCGCCGCTAGCCGCGTCGATGGCTTCCAGTGTGCCGAACGGCGGAGGATTGCAGGGAATGTGCTTCGGGTTGAGTAAAAAGGTGCGCGCCAGGCCATACGGCGTGCCGCGCTGCCGCGCATATTCGACACCGGGTTCCTTGCCTTCTTCCGCGTCGAACTTCTCGCGCGGGATCAGGCGAATGTAGGCCGCCAGCCGGTTGGTCGGGATAATCAGCAAGCCGCGCGCGGGATCGAACGCCGCGCCGCCCCAAGCCATGCCGCCGATATTGCCCGGAAATATGATCGAGCCGTTGACGCTCGGCGGCGTGAAGATGCCCTCCGCGCGCTTGCCGCGGATCATCTCCTGGCACCACTTGCGATCTTCGCCGGTCAGTCCCCAGGCGTTATCCGCGGTGAGCGATTGCGGCACCAGCGGCTTCGGCAGAATCGGGAATGGCTGCGTCAGAGACGCCTTCTCGCCCGGCACGTCGCTCGGCGGCGCAGGCCGCTCCTCAACGCCGAAGATCGGTTCGCCCGTCTCGCGGTTCAGCAGGAACAGGTTCCCCGTCTTCGATCCCACCGCCACTGCCGGTATCTGCTTTCCATTGCGCTTGATGGTGAACAGCAGGGGTTGTGGGGCAATATCGTAGTCCCACAAATCGTGATGCACGGTCTGAAAATGCCACGCCATCTTACCGGTATCCGCGTGGAGGGCCACCAGGCTGTCGGCATACAGATTGTTGCCGGGACGCTCGCCGCCGTAATAATCCGGGCTGGCGCTGGTAGTCGGCAGGAAGATCAGCTTCCGCTCGGGATCGGTGGAAATGATCGACCAGGTATTGGCGGCGCCGGTGCGCTGGCCAGGCATGGGATCCCAGGTCCAGGCCAGTTGCCCGCTGCGGGCGTCGAACGCGCGAACCTCGCCGCTGGCGGCGTCCGCGTAATTGTTGTCGGCTATGCCGGACCCTACCACCACCAGGTCGCCGATAATGGCCGGCGGTGAGGTCTGTTCGTATTCCGATTTGTAATGCGGCGGATTGCGCAAACCCTGCCGCAGATCCACCATGCCGCCGACACCGAAGTTGTCGCAAGCCTTTCCTGTGGCCGCGTCAATCGCGAACAGCCGCGCGTCGATGGTGGCCACAAAGATTCGGCGCCGGCCGCCTTTAGAATCGATCCACATGGATGCGCCGCGGTTCGCGAAGTCGCCGAAGCCTGCCTTGATATCCGACTTCGGATCGAAGGCCCACTTCTGTGTCCCCGTCGTGGGATCCAGCGCGATCAGCCGGCCGAAAGGTGTCGTTACGTAGAGCACGCCGTCGATGTAGAGAGGCGTACACTCAAACGCCGTTACCTTTCCGCCATGGCCCTTGGGATCGTACATATCGCCGGTGTGGAAGGTCCACGCGACTTGCAGGTTCTTGACGTTTCGCCGGTTGATTTGATCGAGCGGCGAATATTTCGTGCCGCCGGAATCGTGACCGTAAACCGGCCAGTCGCCGTCCTGCGGAGACGCAGCGGCCAGCAGGGCCGCCGCCAGCAGAGTAGTCAGTGTGAGCTTCATCGGCTTCGCCGTCCAATATACAGGAAATGATCGGACATCCCCAACCCCTCAGCGGTGGTCCCCGTGATTTCGATCAGGTCCAGCCACGCCGCGGCCTCTTCGGATGGCAGGTCGTTGAGGGTTGGCTGGCAGATGTTGCTGAAGGACTCGACGCCCGCCACCGCCAGTTCTTCAAACTCGCCGCGAAACATTTCGCGGAAATCGGCAACCGTGCACAAGTGCGCGAAGCCGATGGGTGGCGCGTGATCCGGGTCCATATTCCCATTGCGCAGATACTGCTCGTGAAACGCCTTCCGTCCGCACACGACGTGCGGAAACAGGTGGAAGAAATCGCGCAGATAAGACAGCCTGTTGATTCCAGCGGCGAACAGGACTCCCGCGGGCTTCAAGATGCGGACCGTTTCCGCCACCGCCCGCCGCCGGTCTTCCGGCGCGCACAAATGATAGAGCGGACCGAGCATCAATACGGCGTCGAAGGCGCCGCCGGCGAGGCTGACCAGCGACGTAGCCGATTCACACGAGATAGCGGCGATGGACTCGCTCAGGCCCGCGGCCCGCAATCGGTCGGCGGCAGCCTCCAACAACCGCGCCGACACATCCACCAGGTGCAGCCGGCAGCCCCTGCGGGCCAGGAATTCGGAATAAATGCCCGCGCCCACGCCGAGCTCGGCCACCTCCGCGCCGGCCGCCACGAACCTGCCTAGCCACCGCTCGGTGATGGCGCGCTCTACCGGACAATCGCGCGTCAGCCGCGTAAGTTCCGCTTCGAAGATGGCGGTGTCGTAATAGCGGGCTACGCTCTCCTCATTGGCCTGCACCGGCCCGCCCTCCGATGACTTCCACGCCCAGGTAGGGACGCAGCACTTCGGGAACCACCACGCTGCCGTCTTTCCGCTGGTAGTTCTCCACGATTGCCACCCACGTGCGGCCCACCGCCAGCCCGCTGCCGTTCAGCGTATGCGCGAACTCGCTCTTGCCTTTTTCGGATTTGAACCGGATGCTCGCCCGCCGCGCCTGGAATGCCTCGTAATTCGAGCAGGACGAAATCTCCTTGTAGGCGTTCTGACCGGGCAGCCACACCTCGATATCATAAGTTTTGGCCGAGGAGAAACTGGTGTCGCCGGTCGATAGCACCACCGTCCGATATGCCAATCCCAACCGCCGCAGAATATCTTCTGCGTCGGCGGTCAGTTTCTCCAGTTCATCGTAGCTGTGGTCCGGATGTGTGAACTTCACCAGCTCCACCTTCTGAAACTGGTGCTGCCGGATGATGCCCCGCACGTCGCGGCCATAAGACCCCGCCTCGCTGCGAAAGCACGGCGTGTACGCGCACAGCTTCACGGGCAGTTGGCCGGCTTCCAGCGTCTCGTTGCGATACAGATTGGTTACGGGCACCTCGGCTGTGGGGATCAGCCAGAAGTCCGTGCTCTCACACTTGAACAGGTCCGCCGCGAATTTCGGCAGTTGGCCGGTGCCGAACAGGCTGGCCGAATTGACCATAAACGGCGGCAGCACTTCGGTATAGCCGTGCTCGCGCGTGTGCACGTCGAGCATGAAGTTGACCAGCGCCCGCTCCAGTTTCGCGCCCAGGCCCCAGTAGACCGCGAATCGTGCGCCGGTAACTTTGGCCGCGCGCTCCAGGTCCAGGATGCCCAACTCCGGACCCAGGTCCCAGTGCGCCTTGGGCTCGAAGTCGAAGCGTGGGGGCTCGCCCACGCGCCGGACCTCCACGTTATCCGCCTCGCTGCGCCCCACCGGCACCGACTCGTGCGGCACGTTCGGAATGGCGGCCAGCAGCTCGCGAAATGCTTCGTTGGCGGCCTTCTCCTCGGCGTCCAGCGCCGCGATACGCGCGCCAATGGCGCGCATCCCCTGCTGGCGTTCGGTGGTGTCTACGCCCTCGCGCCGCAGTTTGCCGATCTCAACTGTTTCGGCATTACGGCGGGCCTTCAGTTGCTCGGATTCGGCGATGGCGGCCCGCCGCCGCTGGTCCAATTCCCTGTAAGTATCCAGACCGGGGATGTTGCCGCGGGTCTGGAGCCGCTCGGCGACGCGGTCGAAGTTTGCGCGAAACCAGGCCAGATCGTACATCTATCCATGCTAACAGCCAGCCGGCGGCGCGGACGGGCACACGCCCGGCTGGCCTTTCTACGGCGGCGGGCGGGCGTCAGACCCTACTCGTCGTCTTCCTCAACTGTTACGGGTTCGAGGTCTTCGGCTTCGAAAATCTGGCGACAGTCGAGGCATTCGAGGTATTCCACGCCGTCGCGCCGGGCGATGATTTCCGTACGATGGTGCTCACATGCGGGCTGCATAAAGCAAGACTTAGGATTTATTCTAATGAAGTCAAAAGCCATGTCAAGGGCCTTTTCGTTATTTTTTTGCAATCTTCGGGCCAGAAAGTCCGCCTGGAGGGCGTTTTTTGAGCTCTGAGCTACAATTTAGGTGATGCCGTTCCCGATTCACCGCATGCGCCGGTTACGCGCCACCGAGCCCGTCCGCAACCTGGTCCGGGAGACGCGCCTGGATCCGGCGGCGTTCGTCCTGCCGCTGTTCGCTTGCCCCGGGGAGGGCATCCGCCGCGAAATCAGCGCCATGCCGGGCCACTGCCAGCTATCCGTGGATCAAATCGTGCGGGAATGCCGGGAAGTGAAGTCGCTCGGAATCGGAGGTGTGATCCTGTTCGGCCTGCCCGAAACCAAGGACGAAACAGCCTCGGGAGCCTATGCCGACGATGGCATCGTGCAGCGTGCCATTCGCGCCATTCGCAGCCAGGTTCCCGGGCTGCTCATCATCACCGATGTCTGTAATTGCGAGTACACCAGCCACGGGCATTGCGGCAAAATTGTCAACGGCGAAGTAGATAATGACCAGACGCTGGCTTGGCTGGCGGCTTCCGCCGTGTCACACGCCCGCGCCGGCGCTGACATCGTGGCTCCCTCGGATATGATGGATGGCCGCGTGGCCGCCATCCGCCACGAGCTGGACGCCAACGGCTTCTCACAAATTCCGATCCTATCCTACGCCGCCAAGTTCGCCTCGGTTTTCTACGGACCTTTCCGCGAGGCGGCCGAATCCACCCCCCAATTCGGCGATCGCCGCAGCTACCAGATGGACCCCGCCAATGGGCGCGAGGCCATGCACGAAATCGAACTGGATCTGGAAGAGGGCGCCGATATGATCATGGTCAAGCCAGCCATGCCCTACCTCGACCTGATCCATGAAGCCCGCCGCCGTTTCGACGTGCCCATCGCCGCCTACCAGGTATCCGGCGAGTTTTCCATGATCGAAGCCGCCGCGCGCAACGGCTGGATCGATCACGACCGCGCCATGCTGGAAAGCCTGACCTGCATCCGCCGCGCCGGCGCCCAGATTATTCTGACCTACTTCGCCAAGCCCGCCGCCAGGCTGCTCTGATCGCGCGGCGCTTTATCCACCGGCCGAGTTCACCAATTTGACGAATTCAAGTTCGCCGGCCGTGGCTACGTCGATCTCCGCATCCAACGAATGCAGACGCACGCCGTTGGCGAACACCAAAAAGCCGTTGGATTCGAATGCGCGTTCCGTGCGCCGTACCTCATTCTGCGAGTCTAACGCGCGGACGCGTTTTACCTGAGGGTAGCCGTTCAGGATCAATTCGGATTCCTCCGGCGCCACCAGGCCGTGATACCCCTCCGGGTGCTGCTCATTGAATGCATCCACATCCCGGCGGACCCGCTCGGCAATCAGCTCGCGCAACGTGAGACGCGGAGCCGGCGCTTCCCAATCCCGCGACACGCGCCCTCCACCAGGCACATAATCGACCATTTTGAGGTTCATCGAGACCATTATGGTGCGTAGGGCGTTTTCGTTTCTATAGTTCGAAAGTTACTTGTCGATGGTCAGTCTACGCCTAGAATCACGATCGTGATATCGTCCGCCTGCCTCCGGATGCGGTTAACCATCGACCATGCAGTCACCTCCGCCAGGAGGGCCCCGGCCATCGCGTCCGCCGAAAGATGGCCGCAATCTTTGATGAACTTCTGGAATCGCGAGTCGCCAAAGATCTCGCCGGCGCGGTTCTCGGCCTCCCATACGCCGTCGGTGCACATGACGATCCGGTCGCCTGAGAAGACCTCGAAGCGCATGTTCGGATACGCTTGGTTGGGAAGCACTCCCAATACCAGGCCATTCTCACTGAACTCGCGGAGAGTGCCGGTGGCTGGCCTCCACAGCAGCAGCGGCGGATGCCCGGCGGCCACGTATGTACCAGTTCTTGCCTGTATGTCGAGTGCCAGGAAGCCGGCGGTAACCAACTGGCCACGCGCCACCCGATGCATGGTGTTGTTCAATTCACTGATCATCCGCGCCGGATCGGCGGCGCCGCCCACCTGCGTGGAGACGGCTACCTTAACCATGGACGCGCCCAGTGCGGCCGGCACGCCGTGCCCGGCAACGTCGGCCACCAGCACTCCCAGGCATCCGTCAACCACCGGTAGGAAATCATAGAAGTCGCCGGCCACGGCGGTCATGGGAGCATATCTCACAGCCACCTGCACGCCCACTGGGCGGGGAAGGGAGGATGGCAGGATAGACTCCTGGATCCGGCGGGCGGCTTTCATCTCCTCCTCGAGCGACAGAAGCTGCTGTTCGTTGGCGCGGAAGCGGTGCGCGGCGATTCCGCCGAGGCAGCAAAGAAAGAAGAAAAAACCGAACGGTTCGACGTTTGTGTGGCTGGGAGCCAGGTGCGAGTTAGCTACGAAGCCGAGAAAGACGACCAGACCCACGATCAGGGTTTTTGCCTCGGCGATGGGCTGCGGGCGGTATCCCATTAAGTAGTTGGCAATCAGGAGCGCGGGGACCACGATGAGCGTGATGCCTCCTGGTTCCGGAAGCACGTAGGGGTTGCGCAGGATGGCGCTAAGCGCAACGGCCAGTACGCCGTATCCCGCGGCCGCCCATACCAGCCAGCGGCTGGAATGTTTCCATCCCGTGCCGTAGATCTCTTCCATGAAGAGAAAAGCCGGGACTAGTATCACGTAGTCCACCACCGCCGCCAAAAACAACAACGGGCCCGCGGGCAGGTTGAATGTCAGGGCGATGGCCGCATTCCGGCCGAGGGAGCGCACTCCGTACAGGCCAGCGAAGAGTCCGAACCACAGCAGCAGCCGCGATTTCGACCGGCCCCGGCGGATGTGCTCGGCGATGGCGAACAGGCCGATCGACGTGGTAAGAATGCCGACCGACAGGCTGGCGATGCTGGTTCGGAGTACCGCGCGCAGTTGCTCTGCGGTGGGCGGCACCCCTCAGCCCATCCAGCTCAGATGTTGCGCGGTGCCATCGAATTGCGAAGTGGTCTTGAACGGTTCCAGCTTCCCCGTGAGAGCGGCGTCCCGGGTCCTCGCCAGCAGCGCCGACAGCTCGTGTTCGCCGAGCGGCCTGAACGTGTGCGCCGCCTCCAGTGCCTGGTGCAGGCGCTCCATCGTGTCGCAGCCGGTGATCACTACCGACGTGGGCAGGTTCATGGCGAAGTGCAGGCACTCGATGCCGGTTGCCAGGCCCTTCTGCGGCAGATTGCCGAAGGCCATCGGCTTCATGCCCAGTACGCCGATTCCCTGCGCCACCAGCTTTGGCACCACCAGCTGGCCAAAGCTGCGGAAATGCGCGTCCAGCAGGTTCAGCGGCATCTGCGCGGCGTCGAAATGAAAGTTGTGCTGCTCGGCGACTTCCAGCATGCGCAAGTGCACGGCCGGATCCTTGTGGCCGGTGAACCCGATGTAGCGGATCTTGCCGGCCTGCTTGGCTTCCAGCAGCGCTTCCAGCGGACCATCGGGCGCGAAGAAGCGATCCGGATCCTCCATGCGGATGTTCTCGTGATATTGCATCAGGTCCACGTGATCCGTTTGCATGCGCTGGAGGGATTCGTCGATCTGGCTGGCAGTGGACTTCTTGGTGCGGCCATCGAACTTGGTCATGAGAAATACTTTGTGACGGTAGCCGTCGCGCAAAGCTTTGCCCATCACCACCTCGCTCTTGCCGTCATGGTAATCCCAGCAGTTGTCCAGAAAGTTGATGCCCTGGTCGACCGCGCTGCGGATTATTTTGATGCCGTCCTGCTCGTCCTGTGGGACGCCGATGTGATAGCCGCCCAGTCCGATGGCCGACACCCGCTCACCCGTGCGGCCCAATGTGCGATAAATCATGCCGCCAGCGTTGGTTTGCGCGGCGCCGGAAACAGCCGGCAACAGGGACGCGCCGATGAGCGCGCCCAGGACTTCGCGGCGTTGTGGATTGGAATCGTGCATGGGAGAAATCTTATCACTTCGGGCTCCCCCTGGCGCGCCCGAGTAGATTCAGTATCCTGATCTATGACATGCGCCCCCATGCGGTAGTCGCCCACGGCGGCGGCCCCACGGCCGTAATCAATGCCAGCCTGGCGGGCTTGGTCGAGGAGTCGCGATCACACGGCCAGGGCCTGTATGGCGCGCGGCGCGGGCTCGCGGGTCTGATGCGGGGCGAGTTTGTGGATCTGCTGGCCGTGGACCCCGCCCTGATGCGCCAGGTCGGCGAGGCGCCCGGCTCCGCCCTAGGATCGAGCCGCCTGCCGCTGGCGGACGCGGACTACGCGCGGCTGCTCGACATCCTGCGCCGCGCCGATATCCATACGTTCTTCTACACCGGCGGCAACGGCTCCATGGACACGGCTTTACGAATAGCCAACCACGCGCGTGCCGCGCATTACGATCTGCAGGTGATCGGCATTCCTAAAACCATCGACAACGATCTTCACGTGACCGACCACACCCCCGGCTATGCGCCGACCGCGCGCTTCTTCGCCTGCGCCGCGCGCGATGTGGGCGAAGACAATCGCTCCCTGCCTTCTCCGGTCTGCGTGCTGGAAACGCTGGGACGCAACGCCGGCTGGATCGTTGCCGCCACCTCGCTGGCGCGGCGCCGCGAAGACGACGCTCCGAATCTGATCTATTTTCCGGAGCGTTGCCTGAGCCTGGACCGCATCGCGGCGGACGTGGAACGCGTATACGCCAGACTGAACCGCGTGCTGATCGCGGTCTGCGAAGGGCAGCTCGACGATCGCGGAAATCCGTTCGGCGCGGATGTGGATCGAGCGGAAAGCCAGGTCGCGCGGCTGGCTTCCAATCTCGGCCATACCCTGGCGCGCTTGCTGAGCGACAAGCTGGGCATGCGCGCCCGCGCCGAAAAGCCGGGATTGTTGGGACGCTGCTGCGGCCCGTTTGCCTCGCCGCAGGACCGGCAGGAGGCATTCGAATGCGGGCGCGCGGCAACCGCCGCAGCTGCCCGGGGACATTCCGAAGTGATGGTGGCGCTGCGCCGCGATGGGAGCACGTTCCTTACTCCACTCGAAACCGTGGCGCGCGTCGAACGCCTGCTGCCGGCGGAGTGGATTCATCCTGACGGCCACGACGTGCTGCCCGCTTTCCGCGAATATGCCGGGCCGCTAATCGGAGAAATCCCGCCATGGCCGCGCCTTTAGCAGGCAACGTGGTATAAATCGGCCATCATGGACCTGCGCAATAAATCTCGCCGAATGTTCCTGGGCGGCGCCGCCGGAGCGGCCGCTTTTGCCGGGGGGCCGGCATCGCCCCAGCGATCCGCATCCACGCCGCCGGGCGCCGGCATACCCCTGGAAGATTTCGAACCCAAGAGCATGCTGGTGGTTCCCGCGCACCCCACCCCGCGCGCCAGTCACCCGGTGATCGACGTCCACACGCATGTGTCGTCGTTGTTCCCTAAGCAGCGCGCCGCCAATTCCCCGGAAATGGCCAAGGCCCACGCCCAGGTGGACACCTTCGTGCGCTGGATGGACGCGCTCAACATCCGCACCATGATCAACCTGACCGGCGGATACGGCGATCTTCTGAAGCAGAACGTCGCCGACCTGCAGGACCGCCATAAGGGCCGCTTCTTCAACTGTGTCGAGCCGGCTTACAATCGGATTCGCGAACCCGGCTTCCCGCAATGGCAGGCCGATGAAGTCGCGCGCGGCAAGCAGGCCGGTGCGGTAGGCATCAAGGTGCTTAAGACGCTCGGGCTGTACCTGCGCGAGAACATCACCAGCGGGCCCCTGGTCAAGGTCGACGATAAGCGCTTCGATCCCATGTGGGACGCCGCCGGCCAATTGAGTCTGCCCGTGTTCATCCACACCTCGGACCCCGACGCCTTCTTTACGCCGATCGATCGCTTTAACGAACGTTGGGAGGAGCTGGGTCATCATCCGGACTGGTCGTTCTACGGGAAGGATTATCCGCCGAAGGCCGAGTTGCTGGCGGCCCGCAATCGCGTGATTGCGCGCCATCCGAAGACCATATTCGTGGGCCTGCACGTGGCCAATCACCCCGAGAATCTCGACGAAGTCTCGCGCTGGTTGGATGATCTCCCCAACTTAAACGTGGAGATGGCTGCGCGCCTCGGCGAACTGGGGCGCCAGCCGCGCCGCGCGCGGACATTCTTTGAGCACTACCAGGACCGCATCATGTTCGGCACCGACGCCACGCCCACCGAGGGCACGCCGCAACAGGATCTGAAGCCGGAGATGTACCAGCTATACTTTCGGTGGCTGGAGACGCTCGACGAGTACTTCGACTACGCGCCGTCCGCCCGGCCGCCGCAAGGGCGCTGGAGGATCTACGGCATCGGCCTGCCGGATACCATTCTCGAGAAGGTCTATCACGACAATGCCGCGCGTCTGTTGGGTTGGCAAGGCTGAGAGAGAATGGCAGAGATGACCAACCGGGCCAGTCTGATGAAGCGAATGCTGGTGGAGGCTCTCGTGGGCGTGGCGGCGGCGGCTGGGTTCGTTCTCGCCTCGCGCATTGCGAGTCCGGTGGCGCTCATCCCAATTCCGGTAGTCTTGCTCATTGCCGCGAGCGTGGGCGGCTACCTGGAACCTTCCGCAAAGCGGGTCTGGCTTCACGCGCCCGCCTTCATGTTACCAGAGCTGATCGCTCTACCTGTTGTGCTGGCCACCTGCCGCGGCTTTGAGTGCGCGGGCTTCGCCGCTTTCCTGATGGCTGCCAGCCTCTTCACGCTCGTGATGATGGGGGCGTCTTTCCTCGCCTTCCGCGCCCGGCGTCATCGCTGAATGCGCGCCGAACCGCCCCTGGCGAACGCCCGCACCTGATCCAATGTGGCCATGGTGGTGTCGCCGGGGAACGTGGTGAGCAGCGCACCGTGCGCCCATCCCAGCTTCAACGCCTCCGCGGGAGCTTCCCCCTTCATCAGGCCATAAAAGAATCCGGCGGCGAATCCGTCTCCGCCGCCCACCCGGTCGAGCACATCCAGATCACAGGTCGGCGAGACGTGCGTCTGCCCGCCGATCCACGCCACCGCGCCCCAACTGTGCCGGTTGGTCGAGTGCACTTCGCGCAGCGTAGTCGCCACGATCTTGATCTGCGGGTGACGCTTCACCACCTGGTCGATCATGCCGAAGAATGCGCTGGGGTCCAGCTTGGACTTGGCGGCTACTTCTGGCCCTGGAACGCCGAGGCCCATTTGCAGATCCTCCTCGTTGCCCACCAGCACGTCCACGTTCTCCACGATGCGGCGGATCACCTCCACCGCGCGCGCGTGCCCGCCCGAGATGTTCCACAGCTTCGCACGATAATTCAAATCGAACGAAACCACGGCTCCGGCCGCCTTGGCCGTCCGCATGCCCTCGATGATCGTCTCGGCCGTGCTGGCCGACAGCGCCGCGAATATGCCGCCGCTGTGGAACCAGCGCACGCCCGCGCCGAAAATGACCTGCCAGTCGAAATCGCCCGGTTTCAGCAGCGCGGCCGCCTCGTTGGCGCGATTGTAAAAGACTACCGGTGCGCGAACGCCGAATCCGCGGTCGCTATAGACCGCCGCCATGTTCGGACCGGTTGCGCCATCGTGCTGGAAGCGCTTGTAGAACGGCTTTACACCCATGGCCCGCACCCGCTCGGCGATCAGATCCCCGACGGGATAGTCGACCATGGCGGTGGCGATACCCGTGGACATGCCAAAGCAGTCCGACAGGTTGGCGGCGCAATTGAATTCACCCCCGCTGACATGGATGTGGCACTCGGTCGCCTTGCGAAAAGGGATGATGCCCGGATCGAACCGGTGGATGAGGGCGCCCAAAGAAAGGAAGTCGAGCGCGCCCGTTGGTGGGATCTGGAGCGTGCTCATGCGTTGTAGGTGCCCGACGAAGTACGGCCGCCCCGCCCGGTCCAGTTGGTATGGAAAAACTGGCCCCGCGGCTTATCGATGCGCTCGTAAGTATGCGCGCCGAAGAAATCCCGCTGCGCCTGCAGCAGGTTCGCCGGCAGGCGCGCCGTGCGATAGCCGTCGTAGAACGACAGCGCTGTGGAGAACGCCGGCGTGGGTACGCCATATTGGATCGCCCTGATGATGGCGCTCCGCCAGGAGCCCTGGTAGCCGATCAGCGTCTGGCTGAAGAAATCGTCGAGTAGCAGGTTAGTGAGCCGCGGATTCTTGTCGTAAGCTTCCTTGATCTTGCCCAGGAACCGGCTGCGGATGATGCAGCCGCCGCGCCACATCAGCGCGATGCCTCCGAAGTTCAGGTTCCAGCCTTCCTCCTTGGCCGCCTCGCGCAGTAGCATGTACCCCTGTGCGTACGAAATCATCTTGGAGCAGTAGAGCGCGCGCCGCACCGCCTCGATGAATACCTCGCGGTCGTCCGCCGGCGCCTGCTGGGGTCCTGTCAAGATGCGGGAAGCCGCCACGCGCTCGTCCTTCATGGCCGAGAGACACCGCGCGAACACGGCTTCCCCGATGAGTGTGACCGGTGTGCCGGTATCCAGCGCGCTGATGCCGGTCCACTTACCGGTGCCCTTCTGGCCGGCGGTGTCCAGAATCTTATCCACCAGCGGTGCGCCGTCGTCGTCGTTCTTGGTGAAGATCTGCGCGGTGATGTCGATCAGGTAGCTGTCCAGCTCGCCTTTATTCCATTCCGCGAAGACTTCGTGCAGTTCGGAGGCGCTCAGCCCCAGGCCGTCTTTCAGCAACTGATACGCTTCGCAGATCAGTTGCATGTCGCCGTATTCGATGCCGTTGTGCACCATCTTCACGTAGTGGCCGGCGCCGTTCTCTCCCACCCAGTCGCAGCAGGGCGAGCCGTCCTCCACCTTCGCGGCGATAGCCTGGAAAATCTCCTTCACGTGCGGCCACGCGGCCGGATTCCCGCCCGGCATGATGGACGGGCCGTGCCGCGCGCCTTCCTCGCCGCCCGAAACACCCGTGCCGATGAACAGAATGCCCTGGTCGGCGAGCGCCTTCGTGCGCCGGTTGGTGTCGGGATAATGCGAGTTGCCGCCGTCGATGATGATGTCGCCCTTTTCCAGATGCGGCGTCAGGTGCGCGATCATTTCGTCCACCGTATCGCCGGCCTTCACCATCAGCATCACGCGGCGCGGCCTTTTTAAGGCCTGCGTCAGCTCCTCGATGGAGTGCGTCCCCACAACCTGGGTGCCGGCCGCTTCGTGGCCGATAAAGTCGTCCACCTTGGAGACGGTGCGGTTGAAAACTGCTACGCGGTATCCGTGGTCGTTCATGTTCAGGACCAGATTCTGGCCCATTACCGCAAGGCCGATCAGGCCGATGTCGCAGGTTGGAGATGCCATGAGTTCTATTTTAGCGTCACTGATTTACACCCGAGGCCAGGAAGCCGCCGTCCACCGCGATCGACTGGCCGGTGATGAAGCTGGCCGCGTCGGACGCCAGCAGCACGGCCACGCCGACCAACTCTTCCAGTTGGCCGAAGCGGCCCATGGGGGTACGCATTTTCAGTTCGCGGCCGCGCTCGGTCCCGTCCAGAAGCTGCGCATTCAGATCGGTGCGGAAGACCCCCGGCGCGATGGCGTTCACGTTGATTCCGTCGCGCGCCCACTCGACCGCCAGGTTGCGGGTGAGCGCCAGCACACCCGCCTTCGACGCGGCGTAGGCGGTCACTTCCAGGAAGCCGACGAACGATGTCAACGACGCGATGTTGATGATCCGGCCGCGCTGGTTGGCCGCCAGCGCCTTGTGGAACGACTGGCAGGTGCGCAGCATGCCCGTCAGATTCACGTCCATGATCCGGTTCCAGTCCGCTTCCGCCACCTCGGCGGTAGGTTTCCGCTGGGTTTGGCCGGCCGCGTTCAGCAGCACGTCGACCTGCCCGAACTCCGCCAGCACGGCGTCGCGAAAGCTGTCGATAGACTCGCGCGAACCCGCATCGCAGCTCTGACGCAGGGTCCGCGCGCCCGCCCGTTCGATTTCCAGGCAAGCCTCTTCGATCATGGCCGCGCGGCGCCCGGTGGGAACGACCTGCGCCCCCGCCCGCGCCAGCCCTACGGCGAGCGTGCGGCCGATGCCCGACGTGCCGCCGATCACCACGGCGACGCGTCCGGTCAAATCCAGCAGGTTGGTTGATGGCACGATAGTCCTTTTCTAATCGAGATGCGCGGCCAGGCTTCGCGCGGCCAGGTCGGCGTCCTTTTCCGGCAAGCCTGCGACACCCGCCAGCCACGCTCCCTTGGCGAACACAAACACCGGTCCGCCGCCGTCCTGGCCGAAGTAGCCGCCGAATGCCGGCTCGATCTTGGAACCGGCCAGCGCCTTGTTCCAGTCGAGCAGCCGGAACGCCGCATCCTGCGCGTTCCCCAGTTTGGCAATGAACATACTGTATTCCTTCTGGCCCTGCTTGTAGCGCGCCAGCGTGCCGCCCGGCATGAACTGCTTGTCCAGCAGGTGGTTGTCGATCACTTGCGTGTCGACGCGGTTGGCCATCGGGAAACGCCGTGTCTCATCCGGAGGCTTAACGGCGGCGGTTGTGGAAGGCTCCGGCGCGGCGGCCTTCGGTTCCGAGCCGCAGGAGATCAGCATCGTGGCGGCGCCGGCGGCAGCGAGGAGCAGTGGAATGCGCATTCGACCGCAGTATAACGCGGCCCGCGTTCTCCGCGGCTATTCATACCGCAGCGCTTCAATCGGATTGATCCGCGACGCCTTCATCGCCGGATAAATTCCGAAAATCACACCCACCGCCATCGACACCCCGAATGCGATCACTACCGACGCCGTGGTCACAATAGTCTTCCATTCCGCCGTGCGTGCAATCAGCCACGCCAGGAAGAATCCGAACCCGATGCCCAGCAGGCCGCCACCCACCGAGATCAGCACGGACTCAGTGAGAAACTGGCGCACGATGTCGTGCCTTCTGGCGCCGGTTGCCCGCCGCACGCCGATCTCGCGCGTGCGCTCCAGCACCGTGGCCAGCACGATGTTCATGATGCCGATGCCGCCGACCAGCAGTGAAATCGCGGCAATCGCCACCATCACGTAAGTGAAAATCGTCTGGGTACGCTGCTGCTGCGCCAGCAACGCAGCCGGAATCGTTACCGTGAAGTCCTCAGTGTTGTGATGCGTGGAGTTCAGGATGGCCGTCACCACCTTGGCCACCTCCAGGCTGTCCGCGCCCGGTTTCAGCCGCAGATCCACGCCGTCCAGATCGTCCTTCATGAAGTTGCTGCGGTCGAAGTAGCGATACTGGAAAGTATTCAGCGGGATATACACGATATTGTTGAGGTTCTGCATCTTCCCGCCGCTGGATTGTCCGCTGGAGATCAGTTGCTCGCTGAGTACGCCCATCACCTCCAGCCAGTTGTCGTTCACCTTGACGAACTTGCCCACCGCCGTGCCGTAACCCAGCAGGCTCACCTTGGCGGATTCACCCAGCACGCAAACCGCTCGGCTGGCGGCATCGTCCTGTTCATCGAAGAACCGGCCCTCCACCACGTGCAAGCTGTGAATGACGGCGTACGCCGGCCGTACGCCGTATAACTCCGGAATCTCGTGCGACGGCTTCGGCATCACGCGCGCCGGGTGCAGCGCGCGCCGGGGTGACAGCGTTTCCAGGGCGTCAATATTGGTGCTCAGGACGCGCACATCCCGGTCCGTGAGACCCGGTGAATCCCGCCGCCGCTGTTGTAGTTCCTCCTGGCTGGCCGCCGGCCGCGATTCCACCAGCACGTTGCGCACACCCAGTTGCTCGATGAAGCGCAGTGATTCCTCGCGCGCGCCGGCCCCGATGGCCAGCATTCCGATCACCGAGCCCACGCCAAACACGATGCCCAACGCGGTCAGCAGCGTGCGCGTCTTTTGCGCGCGCAGATTATCGAACGCTTGCGCGATGTCCGAAAAAATCCGCCCGGGCGATTTCATCGTGACAGCGCCTTCATCGCGCTCCCGCTCCCCTTGCTTTGCGGGCTTTTCTCCTGCTGTTCGGGACTGGCCAGCGCCACCCGTTCGCCTTCCTGAATGCCCGTGAGCACCACCTGGCTTTCGCTCCGCCGCACCAGCTTCACGTCACGCGGCACGAAGCCGGAGGGTGTATCCAGGTAAACGTACGTCCGGCCATCGCTTTCAAACAGCGCCTGCGATGGCACCCAAAGTGAATTCGGAAATGTGCCGGTGGTGATCACGATGTTGGAGCTCATGCCCGGCCGCATGCCTGGCGCCACCTGCTCCAGCGCGATCTTGCAGTCGAAATGCCGGTTCCAGAACGCGCCGATGGTGCCGCCAATCTCCTTCACCGTGCCGTTGAAAGCCTTGCCCGGCAAAGCCACAATGGCCACTTGCACCTTTTGCCCCGCGGACAGGTGGCCGCGGTCGAGTTCGCCGATGCTGGCGGTCACTTCCCAATTCTTCAAATCCGGGATCTGCGCCACCATCATGCCCGCGTTCACCGTATCGCCGATTTGCAAAGTGGGAAGCTGCATCCCATACATGAAGAAATTGCCGTTGGTATTTTGCTGGATGCTCACGTAGCCGCCGGATTTGGCCTTCAGCACCATGTTCTCGATGTTCTGCCTGGCGGTCTCGGCTTTCACCTTGGCTTTATTGAGCGCCGCCTCTTGAATGGCGACGGCGGCCGCCGAAGTGGCCTGCCGGTTGGCGGCGTCATGTTCCAGCTGCCGCAAATGGTCCTTCGCGGCTTCCAGGGCCAGCGTGTTCTCGCGCGCCACGATATCCGCCAGAATAGGATTGCGGCGCGTCTCCAACTCAGCGGTTTTCACGTCCGAATTCGCCTGCAGCAGGGAGTAGCGCGTCTCTTCTTCCTTGGCCTGGTTATCGGCCTGGGTCTGGATCACCTGCTGCTGCGCCTCCGCCAGATCGGCCTCCGCTTCCTTGAGCTTGAACTCCTGCTCGGTAGTGTCGAACTTCACCACCACGTCGCCCGAACTCACCAGTTCGCCGGCCTCGCGCATGTAAGTGATGGCCATGTCTCCGCCGCCGGTCATGGGCGCGGACAACTTTTCCGTGTTGCCTCCGGAGAGTTCGCCTTTAGCGGTGACCGTAATGGTGACGTCGCCGCGCTTCACGCGGGTGGAGGGCAGCTTCGATGCGGAAGCCGGCGACAATGCCTTCATCAGGCGCGTCCCGCCCCAACCGATCAGCGCCAGTACAGCTGCCGCTCCAACTATCCCCATGATGATCTTACGCGTCATGGGCGTCATTTCTTCTCGCCCTTCTTCGCCTCGGCGCCGGCCTGCTCCGCCTGCGATGCGTCCACCAGCGCCACCATGTCGCCGGTCCGGATGCCCTTTACCGCCACTTCGTCCGGATTGCGCGCCAGCAGTTCAATCTCCGCCGGGCGATACGCGCCTTTCACCGCCAGATACACGATGGGCTTTCCGTTGCGCGTGAACACCGCTTTGGCCGGAATGCTGATGGCATTCGGGATGCGGCTCACCACTACGTCCATGTTCCCGTTCATAGCCGGCCGCAGCCGCGGATCGGGTTGCCGGATATGCCCAAACGCCCGGAAGCTGCGCGAGGGCGGCCATTCGAAGCTTTGCTCGGTCAGCGGCGAGATGGCCACCAGATCGGCGGGCATGGTCAGCTCGGGAAGCGAGTCGATCCGCACCCGCGTTTCCTGGCCCACGGTGATGCGCCCGCGGTCGATCTCCTCCACCTTGCCTTCCATCTCCAGCGTGGCCAGATCCGGTATCTCCGCCACCACCCCGCCCGGCCACACCTGGTCGCCCACCTGGAACGGTTTGGCGTTCATCCATCCCTGCGAGTTGTTCTGCATGTACATCACGACCCCGCTCAGCGGAGCCTTCAGCTCCATTTGCGACAGGCGGTGCTTGGTCAGGTCCACCTCCGTCTGCGCCTGATCGCGCTGGCGGGTGAGCGAAGCGATCTTGGCGCGGTCCGACGTGGCGTGCAGGTTTACGGTGGCCTCCTGCACGTTGAGTTTTTGCTCCGCCAGCCCCAGATCGATGCGGCTCTCCTCGCCTTGCAGCTTGCTCACGATCTCGGCCTTGGAGGCTTCCATTTTGGCCTTCTCCACGTCGTACTTCGAGGTGCTGAGGTCGCGTTGGTCCTGTTCCGATGTGATGCGGGAGTCGGCAACAGCCTGGTCGAGAGTCGCCTGCGCCTGTTTGAGCGCGGCATCCTTCTCCTGCAACTGCTGTTCAGTGCTGCTGGGATCGAAGCGCACCACGGAATCGCCTTCCTTAACCGCGCTGCCGGGAGGCGCCTGCCACACGATGCGCAGCGACGGCACATTAACCGGCGCCACAATCTGCACCGAGTGCCGCGCCTTCAACTCGCCGCGGCAGCGAACGATCACCGAGAAGTCGCCCTGCCGCGCGGGCGCCGTGGGCAGCGTGCCGGCCGCTTGCACCTGCCGCAGCCGGTATACGCCCGCTGCCGCTCCGCCCAAGGCCAGTAGCGTGATTACGAAGCCGGCCCAGAAGCGCGCCGTCCGCAGGCGGCTCATTTGCCAGCCTCAAGCACCACCGCCGCCGACAGGTCCGGCAGCAGGTGCGGATCGCTCTTGTCCAGGCGGAACCGTGCGCTGAAGGTCTTGATCGGGGTGCCCAGCGCGGCCGCGGCTACCGGGCTGGCCGCTACCATGTGTGCCTCGAACACCATGTCCGGATACGCATCCAGCCGCACTGTCGCGCGGCAGCCCGGCGTCAGTGCTATGTCGTCCGGTTCACCGACCTGCGCGCGCACCTCCATTTCCGTTGGATCGAACAGCCGGATCAGCGCCTGGCCCGCCCACAGCTTGTCGCCCTCCTGGGCCTTGCCCATGCTGTTGTTGCGCCACACATTTTCGAGCGACACCATGCCATCCAGCTTGGCGTGGATCTGCAGCTTGTCGGCGTTGGAGAGCGCGCGGTCCAGGCTGACTTTCTGGCGATCGCGCTGCAATTCCAGAATGCGCACCGCGGCGGCGTCCGCCTGATCGTGAAATCCGCTGGATTTTTTCAGGCTGGCCACGTGCTGCCGCGCGGCCTCCGCCTTCACCTCGTTCTTCAGCCGGTCGATCTCGCTCAGCAGCGGCCCCTTGCGCAACTCCAGTTCGGCCTTGGCCAGGTCGGCTTCGGCGGCTTGCAGGTCGGATGCCCGCTTGGCGGCGTCCGCCCGGTTTTGCGCCTGTTTTTGCTCCACCTGGTGCGACAAGTCGTCGAACTTGGCCTTGGCGTCGCGGGCATTGTCCACTTCCTGCGTACGGTCGAACTCCGCCAGCAGATCGCCTTCCTTCACCCGCGAGCCATTGGCGATGATGTGCGTCAGCGTCACCATGCCGCCCTGGCCCATCACCTGCGGCACTTGAACGGTGAAGAAATGGACCGCCTGCACGATGCCCGTCAGGTGCACTTCATGGCTGGGGGCCGCGGCCACAGCGGTGGCCGGCTTCGACTCCGTACTGGCCGCGTGCACTACGGGGGCCTGGCTGCGGCCACAGGAAGAAACAGCTATCAGGGCACACAGCAATCCGGTCTCGGCGAGTAATCGCATAGCGCACCCTTTCGACTTAAACTGGTTAGACGGACCAACCCGGCAAAATGTTTATAAACGGTTCAGACCTTCCGTCAATTCGATATACGTTCCCCAGGGATCGGTGAGGAACGCGATCGAGAGCCCCAGCGAGGGGATCTTACGGTAGGGCAGGTCGAACTTTACACCGGCCGCCTCCAGCTTCTTGCAAAAAGCCTCCAGGTCCTTGACTTCAAACCCAATATGGTCGAGCGCCCGCCCTTTGGTGCCCGCCACCTCGCCGGCTGCCTTGGAGAAGGTCAGATTCACGCCCGGCACGTCCGCCGCCTCGAACGGACCCCGCTTGCCCGGCTTGGCCCCGAACATCTTGACGTACCAGGCCTTAGTCTCGTCCACCGAGGCCGTATAGAAATGGATGTGATGATTGGCGATGGGCACTTCCATTGAGGGATCTTCCGTCATTTCCACCCGTATTTCATCGGGCGCAATCACGAAGGCCTGGTGCGAACTGGCACCCGGCAGGGTCTGTAGTCCGGCTGCCCGCCATTTGTCGAGTGACGCATTGAGGTCCTTGACCCGGAATCCGATATGCCCGACGACGCTGCCCTCGGTGCCCCCGTTGGGCTCGGTTTTCTGGTAGATCACGAGCACATCCGGGAACTTGATCACCTCCATGCCCCCCAGCTTGACGGGCGTGCCACCCAGCGTGGTCCAGAACGCGCGATGCGCCGCCGGGTCGCGCACGTTCAGATGCAGGTGCCCCATCCCGACCCCTGCCGCGTTCGGGGCGGGCAATTGGGCGCCGGCGCCCGCAGCCAGGCTCAGCAGAAAGACGGCGGAGATCAGGGGTCGCGTTTCCATGAATCTTTAATGTATACCCTGGCGCTGGTTACGCTCGGTAGAATTGGATATCCATGTCTCCCCGATTTCTTATCCCGATCCTCACGCTTCTGTTCCAATTAGCTGCACAACCCCTGCCGGAGAGCCTCTTTGACGGCTTGTCCTGGCGGATGGCGGGTCCATTTCGCGGCGGCCGGGCGGAGACCGCTACCGGAGTTCCGGGCGATCCGAACACGTTCTATTTCGGGGCCGTGGGCGGCGGCATCTGGAAGACGACGGATGCCGGCACGGTCTGGACGCCGGTCTTTGACGGGCAGCATATCGCTTCCATCGGCGCGATCGAAGTGGCGCCATCCGATCCCAACATCATCTACGCCGGCACGGGCGAGACCGACCTGCGCTCGGAAATCTCATTCGGCGACGGCCTGTACAAGTCCACGGACGCCGGCAAAACGTGGCGTCATATCGGCCTGCGCGACTCGCGCCAGATCGGGCGGATCCTGGTCCACCCCACCAACCCGGATATCGTGTACGTGGCGGCGCTGGGGCACGCCTACGCGCCGAACGAAGAGCGCGGCGTGTTCCGCTCCGGCGACGGCGGCCAGACGTGGCGCAAGGTCCTCTACAAGGGACCCGAGACCGGCGCAGTGGATCTGGCCTGGGTGCCCGAAGATCCGCGGACTATTTACGCCACCCTATGGAACGTGCGCCGGCCCGCGCGCGAACAATACGGCCCGATTGAAGGGCCCGGGAGCGGACTCTACAAATCGACGGACGGCGGCGATACATGGATCCAGATCCAGGGCCACGGGCTTCCCGAAGGCGAATGGCATCGCGCGGGCGCGGCGGTGGCGCGCGGCACGCACGGCCGGCGGGTGTATGCGTTGATCGACACCAAAGGCGGCGGGCTGTTCCGCTCGGACGACGCCGGCCGGACGTGGATGCAATCCAGCGCGGACCGCCGCATCACCGGCCGCGGCTGGTATTTCGGACGGTTGACCGTAGACCCGGCGAATGCGGACGTGGTTTATCTGCCGAATGTCGGCCTGTTTCGTACGGCGGACGCCGGCAAGACTTTCAGCATCGTACGCAGCGCGCCCGGTGGCGACGATTATCACTACCTGTGGATCGATCCCAACGCGCCTACTCGCATGATCCTGGCCACCGATCAGGGCGCCACCATCAGCGTGGATGGCGGGCGCACCTGGACTACCTGGTACAACCAGCCCACGGCACAGATATATCACGTGATTACCGACAACAGTTTCCCTTACACGCTCTACGGTACGCAGCAGGATTCCGGCTCGGTGGCGGTTCCCAGCCGTACCGACCACGGAGTGATCACGGAGGCCGATCGCTATTCCATCGGCGGCAGCGAGAGCGGTTACGTGGCGCCCGATCCGGACGACCCTAACATCATCTACGTCGCAGGCACGTTCGGTGAACTGGCCCGCTTTGACAAGCGCACCGCGCAGAGCCAGAACATCACGCCGTGGCCGTCGATCGGGTTCGAGGCCGTGCCTTCCGTGCGCAAATATCGCTTTCCGTGGACCCCGCCGCTGGTTTTTTCGCCCATTGAGCACCACACGCTGTACTACGCCGCGCAGGTCTTGTTCAAGACCACGGATGGCGGATTGAATTGGCGGGAGATCAGCCCAGACCTTACCGGCGCATCGAAACAGGGCGTCATCTTCACCATTGCACCGTCGCCCCTGCAGGCCGGCGAGATCTGGGTGGGCAGCGATACCGGCCTGATCCACTTGACCCGCGATGGCGGCAAGACCTGGTCGGATACGACTCCGCCGGGACTGACTGAGTGGAGCAAGGTGACGCGTATCGAGGCCTCTCACTTCGACTCGGGCACAGCCTATGCCGCCATCGACCGGCATCGCCTGGACGACTACCGGGCTTATCTATTCCGCACGCGTGACTATGGCAAGACCTGGACGCCGCTGACCGCCGGTATTCCCGAGCCCGCCTACCTGAATGCTATTCGTGAAGATCCGGTTCGCCGCGGCCTGCTGTACGCCGGAACCGAGCTGGGCGTTTATGTTTCGTTCGACGATGGGGAACACTGGCAGTCGCTGCAGCTCAATTTGCCGGTATGTTCGGTGCGCGACATCGACATCCGCGGCTATGATCTGGCCATCGCCACCAATGGCCGGTCATTCTGGATTATGGACGACATCGCGGCGCTGCGTGAGGCGAACAAGGATGTAGCCGCAGCGGCCGCGTGGCTCTACGAACCAGCGCGGGCCATCCGCACCGCCAGCGAGGCCTTTCAGGGAACACCGCTGCCGCCCGAGATCCCGCAAGCGCCCAATCCGCCTGACGGCGCGATTATCGATTACTTCCTGGCCGGCGTGGCAAACGATCCGGTGACGCTCGAGATTTTGGACGCCAAGAATCAAATCGTGCGCAAATTTGCGAGCACTGACAAAACGCCCGCCAGGGATCATGCGGAACCTCTGGCGGACGTGTGGATTACGCCGCCGCGGCGCATCACCAGCAGGGCGGGGATGAACCGTTTCGTCTGGGACCTGCGCTACGCCGCGCCCGGAATGGCTGGTCCGCAGGTCCTGCCGGGGACGTACCAGGTGCGCCTAAGCGTGGCGGGCCGCAGCTACTCACAGACCGTGGACGTAGCGCTCGATCCACGGTCCGGCGCGTCACGGGAGGATCTGGAGAGCCAGTTCGACCTGAGTATGAAGGCTGTGCACAGCATGGAGCAGGCGGCGCGGGCGATGGCGGAGGTACAGGCCGACCAGACCAAGCCGGCAGAGATCATCGGCGCGTTGCGCAAGGCGTCAAGCGATCTCAGGTCCGTGTTGCAGGCAGCCGAGAGTGCCGACCGGCGGCCGCCGGCACAGGCCTGGGCACTCTACAGAGAGGCGGCTCAGGTGCTCTCGGCGCTGGCGCTGAGGAATTCGGCCAAGCCAGAGGCGCCGCACGCCCCGTAGGTTCGCGTGGCTACCCAATTGCTTTAACTTGCGCTACCGCCGCAAATGAGCGCCAAAACTGCTTTCACAGGTGGTAATTGACTCAATGGTGGGGCATTTGACACTGGAATCGACTCTGCGCAGTCACGCGTTTACACATGACCTGGCCGACCGCCATATTGCCAGGCTGGCCTCGTTGGCTACCGAAGTGACGTTCGCTGAGAGCGAAGTGATTCTGCTGGACCGCCAGCAGTCCCGGTACTTCTACCTGGTTACATCCGGCAGCGTAGCCGTTGAATTGCACACAGCCAGTTTCACAGTATCTGTGTTGCCGGTGGGTCCGGGCGAGACATTCGGCTGGTCCGCGCTGCTGGACCATCAGGAAACGGTCTTCCAGGTACGCGCGCGCGAGCGGACGGCCGCCCTGAGGATAGCGGGTCCGGATCTGGCGGAGGCGTGCCGCAACGACACCGTCTTAGGCGTCGAGATCTTGCGGCGCACGCTCCGTGTAGCGGCGGGACGGATCAAGGCAACCGAGGCGAAATTCGCGGAAATGTGCGGGGTGCGAATCGCGCGCACCGCATAGCGCGCGCTAGCCCGTGGTGCGGCGCATCATGGCGCGCTTCACCTGCTCCAGCAGGGCGTGCGCGCGGGGCAGGCTGTCCATGGCTCGCTGGACTTCGGGATCGCCGCTCACAGCCAGGCGGTCGGCGGTGCGCTTGTCGAAAGCGCGGGTGTAGAGTTCCACCTTCAGGCGTTCCTCGACCCAGGCGCGATTCTCGTTGAATTCGGCATCTGTGAAATCGAGCCCCGACTGGCGCATATAATCGCGGAAGCGTGTCACCACGCCTTCGTCAGGCGACCACCCCTGCGGCAATTGCGGCGTGTCGGCGCCAAAGTAGACCGAACCGAAGTGGTAGAAAGCGCCGGGATAGGGGAGCACCATGCGCCGCTGGAAGCCGTTCATCATCTGGACGGGGAACTTCTCGTCCGGCATAATGCCGCCGCCGCCGTAGACGGTGCGGCCCAGATCGGTCATCTTCACGTCGTTGCTGGTTTGCGCGTCGTCCTGGCGGTTGTGATAGTAGTAATCGAAAAACGACCGGTGCGCGTAATCGCGCTGGATGAGCCGGCCGCTGGGGGTGTAGTATCGGGCGATGGTCAGCAGGAGGGCGGCGTCTTCGGAAAGCGGAAACTGCGCCTGCACCAACCCTTTGCCAAAAGTGCTTTCGCCGAATACCCAGGCGCGGTCATGATCCTGCAGCGCACCAGCCACGATTTCGGAAGCCGACGCCGTGTTGCGATTCACCAGCACGACTACGGGATATTGCCGGCCGTGATTGCCCACCTTAGCCCGAAAAACCTGCTCGGGCTCGGAGCGGCCACGATGCGAAACCACGGTCTGGTCTTTGCGCAGAAAATGCCCCGCCACGGCCACGGCTTCGTTCAGAAGGCCGCCGCGGTTTTCACGGAGATCCAGGATCAGCCCGTTACAGTTTTCCTCGCCCAGGCGGCGGAGATCCTCTTCCATATCGTGGCTGGCGCTTTGCGCCTCGAAGGTCTTGATGTTGACGTAGGCGATCCCGGGGCGAACCCAGAAGGCATCCACCACGCTCGGCGAGATTTCGCCGCGAGTGACCATGAAAGAGATGTTCTTCGGCACGCCCGGCCGGCGCACGCCGACCTTTACCTGGGTGCCGCGCGGGCCTTTCAGCCGGTCTGCGACGGCGGCGGAATCTTCGCCCTCCACATCGTGGTCGTCCACGGCCACGATCACGTCGCCGCGCCGTAGCCCGGCGCGGGCGGCCGGCGAATCCGGAAAGGCCTGCACCACTGAGACGTGGGGGCCATCCATCATGACTTCCATGCCGACGCCATAATACTGGCCGCGCTGGTTCTGTTGAAGCTGGCGGTATTCTTCGGGGTCGAGAAAGTTGGAGTGCGGATCGAGGGTCCGCAGCATGCCCGGAATGGCGCCCTGATAGATGGCTTTTTCCGGAGCGATACGGTCCGCGAAATTGGCTTCGATGAGGGCATAGGCGGAAGCGAAGGACTTGACGTTGCCGCGCAGGTCGCCTTCCGATTGGCCCGTTGCGGTATGCGCCACCCCGGGCATCCAGAGGCCTGCGCCAAGCCCGCCCAGTGCAATTACCAGCGGTACGAATACCGCGGAACGATTTCTTCTTGATTTGTCGGAGTCCATGGGCAAGCGGATACCCTCGATTTTAACCATCATACCACTGTGGACGAGGCTGCCAGAAAAAGGAACCACGGACGGGACCCAGGCAGACTATCTAGGTCCACATGTTAAGCTGCTCAACGTGGCCGAACCTTCCGGCCAGGCGCCGAAGCCACCCAAGGTTTCGGTCCTGGTGGTTTCCTACAATCGAAAAGATCTTTTGCGGCGCGCCCTCGAAGCCTTGGAGCAGTCGGAAGCCCGCCAGACGTTCGAGATCGTGGTGGTGGACAACGGGTCCACGGACGGCAGCCAACTGCTCGAAAGCGAATACCCGCGCGCGCGGTTTATCCGCATACCACGCAATTTCGGATTGACCAAGGCCCTCAACCTGGGCATTCGCGGATCCGAGGGCGAGTATGTTTTCTTCCTGCATGAAGACACGGAGGTCTTCCCGGACACCGTTCGCCTGTTGACGGAATTGCTGGACGCGCAGCCGGAGGCGGGAGCCGCGTGCCCGCTGCTGGTGGACTCCGGGGGACGGCCGGCGCCGCAATTGGGGCGGTTTCCGCCGGACGATACCTGGGAGCCCGCGCCGCCGGGTACCCAGCCGATGCCGGTCGACTATCCGCGCGGCGCGGCCCTGATGATGCGCCGCTTTTTCCTGACGGCTATCCGCCAGATCGACGAGCGCTACGGGCAATTCGGCAGCGATGCGGACCTTTGTTTCCAGATCCGGCGGGCCGGCAAAAAGATCCTGCTGGCGCCGGCGTCCCAGGCGCGGCATGTGGGTCGAGAAGCGGAATCCGCGCTGCGGCGGGCCGACCAGAAACAGGGTAAAGTGGCCTGGATGCGCAAATATGGCGGCTTCCGAAGCGGTCTGGGGGCGCAACTGGGGGCCGCTTTCGGCGCCTTGGGATCGTTCCAATTGGGCACCCTCCGTTATCTTTTGGCAGGGCAGAAAGTTGACGGAAGTCAGCAGGAGTAAACCAAAAACAGCCCGTTGGTTGTCTATTATCCGCTATCATGTGGCTAATGGACGCGATTCTCTGGATCCTGTTGCCCGGCTTTGTGGCGGTCGGCTCCGGCCTGTTGGCGTTCTATATCATGCAGTCCAGGATGGAAGTCGCGCTGGCCAGGGAGCGGGAAGCCATGGCGCAGGCGCGCGGCACTCTGGAGGCCGAGAAAAATTCGCTGGAGCAGGCGCTGCGGGGCGCTAAGGACGCCGCCCGCCGCGAGGCCCTGGACGAATTTCTGGCCGACGTGCATGTGGAGCAGCGGCATTACGTACGCGACAATAAGCTGCTGTTTCAGAACCGCAAGGCGCTGGTGCTGCAGGAGCGCATCTTTTTCCGCAACATTCCGCTCTCGAACTGGATCGAGCACGAGATCGTGCTGCAGGAAGGCGAGGACGTGGACAAAGCCGCGCGCAGCTTGACATCTTTCGTGGAACTGGTCAGCGTGGAGCAGCCGCAGCAGCCGCCCAACGGCAACCGGCTGCTGCGATAGTTTTGCAAAGCCCCCGTGGCACCAGGCGAAACCCGGCCCAAGCTTGGTAAACTCAATCCAGTCGCATGAAGAAAATCGGCATTCTCTACGGCATGGAAAACAGCTTTCCAGGCGCTTTGGTGGACCGCATTAACTCGTTCCAGGCGCCGGACGTACACGCCGAGAGCCTGGTGGTGGGCGGTGTGGGGATGGCGCAGCCGAGCGGCTACCGCGTGATCGTCGACCGCATTTCCCAGGACATCCCGTTTTACCGCTCCTACCTGAAGAATGCGGTGCTGGGCGGCGCCATCGTGATCAATAATCCCTTCTGGTGGAGCGCCGACGACAAGTTCTTCAATTACGCCATGGCCGAGCGCATCGGCGTGGCGGTACCGCGCACCGTGCTGCTGCCCCACAAGAAGCATCCGCCGGACACCACGGAGCGCTCCATGCGCAACCTACGGTATCCGTTGAACTGGGACGAGATTTTCGATTATGTGGGCTTCCCGGCCTTCCTGAAACCGCACGCCGGCGGCGGCTGGAAGAGCGTCTACAAAGTGGACAATCCGCAAGAGCTGTTTGCGGCCTACGATCAGACCGGGGAGTTGTGCATGACCCTGCAGAAGGCCGTCGACTTCACCGAGTATTTCCGCTGCTACGTGATCGGCCGGGAAAAAGTGTGGGTGATGCGCTACGATCCCAAGCAGCCGCACGCGGACCGCTACGTGAAGAATCCGCCGCCCATTGAACCCGCCATGTACGCGCGCGTGACAGGCGACTGCCTGAAGTTGTGCCGGGCGCTGGGCTATGACATGAACACCGTGGAATTCGCGGTGGAGGACGGCATACCGTACGCCATCGACTTCCTGAACCCGGCTCCGGACGCGGACGTGCATTCGGTCGGGCCGGAGAACTTCGAGTGGGTAGTGAATGCCATGGCGGAACTGGCCATCCAGAAAGCGCTCAGCGACGAGCAGCCCGCCGCCGAGTTCCGATGGGCAAATTTCCTGGCAGGAAACAGGTCCCATGCCGCGGGCTTATAGTTCCGGAGACGCCGCATAATAGTAAGCAAGGAGTACCCGCATGAGACCTAGCCTGAGCATCGGCATCGAGGAAGAATATCAAACCATCGATCCCGAGACCCGCGACCTGCGCTCCCACATCGGAATAGAGATGATCGAGAAGGGCAAAGCCGTTCTGACGGAGCGGGTCAAGCCCGAGATGCACCAGTCGGTGATCGAGGCCGGCACGCGGATCTGCCGGAACATCCAGGAGGCGCGTGCCGAAATCACCATGATCCGCCGCAACCTGATCGACCTGGCTAAGCAGCACGGGCTGCGCCTGGCGGCCGCGGCCTCGCATCCCTTCGCGGACTGGAGCAAACAGGAGATCTATCCGGACGAGCGTTATCACACCATCGTAGAGGACATGCAGATGGTTGCGCGCGCCAACCTGATCTTCGGGCTGCACGTGCACATCGGCGTGGAAGACCCGGAGACGGCCATCCACATCATGAACGCGGCGCGCTATTTCCTCCCCCACATTCTGGCGCTCTCCACCAACTCGCCTTTCTGGCGCGGCATGGACACGGGCTTGAAATCCTACCGCTGCAAGGTCTTCGATAAGTTCCCGCGCACCAACATACCGGATTACTTTCCCAGTTACGGCGAATACGAGAGTTTCATCAACCTGCTCATCAAAACCAATTGCATCGACAACGCCAAGAAGATCTGGTGGGATATCCGTCCTCATCCGTATTTCAGCACCCTGGAATTCCGGGTGTGCGATATTCCCATGCGCGCCGACGAGACCCTGGCGCTGGCCGCGCTGATCCAGGCCACGGTGGCCAAACTCTACAAGCTGCACTCCATGAACCAGGGCTTCCGGCTCTACCGGCGGGCACTCATCATGGAAAATAAGTGGCGCGCGCTGCGCTACGGAATCGACGGCAAGTTGATCGACTTCGGCAAGCGCGTGGAGGTGCCCATGTGCGACCTCATGGATGAGTACATCGAGATCATCGACGACGTGGTGGATGAACTGGGCAGCCGCGATGAGATTAACTACATCCGGGAGATACTAAAGAATGGTACTGGCGCCGACCGCCAGTTGCGCGTCTGGAACGAGACGCACGATATGAAAAAAGTGGTGGATTACATCGTCCAGGAAACCGAAGCGGGCATTTACGACACCGGGAAAAGGCAGGCCGCCGCGAAGTGAACAGTGCATTAAACGGAATTGGCATACAGCCGGAACTGGTGGAGGGCGCGCGGAACGCCATCAACGTCTGCCTGCGCGTGCAGCCGCGCGAGAAAGTCACGCTGATTACCGACCGGGCCAGCATCGATATCGCCGCCGCACTGGCCGGCGAACTGGATAAGGTAGAAGCGAATTACCGGTCCTGGCTGCTCGAAGACGTGGCGCCGCGCCCGCTGGCCGAAATGCCGGGCGTGGTGCTGGACGACCTGGAGTCGAGCGGCGTCAGCATCTTCGCCGCGCTGGCACAAGCCAACGAGCTGCGCTCGCGCATGCAGATGACCGAAGTGGTGGCCCGCCGCCGGATCCGCCACGCCCATATGGTCAATATCACCAAGCAGATCATGTGCGACGGGATGCGCGCGGATTTCCGCGAAGTGGATCGCATCAGCCTGAGGGTGATGGAGATCGCCCGCTCGGCCACGCTGGTGCGCGCCAAGACGCCCGCGGGAACGGACCTGACCGCCGAGATGAACCCCGACTACAAGTGGCTCAAGACCAGCGGCATAATCAGCGCCAATACCTGGGGAAATTTGCCGGGTGGCGAAATCTTCACCACGCCGGGCGAGGTCAACGGCACCTTTGTAGTGGACGGCGTGGTGGGCGACTACCTGTGCGCCAAGTATGGCGACCTGCACGCCGAGCCGCTGACCATCCGGGTGAAGGGCAACCGGCTTACGGAAGCACACTCCGCCAATCGCGCGCTCGAAGATGAATTCTGGCGATATACGCATACCGACGAGAACAGCGACCGCGTGGGCGAGTTTGCCATCGGCACCAATATCGGCGTGCGCGACGTGATCGGTAACATTTTGCAGGATGAAAAGATTCCGGGCGTGCACATCGCGTTCGGCGATCCTTACGGCACGTATACCGGTGCGGCGTGGCGCTCGACCACGCACATAGACGTGGTGGGCCGCAAATTCGATATCTGGGCGGACGAACGCCTGATCATGCGGCGCGGCGAATTCGTGCTGGAGGACGGAGCTTAAGACGATTGATTCCCGCGCTCCGAGAACGCTTCAACGCCGGCTTCACGCCGGAAAAATACGCCGCCTTCCTGTCGCGTCTCGAAGCCGATTCGGGCGCGCCGGTGACATTCCGCAATTGCGAGACTCCCTGCTTCTTTCCTCTGCCTCTGATTGAGAGCATGGCGCGCGACGGAGAGGAACTGATCCGCCAGTTGACCACGCCTGAGTATCAGGCTATTGGCGGGCAAGCCGTTCCGCCGCAATTCGACGTTCCCGGTGAGCCTGAGCATCCGCTTTTCCTGCAGGTGGATTTCGGCCTGGTGCGCGAGCCGTCAGGCGAGATCGCCCCGCGCCTCGTGGAGATTCAGGCGTTTCCGTCGCTGTACGCTTATCAGCCGGTTCTGTCGCAGGTGTACGTGGAGGCGTACGGGCTGGATGGTTCTCTGCGCTACCTATTGAGCGGGCTGGATGTCACTCAATATACGGCGCTTTTGAAACGCGCCATTCTGGGCGGCCATCGCCCGGAAAACGTGGTCCTGATGGAGATCGATCCGCAACACCAGAAAACGCTGGCGGATTTCGTGCTCACGGAACGGATGTTCGGCGTGCGGGCGGTGTGCATCACAGCGATCCGCAAGGAAGGCCGGCGGCTATATTACGAGCGCCACGGGCGCAAGGTGCCCATCCACAGGATCTACAACCGCGCGATCATGGACGAACTGCAGCGGCGCGGCATCACGCCGGCGTTTGACTTCCGCGACGACCTGGAGGTTGAGTGGGCCGGCCACCCCAACGATTACTTCCGGATTAGTAAGTTCTCGATTCCCTATTTACGGCATCCATCGGTGCCGCAAACCTGGTTTCTCGATCAGTTACACCACATTCCGCGGGATACTGCCAACTATGTGCTGAAGCCGCTGTTTTCCTTCGCCGGCCTGGGCGTGCGGATCGGCCCCACGCACGAAGAGGTCGCCGCTATCCCACCACAGCAGCGGCGCGACTACATCCTGCAGGAGCGCATGCACTTCGAGCCTGTGATCGAAACGCCTCTCGGCAAGACATGCGCCGAGATTCGCATCATGTACATCTGGCTGGATACGCTGCTGCCGGTGTCCCTGCTGGTGCGCATGGGCCGGGGTGCCATGATGGGCGTGGACCACAACAGGAATCTCGAGTGGGTGGGGGCTTCGGCGGGCCTGTGCGCATAGTGCCGGCTCGGCCTCCCAACGCCTCATAAAGATCCGGCGGGTACTAGAGGTATCAAAACTTTGGTGCTAAGGCAGCCCTCGTTGTTGACCGCACGCTCCGGGTTTTCCACAACTCGAATATTTCCTCGTCATGTCTGCCCCCCCCGAACACCTCTCAGCAAATGCTTAATTTCAGGTAGGATTATGCTGAACGAGGCCGCACCTGGCGGAGACCGAACCAGAAATACAGTACTGGCAGCAGCTTCTCCCTGGAACCCGTGTAAGTACTAGACGTCCTGAGGAACGCTTGATCTGTTGCATTACAGTGTTACTTGAACTAGACTGATTTTGACAAGTAGCCCTCGCATGGCTGGTAGCGCTTCTTCAGTTACGGTGCACATGATTAATGTCATCTTATGTTCCGGGGATAACCGGCTACAGCCGATCCTGGCCGGTGTCCTGGGACCCGCCTACAACGTCCGCCTGGAATCGAATAAGACTGAAATCAAGAAGGTAGTGCGAACCTCCGCCGCGGATATCGTGGTAGTGGATCTGGATTCCACTTTCGATTCGCCGCGCGATTACCAAGCCTTTTTCGATGAAATCAGAGATCCGCGGATACCGGTAGTAGTGATGACCGGCGACGGCAGACCATCGACCGCACCGGAACTGGTGCAGTGCGGCGTTTACGACTATATCAGCAAGCCCCTTTCGCTGGTTGAGCTGAAGATGGTCATCCAGCGTGCTTACGAGCATGCCTCACTCAAGAAGGATGTCCAGGCCGCCAAGGAAGCTCTCAATGCAACCCGCGGCTGCGATCGCCTGATCGGATCGAGTGGCAAGTCGCAAGTAGTTTACGATTTGATACGCCGCGTCGCTAACCTTAGTGCCTTTGTCCTGATAACGGGCGAGAGCGGCACCGGCAAGGAGCTGGTGGCGCGCGCCATACACAACCTGAGCAACCGGGCGAAGCATCCTTTCGTAGCCGTATCCTGCGGTGCCATACCCGAGACCCTCATCGAAGCCGAGCTCTTCGGACACGAGAAGGGCGCGTTCACAGGGACTACCGGCGCCCGCCAGGGATATCTGGAGCAAGCGGGCGAAGGAACCATCCTGCTGGATGAAATCGGCGAGCTCAGCCAGCAAACTCAAGTGAAGTTACTGCGCGTGCTTCAGCAGAAGGAATTCACCCGCCTGGGAAGCAACAAGCTGCAGCCGCTCAAGGCGCATGTGCTGTTCGCTACCCACCGCGATTTGGGCCGGATGGTCGAGGAAGGCGCCTTCCGGCGCGACCTCTACTTCCGCGTCAACGTCATGCGCATCGAGGTTCCGCCGCTGCGTGAGCGGACGGAAGACATTCCTACGCTGGCCAATCATTTCGTCCACAAGTACGCCGCGGAATACGAAAAGCCAGTGCGCGATATTCTGCCGTCGGCCTTGATGATGCTCGTCGAACATGAATGGCCTGGAAATATCCGTGAGCTGGAGAACGTGATTCAGGGCGCGGTGATTCTGGCGGAGGGTGAAAGCATCGGTCCCGACGACTTGCCGGCGGAGTTCCGGCCGGTGGAACTGGCGCCGGTTCCCACAGCCGAGTCGTTCGAAGAACAGATCCGCACTTACAAGCTTCAGTTAGTCAACAAAGCACTGGTCAGCTGCAATGGCAATAAGACTATGGCGGCGCGCAGCCTGAATATTTCACGGGCTTACCTGCACCGGCTGCTGCGCGGCGAAGCCGGCGCCGAGGGCGCCGCCTGAGCACCTGGCGTCACCTTACCACTTGACATTTAGCTGCGGCGAAGAAACGGCGTGCTGCCCTTCCGGCTCGGTGCGGCTGGACACCACGGTGCCGCCTCGCGTCACCACGGCCGTCAGCTTGGCCTGATCGCGGTAGATCAGCTTTTCGCGCAATTCGCCCGCTTCCACCGAGATCGCGGTAGAAGCCGGCAGGCCGTATTGCGCCAGGACTTCGGATTCGCGCATACCCGAATTAACCTGACCGGCGTCTGGGATGGCCTTGGGTGCGGACGGTGCGGGCGGTACAGGCGTCGCAGCCACGGGGACTTCGGGCCGATCCGCCGCGGACTCTTCGCTCCGGGGCCGGGACCTGTGCGTGGCCCGGGCTGGTTTGGCGGCGGGCGGCTTAGCCGGGGAAGGGTCGCTCACGGTGGGGTGCGTGGCGCCCAGGACGCCGCGGACTTGGGGAATGGAGTCCCGTGCGACATACAAGACCCCTATTGCAACCAGGGCCGCCAGACCCAACATAGCTTTTTCCATCATAGTGAACCGCTCCTACACATCGCCTTGGATGTAGTATGCGCCAGTTTCCGCTCCATTACAAGGAATCGTGTGCAAGACGGGGGGACGGCCCACCCCAAGAACGTAATGCAACTGGGCTTAGGGTGATAGAGTTAAATGAGGAGGGTTGATCATGAAAATATGGCTCTTGCTGGCGGCGGTACTGGCTATATTATCCTTGCCCGTGCGCGGGCAGGAGAGGAACGCGCAACATGGCGGCAGCCACGCCGATCACGGTGGCGGCTACATCCCCAAGCACGGACCTCCCCCCGCAAAAGCGCAGCCCCGTAGCGCTCCCGCGACCGAACACGGCGCTCCCGCGGCCGAACATCGCACGTACGCCGACCAGCCGGGACATCCGGAGGCGCCGCACGTTCACACAAACGGGAAATGGGTCGGGCATGACGGTGGACGAGATAATGCGAATTATCATCTGGACCACCCATGGGAGCACGGACGCTTCACCGGCGGAATCGGACGGGGCCACGTCTTCCGGCTGGCGGGGGGGAACCGGGAGCGCTTCTGGTTCGGCGGCTTCTACTTCAGCGTGGCCCCCTATGACTTCGGCTACTGCGGCGATTGGCTTTGGGACAGCGATCAAATCGTGATTTACGACGACCCGGATGATGTGGGCTGGTACCTGGCGTACAACGTGCGGCTAGGCACCTATGTCCACGTCCAGTTTCTGGGCAACAGCTAGCGAGCGGCGATGGCCACACCCCGGGAAAGCGGCCCGGCAACGGCTGGACTATGCCGGTCATAACGAGGCCGCGCAAGGCTATACCGTACGAGCCTGCGCGGCGAGTTCCCGGCCATCCTGCGGGTTGGTCATCGCCGGAGATCCGCGGATCGGCAAGGTGCCCGGCGCGCGGCGGCTGAAATCGGAAAGGAAGCGCCGGGCCAGGTAGCTTTTTAAAAACGCGACGAATTGGTGGCAGGCACTGCCGCCTGCTGCACCGCGTACCGGGTCAGATACATGCGGTAGAACAGAAACACCAGGCACATTACCGGCAGCATCAACAGCGGCGGCTGCCATCCCAGCTCACGGCCGGAAGAGGTCATCAGGGCGACCAGCGCGCCTCCCAACAGATGATACGGAACCGCGAACAGGTAGAATTCCTCCCAGACAACGCGCAGCGGCACTCTTTGCACCAGGGAAAGCACGCCCGACACCAGCAGCGAGCTCGACAAGAAATAGAGACAGGTGGCCACCGCCAGCACCACGGGGGCCGACTCCGTGTGCCACTGCGACCGTATGAAGTGAGAGCACTGGTATGCCGGCAAAAGGCTGGCGCCGACGGCGGACACGCTGAAAAGCACCTGCACGGCCGCCGGCCGCTTCGCGCTTCTCCAAAGACACTGCACGATCACGCTGGAGCAAGCCATGAGCATAGTCTCGGGAAGCCCCATCTCGGAGATCCCAAGCAACACGAACACGAATCCAATCGACATGGTGCCGTTGAGTCCCGGCAGGCGCAGCTTGAAGGTGGCGGCAAGCAGCGACAGCAGAACATAAATACCGCAACGGAACAGATCGTGAGTCCAGGGCGGATCCACAAAGGCGTACACCATCGCCGCTATTCCCGCCGCGCTCACCACCGAGATGTAGATCTTAGCTTTAGCTGGCATAAGTCACCTCGCAGAGAACCCTTTGCGCGCAGCGCGCTTACCGATCTCCATCATTTGCCGCGAAGGGCTGTATCAGGGTCGGGGACAGCACGGAGGTGCCCCATACAATATTCGCCGCATTGACCCAGGGGGCGTTGGTTCCGGCCCACAGGACGGCGAGGCCATTGACAGTTTGTCCGGTGAAGACAGTGGTGCCCCAGACGATGTTGGTTCCCCAAACGATGTTAGTACCCCAGACAATGTTGGTTCCCCAGACAATGTTGGTGCCCCATACGATGTTTTCCGCGAACAGCACCGTGACCTGTCCGTTCGGGTTCATTACGGCCAGGGGCGAGATGGCCGGCACCCCAGTCAGGTCGTTGTTCGCGAGGGCCGCACTGATATTCAACTGTCCAGCGCCAACGGTAAACAGGTCATTGATGTTGTTGTAGGTGTAATTGTGGACCACATCCGACGCGCTGCTGTACAGCGAGGACATCTTGGTGGCGGTCTTCATGAGCCGCGCCTTCACCTGGTCCGGCGTAAGCCACGGGCTCTGCTGAATCAATAGAGCCGCCGCGCCGCTTACTACGGGCGCGGCCATACTGGTTCCACTCAGACAGAAGTACTTGGCGGATGTCCCGGATGGGCTGCCGGCCTCGTAGTAAGAGTTTAGGGTTAAGGTGGATGGGTAGGTTTCGGCAAGAGTGCTATTTGGCGCCATCAGCGAAACGATCGTATTGCCGGGCGCCACCAGATCCGGCTTGGCGATGTGATCGATGGCCGTGGGACCATCGGAGCTATAGCTGGCGATTGTGTCATTCGCTACATTCGTCGAGCCGTGAGTGTTAGTGGCGCCGACGGTGATGGCGTAGGGATCGTTACCCGGCGCGGCGATGGTTCCGTAGGTAGGCAGGCCGCCCAGCACGTTCCGGCCTGAATTCCCGGCCGCGACGACAACCACGATACCGCTGCTCCAGGCGGCTTCAACCGCTTGGCAGAGGGGATCCACCGTATAGCTCTCATAAACCTGCCGGCCAAGGGAAAGGTTGATGACGCGAATATTGTAAGTGCTTTGCAGGCTGATCGCCTGATCGATGGCCGCAATCACATTGCTGTCCGACCCCGAACCATTCTGGTCGAGCACCTGTAAGTTGATCAGGTTGACATTGGGAGCCACGCCGGTGAACGTCCGCGTGTAGCTGGGCCCGGTTGAATCCTTGCCATTGGATCCAATGATGCCGGCTACATGCGTGCCGTGACCGTAGGCATCAGATCCCCGCATTCCGGTGACGAAGCTTTGGGTATAGACAATGCGGGAAGCCCTACCCGAGGATGTCTTGAGATCGTCATGCAAATAGATGCCGCTGTCCACCACCGCCACGCCAACCCCGCTGCCGTTCCAACCGGACTGCCAGGCGATGTTGGCGCCCACCGTTTGGGTGGTGACGTCGAGGCTGCCCGTGATCGTCCGGTTCGGCGAGATGTAGGTGACCAGCGGATTCAGCGCCAGCGCCTGTATTTCGGCCGGAGACAGCCTGACATGGAGAGCTTTGACGTGCTTGAAGCGCCGGATGACCTGTTGCGGCGCAAACAGGTTCATATCGTCATTCGTGGGGATCCTGCTGAACTGAACGATGACTTCCATGTTTTCGGCGCCTTTAACTGGCCTTAGATCGCTCGAAATCTTAGACCCGGCCATGGCTAAACCGCAGGCCATGGTAAGGACCATTGCCAGGAGGCGCAGAACCTGGCGAACTACCGAGGCGGTCATCGGACGCCGGACGCCGCCCCAGACCGCGTGATCCGGGGACAGCTTCGGCTGGCAGTCGGCAAGGTCGCGATTGACGGAAGGTAACATTTCTGGTTCTCTCCTGATAGCGCCTTCTGGGTCGTTGTTCGAGTTTACCGGCGCATCCGTGGCTTTTCTAAAGCATAGAGACTACCACTGGGAGATCAGGGTATAAGTCGCTCACAGGATTGGAAGATTGGCGGGCGGAGGTTCACGTAAGGATGCTGGAGTGACAGGGCTGTCACGTTCCGGGTGACGGGGGTGGCGCACGGCGTGGGGACGCTGGCACGGCGGACTGCAATCCGGTCCACTCCTCGGCAACTACGATCGAATTAGCCGGGTTTCGCGGATCGTACCTCACGCCTACATGTCCCAGCGAGGCGATATCGGCGGGTAGGAATGCCTTCAATCGTGAGATATCCTGCGACGCGGTGTATTCCACGCCGCGCACGGCGTAGGAATACACCAGCAGATCGTCGTGGATGTCCAGCAGGATGGCGTCACCCATCTTGCCGGAGGAAAGCAGCATCAACCGGCGCTGGCGCTCCCTTTCGTCGGGAGAGATGCGCGACCGGCGCCAGGCGCGCACGGCCATGGCGCCGATAATGATAACCAGAATGGCCAGCAGCGCCGCGGTGATGCCATCTGCTGTGGTATGCACCTTCGGACGGCTAGACCGCGACCGGGGCTTCCTGGAAAACCTTGGCCCAGTCTTTGAGAAACTGATCGAGACCCTTGTCGGTCAGCGGGTGATTGAACAGCATATCCAGCACCTTGAACGGCATGGTGGCGATATGGGAGCCGTTGGCGGCCGCATCGACCACGTGCGTGGGCGAGCGCAAAGAAGCCGCCAGCACCTGGGTCTTAAAACCCTGGAGCTTGTAAATCTGCGTAATGCTTTTGATCAGCTCCATGCCGGTCCATCCGATATCGTCCAGGCGGCCAACGAACGGGCTCACGATGTAAGCGCCGGCCTTAGCCGCCAGGATCGCCTGCGCGGGCGAGAAGCACAGCGTCACGTTCACCCGGATGCCGTCTTTGCTCAGTGTCGAGGTGGCCTTGATGCCGTCCCTCGTCAAGGGGCATTTTACGACGACGTTCTTGTGCAGGCGAGCCAGGTCACGCCCCTCGCGAACCATCTGATTGGCTTCGGTGGAGACTACTTCTGCGCTGATATCGCCGTCTACAATGTCGCAGATCAGCCGGATCTGATCTTCAAGCGGCCGGCCTTCCTTGGCGATCAGCGTGGGGTTGGTGGTTACGCCGTCGATGATGCCCCAACTGGCGCCTTTCTTCAGTTCATCCAGGTTGGCCGTGTCCAGAAAAAACTTCACGTTTTACCCTCCAGTCCTTGAATTATAGCATCGCGGCGGGACGGGCCCGGGGCCACGGGTTCTCGAAGGGTTGGGAGAGAACAGCTAGTTCGGACAGGGCCGGTTGAGGAGCGCCGTCATGATGCGGTTGACCACCTCTTCGCGAAGGGTTTCGTCGGGCGCATCGAATGGCGATACCTGGATGTGCACCAGTTCATGCACGATGGTGCATTCCATATCCAACTTGAGCTCGCCGCCTTTGAGGTTGTAGTCGGCGGGGTCGAGCACGCTGATGGTGCCGGTCTTGCCGTCGGGGTCCCACGCGGCATTGCCCCAGGTATTCTTATCCAATTCTTTTTGCCTGACCAAGCGTACGGTCAAATGCCACTCGTCCATTCCAAGACGTTTTTGCCAGGATTTCAGCTTTTGATCCAGGTGGAATTCCACCGGGGACATGGGAAAACAGCCCATGACGCATAAGAACAGCGCCGCAAGCACTTTCATATTTAAATTGTAGCCGAAAATGTGAAGAGAAATACCCAACTGGAACAAATTTAGTACTGCCAGCTGCAATCCGGCTATTTGAACCTTCTTTTATACACGAAGTTCAGCCCTACCAATCCGTTTTCGTCCCGTAGTGCCACGGCCGACCAGTGGCGGCTGAAGGCCCACTCCACCTGGATCACCAGCGGATTGGTACTGGTGACGTCGGTGATATAGGTGAACGTGACCTCGGGCGTCACCTGCTGTTCGACGGTCAGGCGCGCCTGGGGGTTGTTCTCCACGCCGGTCAGGCTGGTGAGGGTGGGGTCAATTTTCAGCCGTGTGACGCCAAAGAAGCGCTGCAGCCGGCCCGTGACCGGGCTGGCAATGGCCTGGCCCAGCAACGCGGAAGCCCCCATAGTTTGTAGGGATTGCGGCGATGCTGGACTGGACATGAGAGTCGCGTAGTCGCCCGTCGGCGAACGGCCGGTGGCTAGCAGCGCGACGATATCGGAGAATGGCATAGGCGGGTCCGAACGCGGCGTCAGGTTCAGCTTATTGATCGGGCCCGAGATGTTCAGAATTACATCAATTCCCCGCGCCTTGGTATCCAGGTCCATGTTGAGCACCGGCTCGATCTTGACGGGATTGTAGAAAGCGATGGAGCCCTGATTCACAGTAAAGGGCGTCCCGAAGAACACGATCTGGCCCTGCGTGATGTTGATGCGGCCCAGCAGCGATGGATTGCTGCCGGTGCCTCGCAGGCGCAAGCTGGCCTCCGCCTGGAGCCCTTGCGCCAGAGAGGTTTGGAACGTGATATCGGGGGCGGTGTCGATTTGCACGTCGAAGTGCATGTTGGGCACCAGGCCGGTCTGCGCGGAGGGCGTCTGGACGGGCTCGGCGGACTTGGCCAGGACGGAACTGAAATCGGAGTGCGGGTTGAATCCGGTGCGCAGCACGGTGATGCGGCCGGAAAGCATACTACTGTCGCTGGTGCCGCTGAGGCTCAGGGAGGCGTTGGCTACCGTGCTGAAATCTTCCGGATAGCGCAGGCGCATTTCGTGCGCGGTGGCGTGCAGGCGGAAAACCAGCGCGTCAGCGCCAAAGCCGGCGAATCCGGAAAGCGTCACCTTTCCACCACCGCTCTCTCCGGAGAAGCTTTGTATGGTGGCGCGGCTATCGTCGAACAGGATCACGCCGTTGGTCTTGGACATCCCCACGGGCAGGTCGGCCAGATTGAAAGTAGCTTCCTTGATCTCCAGGCGGCCGGCGATTAGGGGCTGCGCCGGGGTACCGCGGATGGTGACGCCGGTTTCGATGGCGCCGGATCCGAAGATATCGCGATTGAAATCCTGCAGGCTCGCCAGATCGAACCGGCCGCTGACGTGCAGATCGAGGGGATTCTTCTGTTGCAGATTGACGGTTCCGGTGAGGGATAGATCCGTGGCGCGGCCCACCAGCCGGGCGCTGGCGACCTTAATAACGTTGCGCTCCATGCTGATGGCGATGGGTTCCTGGTTGTGCAGCGCCAGCGGCTTGCCGTTGGCCGCCAGATTGCCGCCCGCGCCGACCTGTAAAGAAGGGATGCGCAATTGCGCCTTCCACAATTCCGGCTTGATGGCGGGGCCGCTGATCGACAGGGTGCCTTCGGCCGAGCCGGTAAGCTGCAAGCCGCCGGGAGGCTTAGTCCCGCGCAACCACAGGCGTAGACGCTCCAAGTCGAGTCCCTTGAAGCTGATCTGCGCGCCGCCCGGATAATCGCCCGCCAAGCTCCATTTGCCATCGGCTTGAATGACCGATCCGGCCAATTCGGAGTCGAAGTGCGCGGCCAGCTCGGAGCCGTTGGTTTGGGCGGTAAGAGTCCCGTCGCGTAAAGGCTGATCGTTAATGCGCAGGCCGCGGGCGCTAAGAGCACCGGTCAGGCTGATCAGGCGAAACCCCGGTTCACCAGGCTTCGGCGGTTCGATATCCACGGTGGCGGCGCCGTGCAACTCGGCCGTGCCGCTGATGCCGGGGTATTCCCGGCTCACGAATTTGAACTGCTTGAGCGGCATGGCATTACTATCGACATGGAACTTCAACTGGCCGATGCCGAAATTGGCTAGCTGGTGGCGATAGTCCGCCTGAAATGTGACGCGCCGCGGGCCCGCGCCCAGTTGCGCGTTGGCCAGACTGACGGTTGTGCCGGAGTATTCGACCGCGCTGGTGAGACTGTCGAACGGTTCGCCCTCGAGGGTGCCCTTGGTGGCGGTGATGTTGGCCGCGATGCGTGGATCGCCGATGGTGCCCGCGACCTTGCCATCCGCGGTTATGGTCGCCTCCAGCGGCACGTCCTTGAGATTCGCAAGCGCCAGAAGATCCGCCGCGGGTGCATTGCGGATGGAACCAGCGGCTGAAACAGCGCTCTGGTCATCGACCTTCCAATCGTGCATGCCGAGCGAACCGGAGCCCTGCGCGTACAAGGCGCCGCGTTGCAATCCGCCGTTGTGCACCGTGAGGCCTGCACTCGACAGGTCGATATCGGCCTCCAGCGCATCGAAATGCTGGCCCGACCAGGCGACGCCCGTGGCGCGTCCATGACCGGTAATGCGCGGGTCATCCAGCTTACCGGTGACCGCGCCATCGAACGCCACGGCGCCGTTTACAAGCTTCACGGGAATGGACTGAACATCGAAGGCCGGCAGCACTTCGTCGAGATTTCGGGAATCGGCGCGCACCCGCAACTGCCGCCCCAGCACACCGGAAAAGGTGACATGTGTGGCAGGCAACGATAGGGTGGAATTGCCTAAATCCAACGTTTCGGCGGTGGCGTCATAGGTGGCGTCGAGCGAACCGTGCACCGGCGCGCCGCTCGCGGAGGGCGCAATCGCCATGCGAGTCGTCAGGCGGAACGTACGCGAGTCGCCCAGCGTAACAGCCAGTTGCACGGGGCCCCCTGCTACCCCGTCCCAGGGGAGGCTCTGACCGTTGTACGCGAACATGGTCTTGCGCACGTCGAAGCCGGATACGTCGCCCTCCACGTGGACGCGCTTCAAGTCCACGATTTCCCCTTTGCCGGCGAAAGATCCATCTAGCGCATCTATGTGAATACCACTGGCTTCCAGGGTGCCGTGCCGCAGCACTACAGTCTCGATCCGGCCCTCGTATGGGAGGCCTCCCGGCCGGTTCACGATGCCCGAGACCCGCATCCCCCGCACCATCACCCGTTGCGGGTCGAGACTCAGCGCCCCATCGGCGCTGACGTGGTGCAAGGTGACGTTGGCGTCGGGACGGAACAGCAGACCAGCCGCGCGCAGCGAGCCGGTAGCCTGATAGTCGGCAGCACCGTGAAACCGCAAAACCCCAGCCAGCGTGACCGGCCCCTCCAACACCGTGCGCAGGGCGAGCGTGCGGACCACCTCCGCCAGCGATGCGCGCACCTTGTATTGGAACGATCCGGAGAAAGCGGTGAGGCTGTCGATGGCGCCGGAGAATTCAACCTGCGACTGCCTGGTAGCGACGCGCCCGGAAGAGACTTCCACGCGATTCTTCGATACGTCCAGCGCCAGGCTCACATCCAGCGGTACGGGCTGATAGCTGCCCCAATGGAACTCGGCGGGCGAAAAGGATAGCTGGCCGCGGTAGCGCGGTCCGGCCACGTCATAAGAGAACTGAGCGCGCACGTTGCGGCCCTGCGCGTCGAAAGGTGTCTTGCCCTGGCCCCGAACTTCGAAGATACCGTCCTGCAGGCCTAACCGGCCGATGGCCAGGTCCAGAATACTCTCGACGGTGCCCTTTCCCGGGCGGCGCACTTTAGGCGCGGGCACGTTGGTGCGCCCATCCGGATAGAGAATCAGATACACCCGCGGGTGTCGCACATCGAGGTATTGCAGGTCGACCGATCGCTTCACCACCGAGATGATCCGGACGCCGAGCACTATGGCGTCCGCGCGGACCAGCGGCGGCGCACCGGCGGGCTCGCTTCCGTGCAGGACGAACCCATCCACCTCGGCGCGCATCTGCTTCCAATCGAAGCGGAAAGCACCTATCTCCGATCGCCCTCCGGTGGCTTTCTCCAATTCGGCCACGATGCGATCACGGACTTTGCGGCTGAACCAGTCGCTGCGCAGCACCAGGATGGCGCTCAGCACCGCGACCAGGGCCAGAGCCAGCAGACTACCGGCCGCGACCCAGAGCCGGCCCGCGCGGCGGCTCATTGGAAAGCCTCGTCGTGGTATTGAATGCGGGTGCGCCGGCGGGCTTCTTTCAGCCACTGTTCCACCTGTCGATTGGCGGCCTGGGCGATCAGCGTCTGCTCGATTTCATCGCGGTGATCGTCGACCGATGGAGTCTGGCCGGGATGCGCCTGCAGGAGAGTGGCCCGCAGGTGGTTGTTGAAGTAGTCGCGAATTTCATCGTCGCCGATCTGGATGCCCGGCCGGAAGCGCACATCGATGAAGCGCACCAGCGTCAATTGCCAGACCAGGCCGGTCTTCAGGTCTTCCTCGGTGACGCCGTATTCGGCCAGAATGCGGCGGTAAGCGGATTCATCTCCATAGCGGGCTTTCTCCTGCTTGAGCACAGCGTCGGCATCCGCGGCGGAGGGCAGCAGGTAGCGGCTGGCTTCCAACTCCGCGCGAACCAGGCTCTGGTCCACCATGCGCTCGGCGGCCTCGCGCTTGTGGGCGGGGCTAAAGTCCGGCTTTTCACCGTTCAGCAGGGCCGTGAGGCGAATTTCACGGTCGATGTCGATTTGCGTAATAACGCGATTGCCCACCGAGACCGCGATGCGATCGAGAATCTCCGGATGGGCAAAGGCGGGGGCCAGCAGTGCGAGCGCGGCTAAGGCTGGCGCAAAGCGTCGCATTAGAAGGTCTGCCCTATGGAAAAGAAGAATTGAAAATGGCTGATGCCCTGTGCCACACACCTATCGATCTGTCCGGGGGGAGGCGAGCACGGTTTCACGCCGGCGTTCAACAAGTCGGTGAAACTTCCCTGGAAGCCAAAAAAGCGCGGCGGATTGATGCTGTAAGCCAGGTCCAGCCGCACGGGGCCAATCGGCGTGCGATAGCGAATTCCGAAGCCGACCGCGTGGTTCATGTAGTCAAAGTCCCCCAGCCCGTGCTGATCCGTGCGGAACGAAATGCTCGACGGGCTGCTATACACATTGCCCATGTCGTGAAACAGCACGCCGCCGATATTCTCTCCCAGCAAGGGAAAACGCAGCTCGGTCTGATTCATCAGGAGCGCGGTGCCGCCCAGTGGAAATCCGGTGACGGGGTCGCGCGGCCCGGCCTGCAGATCGGGAAAACCGCGCTCGGAGGTGGCGCCGCCCGAGAAGAAGTGCTCGGGCAGGGGAATCGCGGTGAGCGGGTTGCTGACGCCTTGCAGGGGATGGATGATGCCGAAGCTGGTGGCGCGGGCCAGCACGTATTTCCGGCCGATCGGGTGATAGGTGGCATTCCGCCCCAGGAAGCGGCCGAAGGATATCTGCGAACCGAAGGCGCGGGGCGCCGCCGAGATGTCCATGGTGTTGTAAATGCCTTTGTGGGTATCAATGGGATCGTCGCGCCGGTCCTGGATCATGCTCCACGAAAACTCGCCCACGCGGTCGGGCTGCGAGAACAGCGGAATCAGCAGCGGCGAGATCTTCAGCGTGGATTGATCCACGATGACATGCCGGTAGGTGTAGCGGTAGAGAAACGTAATCGATTTCGAGAGCCGGTCGGCGAGTTGCACAGAGCCTTCCTCGCGTTGGGCGGTGAAGGTACGCACATCTTTGCTGTTGTCATAAAGCGCGGTGAAGGAGAGCGTCAGCCGGCTGTTGCCGCGCACGCGCGGCGCCGTGTAATCCACCAGCGCGCGCTGATCCAGGGTGGAGACCCGGCCGCGAAAGCTGAGGCTCTGGCCCAGCCCCCAGAGGTCCAGGCGGGAAACGTCGAGCGAGAAATCCGGCGCAAAACCGTTCTGGCCGGCCGGCGCTTCCAGACAATTCGAGCAGCCCCCGATCTTGGCAAACTCCGCGCCGAACCCCGTAGCGATCGAATACTTGCGGGCTTCCTCCACGTCATAAAGGACGTATTTGGAGTCGGTATCGCCATCAGGATTTTGAATGGCGGTGTCCACGCGGGCGAAAACGCCCAGATCGTAAAGCTGGCGTTGGGTGTCGCGCATGGCATTGGGCGAGAGGGGATCGTCCCGCTTCAACTCCATTTTGCTGTCCACCATGCTGCGCCGCGTGCCCTTCAAGCCGCTGATCAAAACGTCGCGCACGAACTGCTGCTGCCCCTCGTGGACGACGTAGGTTAAATCCACCTGATGGGCGTCCGGCGCGGGCTTGGAGCTCCACTCGAAGGTGGCGTTCGGGAACCCGCGCGTGGAGTATTCTCCCAACACCACGTCCCGGTCTACGGCCACATTATATTCGCTGAACGGTTGTCCTTCGTCGGAGCTGAGCTGGGACAGCAGGCGCGCCTTGTCCAGCTTGGCAATGCCCTGTATGTCCAGACTGTGGACCAGATATTGGGGACCCTCCGCGATTTGCAGGAATACCGCCAGATCGCCTTTTTTGCCCCTGTAGCCGTCCACGATTTTGTGCTTGACCGCCACGTCGCGGAACCCGTTCATCTTATACAAGCTGCCGATGGAGTCCTCGTCGCGCCTAAGCAGGGCGCCGCTGTATCGGCCGCGCCTGAACTGCAGCAGCGAGGCGCGCATCAGGAACATGCGCTCGCGGATGGCTTCGCTTCTGAAATACTTGTTGCCTTCAATGCCGATCCACACCAGCCTGTGGCGCGTGCCGGGGTTGATGAGATAGTCGATGGAGGCTTTGTCGTTCACGATACGCTGCGGTTTGTACTCGACCTCGGCATCGAAGTAACCCTGGGACTGAAAATAGTCGCGCAGGTTGCGGGACCCCTCGAATAGGAGGGACTCGTCGACGGAGTGCTCCTCGAAGACCGGAATCAGGCTGCGCAGCTTGCCCTGCGAAACCTTGGCCCCGATGGCATGCACTTCTACCAGGGGTCCGGCATCGATATCCAGCGAAGGCTTGCTGCGATTGCCGTCCGCATCGTAGTCCATGGACTTCAGGGCGACGCGCGCCTCGAAGCGGCCACGCCGCTCGTACCGGGAGCGCACCCCTTCCAGCCCCTTGCGCACGCGCGACTGATTGACCGTGTGCCACCCGCCGATCAGCCAGCGGCGCCAGTGGGTGGCGCCTACCAGCTCATTCAGCGGCATTTTGGTGTCGCCGGTAATGGCGGGGGTGGTGAAGTGGGCGCGCGGCCCGGGATCCAGCACGAAGTGCACGCTGACCTGCTGTGTTTTCGGGTCGTAGGACACCTCCGGCCGGACCTGGCTTCGGTACAAGCCGTTGTTGTCCAGCAGCCGCTTCATGTCGTTCTGCGCGGGCTCCAGGTCCCTCTCCTCGAAGGGCTGGCCGAGATTGAGCCGGGTCACGTTGACCAGTTGGCCGCCGTTCGGGGGATCGGAGATGCGGCCTTCAATCGCCACGTTGCCCACGAACCAGCTATTTTTGGTGATAATTCTAACCGTGACACCGCCGGGCAAAAGCTCGGCATCTACCTGGATGTCTTCAAAGTCGCCGGTGGCATATAGCCGCTGGATGGCGGCATGTACGTCCGCCAAATGGAGCGCGGCGCCCTTTTTGAGCGGGAGCAGGTTAGCCAGCTCGGCGGATGTGAGCGGCTGGTCCGCCGGGGAGAACTGAATGTTCGCGATGGGCTGACCTTCGTATCCAGCCGTCTGCGCCGCTGCGGATCGCACGCAGGCCAGCAGGCAGGCGGTCAGATAACGGGCGATACGCAAGCGCACCATCCCCATGATAACGGAGGGTGGGGCATTTCAGCGTCCGGCGCAGGTGGGGCAGGTCCGCGCCAGATAGTTGCGCGCCTCGGCGAAGTCCGGCTTCAAACGCAGGGCAGCCTGAAACTGCGCGATAGCTTCCGGCATCTTGCCAGGAGTTTCCACAAGGGCATTGACCAGATTCATGCAGGCCTCTCTATAGTCCGGCCGGATGCGCAGGGCTTCCTGGAACTCGGTGGCCGCCGGGAGCGTCTTCCCAGGCTGTTGGGGCCTGCCGGGTTTGATGTTCGCACTGATGGGATGGAGTGTCACGCAATTCCTTTAGATGGCGCCCGCGATATTCCTGGCGCGCCGCAAATGCCAAAAGCTGGATAATCCGCCGGCCGCTCAGCTAGTGTTTAGGCTTCTTGGCCCGCGGTCTGCGGCGCCCGGGTGCGTGGCCACCGGCATGCGGCGGTTTCGGCCCGCGAGCATGGCCGCCCCGGCGTCCGGCGTGATGGCCCATCTCGGCCATGATCCGCTTCAGACTGGCGCGCTCCTGCTCTTCGGGCGAGAGCTGTTGTCCGGCGGACTCATCCGCGATTCGCGCTTCGCTCTCCGTCGCCAGCCGGCGCAGCTTATCCAACCGCTTTCGCATTACCCTAGCATTGCACGTTTCCAGTGTAGTGGCGCGCCGCCCTACTCGTGGGTCTTGCGCCACTCCTCCTCCGAAATCATGGCGATGGTCCCCAACTTCTTGGCCTCAAGCGCGCGATTCAGATCCGGAAGCTGCTTGCCGGTCATGTCCGTGAACTCATGAATCACATCCTCGAGCTCATGGCCCAGCACCTCGGCGCGCGCAACCTGTGAATCGGTGGGCCGGCCATCGTACGAACTCACATCTCCGTACAGCCCGGACAGAAACTCGCGCAGGCGCTCCTCGCCGGTGATCATGCCGCCCTCCTTGGTAGCCACGATCTTCGACCGGATCTTATCGGCGGACTCGGCCACCTGCGCCAGCCTGGCCCGCAGCGGGTCGCTTTCCGGCAGTTTGGCCGCGCTCTTGTTGGCGCCGTCACGCACCCCCACAATGGCATCCACGGCCCACGTCATGTGATCGAGTTGCGCGCCCATCCTGGTCATCAGATCGAATTGCGCCTTGCGGTCTTCAAGCGTGTACTTGGCGCGCGGGTCCATCACTACGTTCAGCTTCGCGTCATAGACCTTGTCGCCCTTGGTCAGCTTGATTGTGTATGTGCCCGGCAGAACGCGCGGTCCGACGGCTGCGGCAAAGGCTCCCACGGCCGCGGGCGGCGCGTGCGGAGGCTTCAAGTGCATCGACCATTTCGCGCGGTTGAGGCCCCGATGCCCGCTGGTGGGCAGCGTATCGATCAGTTTCCCTTGCGCGTCGAACACCTCGATCTTCATGTCGCCGTAAATGTGCCGGCTCCGCTGGTAATAAGGGATGAGAGCTTCTTCCGGCCGGTTGGGACCCACGTAGGTCGCATCGCCCTCCGACCACCCGCCGAACGCGTCCATCCATTGCACGGATGGAGGCATGGGAAGGAAGGCGGCGTATTCCGACATCAGGCCGGGCGTCAGGGAGCGCAATGGCGAGATATCGTCGACGATCCAGATGCCGCGGCCATGCGTCGCCAGAATCAAGTCCGACGTGCGCGGATGGACGAAAATGTCGCGCACCGCTACCGACGGGAAGTTCACGCCTTTATACTGCGCCCAGCGCTCTCCTCCGTCCACGCTGATCCAGAGGCCGAACTCAGTCCCCAGATACAGCAGGTTGGCATTCACGTTGTCTTCCCTGATCACGTGCGCGTAGCCTCGAATGTGGCTTTCCTCCACCGGCAGCGGGGTCCAGCTCTGGCCGTAATCGGTGGTTTTGTACAGATAGGGCTTCATGTCGCCGTACATATGGCGGTCGAAGGTAGCATACGCGGTTCCCTCGGCGTAGCGGCTGGCCTCTACCCAGGAGACCCAGGGAGCTTTGCCCACACCTTTTACGTTTCCGGCGACGTTGGTCCAGTGCTGGCCGCCGTCCCGCGTGATCTGCACGTTCCCATCATCGGTGCCCGCCCAAATGATCTTGCCGTTCTTGGGCGACTCGGCGATGGAATACACGGTTGTGTGCATCTCGGCCACCGAGTTGTCAATCGTCACACCTCCGGATTCCTCCTGTTTCTGTTTCTCGGGATCGTTGGAGGTCAGGTCGGGAGAAATGCGTTCCCAGGACTGGCCATGGTCGCGGGACCGGTACACATATTGCGCCCCGATGTAGATGGTGCCCTTTTCGTTCGGGCTCACGACCATGGGAGTGTTCCAGTTGAAGCGCAGTTTCGTCTCGCCATAACCCGCATAGGGCTTGATGGCGCGCGATTCGTGCGTGTAGCGGTGCACACGGCTGAGTTCGCCGCCCTGCGTCTCGGCGTAAATGTAATTCGGGTCCGCCGGATCTTCCCACATCCAAAAGCCGTCGCCGCCGCAGAAGTTCTCCCAGCGCGCGTTGCTCACGCCGCCCGGATACGAAGAGTCGCCCATCCAACAACTGTTGTCTTGCAATCCGCCGTACACGTGGTAGGGCTCGGCGTTGTCCGCGCTCACGTGGTAGAACTGCGAAACCGGCAGGTTCATCAAATGCTCCCAGCGCGTGCCCCCGTCCTGGCTGCGCCACAGCCCGCCGTCATCCCCGGTGAACATCATGTTGGGATTGCCGGGATCGATCCACACATCGTGGAAGTCGCCGTGGGCATTGGCCACCGCACTGAAGCTGCGCCCGCCATTCACGCTCAACAGCAGGGGTCCATCGACCTTGAATACCTTGTTCTCGTCCTTAGGATCCACTATCAGGTTGGCGAAATAGAAGGGACGCCACACCTGATACTGGCTGGCATCCAGGCGGGTCCAGTTCTGGCCTCCATCGTTGGAGCGGAAGAGCGCGCTGCTCTTCGATTCGATGCTGGCATAAACCACCTGCGGCTTGGAGGGCGCCACGGCCAGCGCGATGCGTCCGTAGGGTTTCTCGGGCAGACCCTTGGCAGTGGCCGTGGTAAGCTCCGTCCAATGCTCGCCGCCGTCGGTGGACTTGAACAAGCCGCTGCCGGGGCCTCCGGATCGAAATGTCCATGCCTGCCGCCGGAAATCCCACATGGAGGCGTAGATGGTCTGCGGCTCCTGCGCGGCCATCGAAATCATTCCGCACCCGGTCGAGCCATTCGCGCCGGCCAGCACTTTCCGCCAGGTCTTCCCGCCATCGCTGGTCTTGAAAACGCCGCGCTCATCGTTATCGTTCCACAGGTGCCCGATGGCGCAGGCGTACACCACGTTGCCGTCCTTGGGATCGATCAGAATCTTGGCGATATGCTCGGAATCAGTCAGCCCAACATTCTTCCAGTTCTCGCCGCCATCCACGGATTTGTATACGCCATCGCCTATCGACACGCTGTTGCGGAGCCAGCCTTCGCCACTTCCCACCCAGACGATCTTGGAATTGGAAGGGTCGATGGCCACCGTGCCGGTGGATTGCACATCCGGCAGATCGAAGACGGGTTTGAACGTGGTACCCCCGTTGATGGACTTCCAGATGCCGCCGCTGGCCGACGCAGCGAACACGGTCAGCCGGCCGCCATCGTTGACCGCGGTTACCGCGGCGATGCGTCCGCTCATTTCGGCGGAACCTATGTTGCGCGCCGGCAGAGCCGAGATTGTGCCGGAGTCATATCGTACCGGCGCCTGCCCGAATAGCGGGGCGGATAGAAGGAGTGCGAGTATGGGTTTGTTCGTCATGTTCATCGCTTCTTGCGTACTACGGCTTCGCCTTGGCGCCGCCGGCCGCTCCTGCCAGTGACGCCGGCATCTTGAACTCCGCGGGGTCAATCGGCGCGTTAGCCTCGATCTTGTCGATGGTGATCTTGGCGGTCTCCCCGGGGTTGCGCGGGCTGCCCGATTCCATGGCGAACGGGAAATAGACGCCGTTCACCAGCTTGTACGAGCCCATCTCCGAAAATGACTCGCGCACCGAGCCATGGATGAACTGCTGTGTTTCCGTCCGGATCTCGAGAAAAGTCTCGGGGTCCAGATAATAGTAAATGATGTCGCCGTTCTTCAACGTGACCTTTAAACGGTAAGCGTCATCGCCGTCCACCGTATCGTGACCCAGATACTCAACGGTGTTGCCCTTCTCCTTGTAATCCACCAGGTGGCCATAAAAGTCGGCTTCCTCTTTCAACCCGCGGAGATCGTCGTCGCCAAGGAGTTCCGGATCCTTGCGGCCGCCGAACGGCATGATGCGCCAGCCGGCGTTGCCATCATAGGCCATCATCCCGGTCATGCCCATCACGGTGAACGACTGGCGGAGCAGATCGGGCGCCATGGTATCCAGGCCGACCTGGACGGTGAAGCTGCCCTGCCGCATCTTGCCGGTCATCCGCAGCGAGCGCAGAGCCCTCAGTTTTTCAATGCCGCCCCTGGCCTGCAGGTTCTTGTTGACCAGTTCGTCCGCGGTCTGCGCGGAAAGCAGGGCGGCAAGCGCCATGCCGCACGCAGCTGTTGTAACGAAACTCAAGGTTCCCCTCCTTTTGACACGAGCAAATATCTTAGCGCCAATCGCGGTGCGTGTTAGCGCAGCATAAACGCCCCGATCGCGAGGGTCAGAACCGTGACCGGGATACCCACCTTGGCGTATTCCCAAAATGAAATGGCGGCCTCACGGCGCGCCCGCTCCACCACAATCAGGTTGGCCACCGACCCCAGCACCGTCAAATTACCAGCCAGCGTCGTGGACATGGCCAGGGTCAGCCACGCGTGGCGCGCATCCGGCAGGCTCTGCACTATCGGCTTGAATACCAGCACCGCTGGTACGTTACTCACGATATTGGAGAGCGCCGCGGCACAAGCTGTAAGGACGGCTGTGTGGTCCAAACGGTAGCGCGAGGCAAATGCCAGCAGGTCGGCCGAGACGGTCGTCCGCTCCACTCCCGCTACCACAATGAACAGCCCCACGAACATCGCCAGCAGCGGCCAGTCGATTTCGCGGTAGATAGTTTCCGGATGCACGCGCCGCGTGATCAGCAGCAGCGCGCCGGCCAAAAGGGCGACTTCGGAGACCCGCCCGCCGGCGAAGAAGAATACGATCATGGCGGCGGCCACCAGCAGCGATTTCCAAAGCTGCAAACGGTCTATGTCTACCGGCTGACGCTCCACGGCCAAGGTGCGCTCTGCGCGAAACTCCTGCGGGTAGATGACGGCCAGCAGCCCGAGCAGCGCCAGTAAGCCCGCACCGGCGATGGGCGCCAGCGCGACCGTAAACGCCCCGTACGGAATGCCCGAAAAGCTCCCAATCATCATGTTTTGCGGATTGCCGGTGATGGTGGCCACGCTGCCGATATTGGCCGCCATGGCCACGGCCAGCAGGTAGGGCACCGGATTGCGGCGCAGCCGCCGGGTTATTTCGAGCACCAGCGGCGTGAGCACCAGGCACATGGTGTCGTTTACGAAGAACGCCGAAAAGAAGCCGGACACGAAGATAATGGCCCCGAGCAGCATGACC